>CALQSQ010000076.1 GCA_943333275.1 Akkermansia muciniphila
CACCCGACTGGTGCATTGCCAGCACACCAACGGATCCACCAGCATCCTCATGCGCCCACCTGACAAAAAGCAGCGCCCCAAGCTACTGCTCCACATTGGCAAAAAACTCGACTGAAAAACTTGTCCCTCTTTGAGTGCTACAAAACGTCCCTCTTTGAAAGCTACACGACACCGCTCTCAATTGGCGTTGACTTCCTATCCCCGCTGACGACCATGAAGCCTGCACCCATTCACGAAATATCGCCTATGAAACTCTTCCGTTCACTGCTGCTTTTCATCGGACTGGTGATGTCCGCCTCCAACCTCCACGCGGCCACTTCACTCATCCTCTCCAACCAGTCGGGATGGAATGGATTCTTCATCCAGGCGGAAGTGAAAGCAGGATTTCGCCGGGCGGGCGACCTCGCCGGACCCACCAGCTCCGTGACAAACGCAGGCAGTGCCGGCATCTATCAGGATGTCCATGCGCCGGGGGATACCATCAGCGTCAATGCCACCGCCACCCAGTTGCCCACCACCGGCGATGCCAAGGACGAGGCCTTCGGTAAAATCAATTTCACCTACATCGTCGGCAATGCCACCACTGCGGATTCCTTTTCCATCACCCTCGACACCCGGACCAGCGCCCGCAACGCCATGATGAACCTCGGCGCCGGCTTGGAAGCGGTCGATTCCTTCGTCGAGATCCGCCTGCTCATCCAATGTTACGGGCCGCTCACCGCCGGCATGCTCACGCTGCCCGGCCTGCCCTCCCTCACCGCGCCCGCCCCCACTTCGGAATACATGGACGCCATCATCACCGGACCCCTCGCGGGCTACATGCTCCCCGGCGATCCCTCGCTCGATCTCCCGCTCGATCTCGGCCCGCTGGAGCGCATGCAGTACAATCTCACCTACATCGTCTCCACCCCCTTTGGTGAAGACCCCATCATCACTTATTCCCTCACCGGAGGCAGCGCCTTTGTCAATGTGCCGGAACCCACCGGCAGTGCCCTCATGGCCTTCATGGCCACCGGCATCCTCCTCCAGCGGCGGCGCGTTTAGACTGCCGCCCCCCGGCGCGGTGAGACATTGAAAATTCCTGTTTCCCATCATCGAAAGGTGGGCACTGTGAACCCTTTCACCCCCTCATCCCGTTTCCATGTCCCACGTCAAACTCTACATCCCCGGCCCCATCGAGGTCACCCCCGCCACCCTCCAAGCCATGACCCAGCCCATGATCGGGCATCGGTCCAAAGACTTCCAGGCCCTGGTCGAAAGCATGGTCCCCGGCCTCCAAGCCGTCTTCATGACCAAGCAACCCGTCTTCCTCTCCACCTCCTCCGCCTGGGGCGTCATGGAAGGCAGCATCCGCAACCTCGTCGCCAAGAAAGTCCTCAACTGCTGCTGCGGAGCCTTCTCGGATAAATGGTACGACGTCTCCCTCGCCTGCGGCAAACAAGCCGAAGCCCTCCGCGTCCCCTGGGGCGCCGCCATCACCCCCGAGATGGTCGAGGAGAAACTCTCCGCCGGCGGCTTCGATGCCGTCACCCTCGTCCACAACGAGACCTCCACCGGCGTCATGAATCCCCTCAAGGAAATCGCCGCCGTCGTCAAGAAATTCCCCGGCGTCCTCCTCATCACCGACACCGTTTCCAGCCTCTCCGCCCTCCCCATCCCCTTCGATGAACTTGGCCTCGACGTCATGCTCGCCGGCGTCCAGAAAGCCATCGCCCTCCCCCCCGGCCTCGCCCTCTTCACCTGCTCAGACGCCGCCTTCGAGCGCGCCGCCACTATCAAAGACCGCGGCTACTACTTCGACTTCCTCGAGTTCAAAAAGAACGCCGAGAACTTCATGACCCCCAGCACCCCCGCCCTCCCCCACCTCTACGGCCTCCAGTTCAAACTCCGCGAAATGCTCGCCGAAGGCCTCCCCGCACGCTACGCCCGCCACACCCAGCTCAACGACCTCATGCATGCCTGGGTCCGCAAGCACGGCTTCGGCTTCTTCGCCCCCGAAGGCTACCGCTCCAAGACCCTCACCTGCGTCGCCAACAAAGACGGCTTCGACGTCGCCGCCTTCGTCTCCCTCCTCAAGAAAAACCACCGCATCGCCATCGACGGCGGCTACGGCAAGATCAAAGGCACCACCTTCCGCATCTCCAACATGGGCGACGAAACCCTCACCTCCATCACCACCCTCATCGACGCCCTCGATGACACCCTCACCAAGCTATGAAACTCGCCCTCCTCGGCTGCGGTAAAATGGGCAGCGCCCTCCTCAAAGGCATCCTCAACAAAGGCCTCGTCCTCCCCACCGACGTCACCCTTAGCGATCCCCACGCCCCCAGCGCCACCGCCCTCGCCGCCCAGCTCCCCGGCACCCGCATCGCCACCACCAATCTCGACGCCGCCACCGGCGCCCACCTCGTCCTCCTCTGCGTCAAACCCTACGACATCCCCACCGTCCTCGCAGAACTCACCACCCTTCCCCCCACCCTCCTCGTCTCCATCGCCGCCGGCGTCACCCTCGCCAAGATGGAAACCATCCTCCAGGGCACCCACCGCCTCATCCGCGTCATGCCCAACACCCCCGCCCTCATCGGCCACGGCGCCTCCGCCTACGCCCTCGGCACCACCGCCACCGAGGCCGACGCCACCACCCTCCACACCCTCCTCACCGCCACCGGCACCGCCCTCCGCGTCAAGGAATCCCTCCTCGATGCCGTCACCGGCCTCTCCGGCAGCGGCCCCGCCTACGTTTACACCATCATAGAGGCCCTCTCCGACGGCGGCCTCCTCATGGGCCTCAGCAAAGAGCAATCCCTCCTCCTCGCCGCCCAGACCGTCGCCGGCGCCGCCGCCATGGTTCTCGAAACAGGCCTCCACCCCGCCCTCCTCCGCGACCAAGTCACCAGCCCCGGCGGCACCACCATCGCCGGCCTCGCCGCCCTCGAATCCGCCGGCCTCCGCCACGCCCTCATCTCCGCCGTCCAAGCCGCCACCCTCAGAGCTAAGGAACTCGGGTAGGAAATGCACCCACCCATGAACGACGAACCCCACTCGCACAAAAAAGCCACAGTGGCGCTCGTGGCCGTCCTCCTAGTGGCGTATGTCGGGAGTTACGTGTGGATCCTGCAGGGAAAATCACTTAAACTGGGGGAAATTCGCATATTGCTCACTGCGAAAGGTAATTTGTTTCCACTACCAGCATTTTTAAATCGCCTCTATTGGCCACTGCGAAAATTGGAGCAACAGGCTACAGGAATTGAATCAGAATTTAGCCATGGGTCACCCATCCACCCGGTAATCCCCACCCATGAATGACGAACCCCACTCGCACAAGAAAGCCACCGTGGCGCTCGTGGCCGTCCTCCTCCTGGCCTATGTCGGGAGTTACTTGTGGATGCGGCGTCATCCTTCCAGGATGTGGGAAGAACGCACAGTCTTTCGACTGGTGGTGCCAATTATTGCGAACACGGAAAGAGGGCAGGCTTTTTGCGACTTCCTCTATTGGCCCCTCATACGGCTCGACAAAGCCATTACCAAGAAAACGTTCAGCTTCTACATCGATTTGGGGGGGTAGAACTGAGGTAAAATGCACACCCACCCATGAAGGACGAATCCCACTCGCACAAGAAAGCCAGCGTGGCGCTCGTGGCCGTCCTGCTGCTGGCGTATGTCGGGAGTTACTTGTGGATCCGGCAGCGCTCCTCAATTAAACATTGGGGGGGACACGAGCAATTGGTCTTCCGAGATTCGAGCCAAACTTACCCGTCGCCAAGGCTTTTAGATTACCTCTATTGGCCACTTATTGAATTGGACGGAAAAATCACGGGGAGAGCGCTAAGGTTTGCCGATGCATTTGAGTGCCACAAGTAACAGCAGCCCCTAGCCACCCCCACCCATGAAGGACGAACCCCACTCGCACAAGAAAGCCACCGTGGCGCTCATGGCCGTCCTCCTCCTGGCGTATGTCGGGAGCTACTTGTGGTTCCGGCAGGGGCCATCACGGGGCACTGCGAGTGGATTTCGCGTCTTGTGGCGCTCAGATGGAAAGGACTGGTATCCATCCGCACGATTTCTAGATCGCCTCTACTGGCCCCTGAGAAAATTAGACCGCCTAGCTAATGGCGAAGAGGTGGTTTTTTTGCCCGACGTAGATTGGGCTTCGGCTTTCCTTTCCATGCCAGATTAAAGTTCTGAAGCCGACGCTCACCCAAACGCCCGCTAACCCCCACCCATGAAGGACGAACCCCACTCGCATAAGAAAGCCACCGTGGCGCTCGTGGCCGTCCTCCTCCTGGCGTATGTCGGGAGTTACTCGTGGATGCGGCAGCGGGCAATTGACGCCAAAGAGGAGGCACACAAAATTTGGCCGATTCGTGGAGGAAAATTGTTCAAGGACGTCCTTCTCGTTCACCCACCAAGGAGTTTTGCATCATGGACATCTGGAAATGGGTTGGATAATTTTTACTGGCCCCTTCGGAAGTTGGACAAGTTTGTCACCGACAAGCAGGTAATTTTCACCAAATTCCCCGAAGTTCCCATCCATCTTTAAGCCGACAGCCGTCCTCAAGCCAACGGCATATCCAAACCGCCCGAAAATCCCCACCTAGGAACGACGAACCCCACCTTTCTCTTCGTCAATCGTATCATTCTTAAGGAAATACGCCTCGTTCTAGGGACTCATCGGGTCATCCTTTGAATCCTCCGGGTTCTCCTAGGGACTTGCCGCGTCATCCTTTGAATCCGCCGGGTTCTCCTAAGGACTTTCCGGGTCGTCCTATGGATTCGCCGGGTTCTCCTAGAGACTCATCGAATCTTCCTAGGGACTCACCTGGACCTTCTAGACGACTGCCGCCTCTTGCTTGGCGATCGCCGTCGCTTCCTTTTCAGCGTTTCCCGGGAGGTTCGCTACGGGATTTTGGGAAGCCCTCCGCGCCCAACGCTCCGACGCCTACTACGGCATCGACGGCCTCAGAACCAAATTCTCCGGCATGAAACAATCCATCAAAGGCCAATACACCCCGCCCAGCACCCAGTGGACGCAGGTGAAGGGCCTCTCGTGGTAGGGGTGGGGGGATGTTTTCTGCTTGGCGTTTCGCCCGGCGCGGGTGCATACTCAATGGGAAACCGAGTGCGCCATGCAACCCCCTGATCCCATAGCAACTGACCGCCTCAAGTCTCCGCAGGAAGCGATCCCCTCAGCACCGCGCGGGACCATCGCGCCGATCATTTTCCGCGGGCTGCTCGCAGCGGGCATGACGTTGTGGGCAGCAATCGCGTTTTACGATCTTAGCCTGATTGTCCAAATCAATTGGGAAATTCCTGGGGATCACGAACTTTACAAATATCGGCCCTTCTTTCTGCAAACAGCGCTGAAAATCAGCCTCGTAGTGCTTCCTTTGATCTTAGCTTTCTACACCGGCGACTTTTCCGACCATCCAGAGCTCTACAGCCGGGCCAGACTGTTGTTCACGCTCTTTGTGTTTCTGGGTGCTGTGCATACGTTTCTTTACGGGTTTGTCGGCTGATTATTAAAGGCCCGGCTTGAAGTTTCCAGCATGGACGCAGGTGAAGGGGCTTAAGTGGTAGGGGTGGGGGGCACGTGGGGAGACATGGCGCGTCTCCCATCTTGCTTTTCTCGCAAAAGGGACCAGTCTGACGCATGAATGCACGTCTGGTCCTGCTCCTGTGGCTCTGCCTCCGGTTTCCCCTGTCGGCACAGTTGCCTGCAGATCTTGATCCACCATTTAAGGTTCCCGAAATCGGGGTAACGGTTGTGTCGCCCACGCCCCTATTTCTGGAAGGATTGCGCAAGCACTACAAGCTTCCGGCGTATGAGGAGGACAAGGCGGTGAAGGATAAGCCGATGATCGAAGTCCATTTCGTGGACGGATTCGCTGAGCGGACATTCAGCTATTTCATTGATCCAAATGACACTTCGAAAATCATTTCAAGCATCTCAGAACTCCCAGGCCAGAAAGAAGCAAAGGTAGACTCCCCTGCATTGCTGAAATCATTACTAGATCAGTTGGTTTTCAAGCTTAAGGACGTGAAAAACTCTGGGGTGCAAATTACCCGCGGCTATAAGGCAGTTGTCGGTGGTGCAGACAGGATAATCCTCACCCATCATTTGATGACTCCGGATCGAATTTTGATCATCCGGGGATGCCCGGCTCATCGGCTTGAGGGCTGGTCAGGTGTTTTTGGCTATATACTTTATGCGATCACGGTGCGTTAGGTGCCTCATTTCCTCGAATTGACACGTTGGGGGGCTGGGTTTATCGGGCTGAAACCTGAGGGGTATTTCGTTGGGCCGATGTCGGCGGCGGGTGCTCCGGGTGTCTCCCCAATCTTTTCCTTTTTCTCTTCATGTCTGATCGTCGCGTTGTCATCACTGGTATGGGTATCGTTTCCCCTGTGGGAAATGATCTGGTCACGTTCTGGGACAACCTGAGCCACGGGCGCAGCGGGATCGGGCCGGTGACGTTGTTTGATACGGCGCAGTATGATTGCAGGATCGGCGGGGAGACGAAGAACTTTGAGGCGAAACAATATTTCCGCGAGCCGAAGGACGCGCGCCGCGCGGACCGCTACATCCAACTGGCCGTGGCGGCATCGAAGATGGCGCTGGAGGATTCCGGGCTGGACGTGGGGAAGATCGATGTGACGCGCTTCGGGGTGATGGTGGGCAGTGGCATCGGCGGACTGGAGACGCTGGAGAACAATCACACCCAGCTCATCACCAAGAACCCGAGCCGTGTCTCGCCCTTTACCATTCCCATGATGATCAGCAACATGGCCAGCGGGATGATTTCCATGGAGTTTGGACTTCAGGGGCCGAATATGTCCATCGTCACGGCGTGTGCGACGGCGAATAACAACATCGGCGAAGCGTGGCGGATGATTAAGTTCGGCGATGCGGACGGGTTCATTTGCGGAGGCGCGGAAGCCGCCATCCTGCCGATGGGCTACGCGGGATTCGGCAACATGCGCGCGCTCAGCACCCGCAATGACGAACCCGAGCGCGCCAGCCGGCCGTTCGACAAGGGGCGCGATGGCTTCGTGATGGGCGAAGGCGCCGGCGTGGTGATCATCGAGGAAATGGAACACGCCAAAGCCCGCGGGGCGACCATTTACTGCGAACTCGCAGGCTACGGCGTGAGTGCCGACGCCTACCATTTATCCGCCCCCCATCCGCAAGGCGAAGGTGCCTCCCGCTGCATGGCCATGGCCCTCAAGCACGCCAAACTCAACGCCAGCCAGGTCGGCTACGTCAACGCCCACGCCACCTCCACCCCCATGGGCGACATCTGCGAGACGCGCGCCATCAAGAACACCTTCGGCGCCCACGCCAAGGACGGCCTGCTCGTTTCCTCCACCAAATCCATGACCGGCCACATGCTCGGAGCCGCCGGGGGTGCCGAACTCATCGCCAGCGTCCTCGCCATGCGGAACAGCCTCATTCCCCCCACAATCAATGTGGAGGATCAGGACCCCGAGTGCGATCTCGACGTCTGCCCGAACGTGGCGCGCGAAGCCAAATTCACCGCCGCCCTCAGCAACAGCTTCGGCTTCGGCGGTCACAACGCCAGCGTGCTCATCAAGGCGGTGTAGGCGTCGGCTCCGGTTTCTTTTCCAAAGGCAACCGCAGCACCCGGCCATCCTGCCAGGTCTCATAGGTATTCTTCGTGCCCCGGTGGAATAAAGTCCGCGCCGTCGGCAGACCATGATCGAACTGCCAGCGCGTGTAGCCGCGCTGGTTGCCGTAGGAATGGGGGTTCGCCGCAAACCAAAACAGCGCCAGGAACACCGCACTCGCGATGGGCATCATTTTCGGCAGCATTTCCTCAAGACCAAGACTGACCACCAGCGCCAGCACCGGCAGCGAGTAAATCATATACCACTGGAAGATCCCATAGTGGGTGATCAACCCATGATGCAGCAGACACATGACCGGCGCCCCGATCCCCGCGATCCCGACCAGCCGCATCACCGCCCCCATGCGCCACAGCCGCCGCATCCCCAGCACCAGCAGCACCGGAATCAACACCCAGGCCACCAACGCCAGCACGAACTCCCCCTTCACCACCCTCAGGAAAAAGGCCGCCCACGCCAGCTTGCCATCGCGCAGATCAAAATACTCCTGCTCGCCCGGCACATGCACCCCCACACTCATCCAGTCCCACGTCTGCACCAGCCACACCAGCGGCATGCCCGTTTTCTGAAACTGCGCATCCAGCGTCTTCGCGGCCTGCATCAAGGCTGGTGCCAGCAGAAACACCAGCGTCGCCAGCGCCAGCGCACCCGTCACGCAGAGCCGCACCAACGTCGCCCGTGCCGCCGCATCCCGCTGACTCCACAACCCCAGCACCAATCCCACCCCGCCCATTCCCACAAAATAAACCGCCCCCGGAAACGCATACAACGTCCCCGCCGCCGCAAAGGTCGTCGCAAACGCCATACGCCACGTGCCGCGCTGCAGCAGACTCATTCCACAAAGCAGAAACACCGGAGCCAGCAGCAACACCAGCGAATACCCCCGCGCCTCCACCGAATACCGCACATGCAGCGGATGCAGCGCCAGCAAGCCCAGCGTCAGCAACCCAACCCAGCCCCCACCCACCCGCCGCGCCAGCAACCACGCCGTCAGCAGTCCCCCCATCCCCGCCAGCAACGCCGGAATCCGCATCGCCACCACATTGAACCGATCCCGCGGTGCCCCCGTGGAGAGACGCCAGACATCCAGACTCGCATGCGCCAGCACACTGTAGAGAAAGGGATTGTTGCTGCGCTCATTTTCAAAAAATGCCTCGCGATACCCCGCCGGCCTCCACGGATCACCCTTCGCCGCCTGATCCAACATCGTCAGCCCATGGAAATTGCGCCGCAGGTTATCGTGCTCATCCCACTTGATGCCCTGATCCATCAGCGGCACCCGCAACCATCCCCCCACCGCCAGCAAAATGATCAGTCCCAGGATTTCACAACGCCGCTGCATCGGCTGTGAACTCACCGGCAGTGTTTCCCGCTCCGACCATTTCCACCACCAACGAAACGTCACCAGCAGCAACCCCAGCAAAACCGCCACCCCCAACCCCGCCCACCAAAGCCCCACCTGCACATACTCCGCGACCTCAAATTCGCGGCCCCGCTTCAGCGTCTTCGCCGCCAGTCCCTGCCATGGCGCATCCGCAGTAAGCAGAAAGGCCGCCATCCCCACCAACCCCACGGCAAGCCCCAGCAGCATGCGATGACGGGCGGGGCGGAGAGACGCTGGAGGGTTGATCATGGCTGGGAAACAATTTCCGAATCCTATCCGCTCGCCCCCCGCAAGTTCAACCACGCATCGCGCAATATTTTCCTGGTCATTCCTTCCGCATCGCCCCGCAGACTTGTTGACAAGGCGACTGGGACTTAGAGAATCAGTCAGCTTGTTACCTGAAGGCAGGCGTCCGTTATTTCACCCATCCGCACCACGTATTTCCATGGCTTTGAATTTTTCCTGCTCCCGCTGCCACACTGTTTTGAACGCCGAACCGGAGATGTCGGGCAAGGTCGCAAAATGCCCCGCCTGCGGCACCAAACTGCGCGTGCCAAAAGTGTCCCAGATGCACGAGCAGCAAGGTGCCCCTGATACTCCGGCCACGCCCCAGGCCAAAGGAAAACAAAAGGCCGCCACTCAGGGATGGCAGAATCCCTCCTCGGGCACCAACATGTGGATCACGCTTGGCATCGCCCTCGCGGCCACGGTGCTCACGCTGCTGGTCCTCGCCTTGTTTAAATCTTCGTTCATCGGCCAGGTTGTTTATGTCGGCACGGGCGAGTGGGTGAACTATGCGGAAATCTTCCTTTTCTTCTGGGGCCTGGCCATCGTCATTTCCAAATGGCAGCAGGTGAAACGCCAGCGCAGCGCCCTGATGCTCGATGTCCTGCCCACCTCGCTGGGCCATGAAATCATGCCGGAACACGTGGATGAATTTCTCAACTACATCAACAACATGCCGCATCGCGTGCGCGAGAGTCTCATGGTGAACCGCATCCGCAAGGCGCTGGAACTTTTCCAGAGCCGCCGCAACAACTCGGAAGTTGGGGCGATGCTCTCCACACTTTCGGACGTCGATGCCAACCGCACCTCCAGCAGCTACGCCATCGTCAAAGTCTTCCTGTGGGCGATTCCGATCCTGGGCTTCATCGGCACGGTGCTGGGTCTGTCCTTTGCGATGGCCAGCTTTGGAGGAGCGGATCTTTCCGATCCCGCAGTCTTGAAGAGTTCCGTCACCTCCATCACCAGCGGCCTTGCCGTGGCGTTTAACACCACGCTGCTCGGCCTGCTGCTGAGCATGGTGCTCATGTTTCCGACCAGCGCGGTGCAGACGAGCGAGGAGGATTGCCTCACGGAAATCGACGCCTTCTGCAACGAGCATCTCATGCCGCGCCTCAACGACGGCGGGCAGGAAACTCCGGCCTTTGAATTTTCCGAGAACCCCACCGGCTTCCTGGAGGAACTGGCCGGCAAGCTCGCCACCCAGCAGCACAAATTCCTCGAATCCCTCACCCAAACCTCCGGCAATCTCACCAGCGTGCTCCAAAACCTCGACGAGAAAGCCACCGGCCAGCAGGCCGCCCTCGCCGAACGCATTGGCCGCATGACCCACGAAACCAACGAACGCGCCCGCGCCGCCGTCGAGCACAGCATGCAAATGAGCCTGAAACATCTCAGTGCCATCGAGGCCGGCATCAATGGCATCAACGCCGCCCTCCAGAATCTTGGAGAAAAACAAATCGTCGTGCAGCGCGAGAAAAAGCGCGGAATCTTTGGTCGTGGCTAGAAAATTTCCCCCATGTCCCGCCGAGCCACCAGCAGCGCGCAAATCTCGCTCTTTCCCTTCCTGAGCATCCTCGTGTGTCTCATCGGCGGGCTGGTGATTCTCATTGTGGTGCTCACGGTTTTCCAGGGCAGCAACGCGACATCCACCGATCCGGAAATGCGCCAGCGCGTGCTCGCCGCCGCCACCATGCGATCTCAAATCCGCGCCGCCGAAGCCGAACTGGCCCAGCTTCAGGCCGAGAACAGCAAGTTGAAAATCGACAGCTCTGGCATTGGCACCCTGGAGGACAAGGCCGATCAGTTGCGTAAGGAACTCGCCGCCGTCACCAAACCTCCCACCGAAACCAGCGCCGCCCTCCAGAAACTTCTCGAAACCATGCTCGCGCAACTCGAGTCCATGGCCCGCGAGACGCCCCCGCTGCAGCAGGAAATCGCCCGGCTCAACGAGGAACTTAAAAAGCGTCAAATGAAACCCGATGCCCAGGCCCCCGCTCTCGTCGTTCGCTCCAGCGGCAGTGGCATGGCCGCGCAGTCCAAGTTATTTTTCGTGGAAACCAGCGCCGCCGGTCTCGCGCTGCATTCCGCCGCCGGCGAAATCACCCGCATCTCCGCCGGCAGCATCGACACCGATGCGCAGTACAATCAATTTCTGGCCAACGCCAAAAAAACGCCGGATGCCGCCGTGATTTTCCTGCTCCGACCCGATGGCTCCGATACCTACAACCTCGCCGCTGGTTGGGCCGAAGCCCAATACCAGTTGAAGACTGGCAAACTCCCGCTCCCGGGTGCCGGTGCGGTGGATCTCACCCAGTTTGGATTCAAGAAAGCCCCCTGACCATGGCCCGCCGAAAATCCGATACTGATGCCGCGAGCATGGATTCCCTCATGGATACCCTCACGAATGTCGTGGGCATCCTCATCGTCATGCTCATCCTCGCCCAGGTCAATGCCTCCCGCAGTGCCAAGAAACTCGCCGAGGCCCTCAAGCCCATCACCGTCGAGGAGTTCAACGAAACCAAGGCCGCCCTGGATAAAATCCAACAGGGCCTCGCCGAAGCGAAAAAACTCCAGGCCCAACCCGAACTCATCGAGGCGGAACTAGCGAAAAAGAAACTCGCCATCGCCCAGCTCGAACAGGACCTCGCCACCCGCAAAGTTCCGCTCATCGAACTGGCCACCCTGCAGCAAAAAATTTCCGAACAACAAAAGCTCCTCGACGCCGCCAAGGCCGCCATGAGCGCCCTGCTCGCGGAGCGCGATCGACTGCTCGCCCTGCTCCAAAGCACCCCCGTTCCCGTCGTCGCCGCCCCCAAGATCGTCCGAATTCCCAAGAGCCGCCCGATCCCCGAGAAGGCCAGTTTCCAGCGCTTCATCGTCGCCAACCAACGCATCTATCACGTCGATGTGGATCTGGGCATGCGTCTGATCATGGACGATTTCAACCGTTCCAAACTCACTCTGGAAAAGGAACGCACCCAGCGCAACGGTCGTCCGTTCACCATCTACGATCAGGTCAAGGTGGTCGATTATTTCGCGAAGCGGAAACCGGTGCTCAAGGATGTCGAAGCCACGGTCATGCCCAACCGCCCCGGCGCGCAGCTTTACGTCATCTTCCAACCCAAACCCAACGCCGGCAAAGCGCTCGCCGATATTCTCCCGCTCAATTCCAGCTACCAAAACCTCCTCCGCAGCTTCCGCAGCAGTACCGTCGTCTGGTTTCACGTCGTCCCGGATTCGTTCGATCTCTACTTGCAAGCCCGCGACCTCTGCGACCAGCGCAACCTATCCGCAGGCTGGGAAATCTCCGGCCCCGCCCACTACGAAACCCTCACCGCCTTCGAAGTCGCCCCGCTCGAAGCCGCCCCCCCCGCCGGTCCCCCGCCGAAAATCCTGCCACCCCAGCGGACGCTGGATTGAGACGCTTTCGCTTTACCTGCGGCTTATTTCCATTACCACTGATGCCATGTCGTTGCTTTCGGTGGAAAATCTCAGTCTTGGATTCCGGGATCTGCGGGGTCAGGTGACCTCGGCGGTGCGGAATGTCAGTTTCTCATTGGAAGCTGGCGAGGGATTGGCGTTGGTGGGGGAGAGCGGGAGTGGGAAAAGCATCACGGCGCTGACGCTGGCGCGGTTGTTGCCGGAGCCGCCGGCGGTGATCCAAAGCGGGCGGGTGATGCTGGATGGCAGGAATGTCTTGGAAATGACGGAGTCGGAACTGCGTGCGGTGCGGGGGCGGAGGATCAGTTATATTTTCCAGGAACCGGCGTCAGCGTTGAATCCGGTGTTTACCATTCGCAGCCAGATTGCCGAGGTGCTGGAAACGCACCGGCCGGATGTGCACGATTTGGATGCAGAAATAGTTTACTGGCTGAGTGAGGTGGGGATCGTGAATCCCCAGGACCGCCTACACGCCTATCCGCATCAGCTCAGCGGGGGAATGCAGCAGCGTGTCATGATTGCAATGGCGCTTGCGGCGCGGCCGGATCTTTTGATCGCGGATGAACCCACCACGGCCTTGGATGTGACGATTCAGGCGCAGATCATTGAGTTGCTGGCGCGGCTGAAACAAGCCCACAAAATGGCGGTGATCCTTATCACGCACAACTTTGGCATCATCCGGCAGGTGGCGGATCGAGTGGCAGTGATGTATCGCGGCGACGTGGTGGAACAGGGGCCCATCGATCAGGTGCTGCATCATCCCGAGCACCGCTACACCCAGGCCCTGCTGGCCTGTGTGCCTCGACTGGGTGCCAAACGCCGCCGGTTAATCACCATGGATTCCCTGCTCGAAACCTCCTAATTTTTCCAAATCTCCATGCGCGAACCTCCCATCCTGGCCACCGCCACCATTTTAAAAGAGCGCCACCACCACCTCTACGATGCCGAATTGCCGAATGGCAAAATCGTCATCGCGCATGTGCCCAAATGGCTCGCGTCGAAGATTGGCAGCATCAGCGTCGGAAGCAGGGTGGTGCTTGAATTGACGGTGTATGATTTCTCCACGGCGCGGATCGCGGGACTGGCGGAGGAGCCTGCCACGGCGGTGCAAAGCTAGTTTTCACCACGGTGCGCACTAGCGCATGATCTCTTCCATCCAGCTTTTGTTGCCGCGGATTTTTCCCTCTTCAATTTCAATGCGCCCGCCGGCCTGGTTGAGCTTGGCCATGACCTTGTCGTATTCCGATTTGCTGGTGGGGGGATGGCCTTTGATATTGCGGACTTCCACTCCGTAATCCTTGATGGAGTCGGCGTAGGGGATGACGCGCGGATCGAGCTTGGTGCGGATCCGCGAGAGGTTGCTGATGGAGTGGGCGATCATGTCCTCGTCGAGTCCCTGGGGCTTGGGTTGCTTGAAATTTTTCACCAGTTCGGAGGCCATTTTATCCACCTGGGTGAGCGATCCGCCGAGCGTGAGGGTCTTGGGTAACTTACCGGAGCCATAGAGGAAGAGGCATTTGGCGGAAACACAATTGGGAGCGTCCTTGATGATGGCGCTGAGACGTTCCAGCACTTTGGGATTGCTCAGAATGTTGGGGGTCTTGTTCGTCTGGAGGACTTTTTGGACTTCGGCAAATTTTTCCAGGGCGGAGGTCAACTGCGGGGATTTCCTGGTGGAGGCGAGCGCCAGTGCATCGTCGAATTTCGTGATGGAGAAAACATTGATGCCGGACAAACCCGCCGGGCCATCCATCAGCAGCGCATCCATGAGCGCCTTTTCGGTCTGTGCCGGCACGCCCACGTAAGTGCAGGAACGGTTGGCGGCCCCGCGGATTTTGTCAGGCACGCCGCCCACAGGCTGCACGCTGCCGTCCGCATTCATATCGCCCGTGACCGCAAAGGCTGGATCGATTTCCGTTCCAGTGCGCAGCGAGTGGAGCATGAGGGCGCAGGCCACGGCGGCGGAGGGTCCGTCCTTGTCGCCATATTTATCCTCAAAGGCAAAATCGATGGTGTGGCCCATGGGCAGCGGGCCGTAGGTGAGGATGCTGTGCTTGAGAACCTCCTCCAAGGCCTTGTTCATGTCATTGCCCACCTTTTGATTGAACTTGGCCTCGGTCTTATCGCCCGACCTGTCGGCTGCCACCGCCGTGCAACTCATCTGGCTCGCCTTGCCGGCATAATTTCCCGGCCCCAACTCCAGGACGAGCAATCCCTTGATGGCGGTGAGTTTTTTGACAAACTCAGTCGAACTCGCCCTGCCCGCTGTGGCGGCCTTGAAATCCCCCTCGGCCTGAAGGTGGAAGTGGAATGCTTGAGAGCAGGGTGATCAGGACCAGGACGCGTGGGTTCATAGGCGGAATCAGGGTTTCCGCATTATTCAAAGAACCACACTTGCCGCAAGCTTTTAGGAGAGGAGTCGGTAAAAAAGCTGGCCCCGCGTTGTCAGGGAACCGGCTTGGTCGGGCGCCCTACTTTGACGGGGACGGAATAGAGTGAAGTGCGCGCCGTGATGAAGAGCGTCCTGCCGTCTGCGCCACCAAACGTCAGATTGGCCGGTCCTTCCGGCACTGGGATGGTCGCGAGTTTCCTGCCTTCTGCCGAATAAATTCGAACTCCGTCGGAGGCCGTGGTGTAAAGATTGCCCTTGGCATCGGTGCGAATTCCATCCGCTCCGCCCTCTGCCCACCACGTGGCCGGCCCGAGCGTGCCATCCGCCTTCACAGGAAAGGCGCCGACCCGACCCGGAGCGCCGCTGTCGGCAATGTAAAGGCGTTGCTCATCCGGGGAGAAAGCAATCCCGTTGGGCATGTTGAATTCCCGATTCACGATGGTGACCTTTTGGGTGGCGGGGTCGAATCGGTAAACAAAATTTCCCTCCACTTCCTTGGCCGCATCCTTGGGCAGACCGTAAGGCGGATCGGTGAACCAGATGGTGCCATCGGAGCGGATCGCAAGGTCGTTTGGCGAATTGAATTTTTTCCCCTCGAAATCCGCCACCACCACCGTGATGCCGCCGTCCTTCTCCTCGCGCACCAGATTGCGCCCGGCGTGCTGGCAGGTAACGATGCGGCCTGCAGCGTCGCGGGTGTTGCCATTGGAGGCCTCGCATTTGCGATATTCCTTCAGCCCACCCTCCTTGCTCCACTTCATCAGCACAGAGTTTGGAATGTCACTGAAGACCAGCATCGACTTCTCGCCGATCCACACGGGGCCTTCGATAAACTTCATGTCCCCGGCCAGTTTCTCAACTTTGGCGGCCGGGTCCACAAGGCTTTCCGCCGCCGGGTCCTCGATTTTGACTTGAGCGAAACCGGCCGCGGTGAACAGTAGTGAGGCGTTACAAACCAGGAGCGTTTTTGTAAGGCGGATGTATTGACAAATCATATACTTGGGCTACGATAGGGTCGTAATTGGTAGTGACAATTGCATTAGTGAACAGGCAAATTCAGGCCGCTCCGGGGAGTCGTGAAAACGACCAACCCCGGGGCGGTTCTGATTTTCAGGCCAGACCTCGCCGTAATTTGCGAGACATCCTGCTTGTAATCCCATCGACGGATCGACGGCAAGATCAATTTTCAGGGCATTTTCGGGGAGTGGAAACAGGAAATGGGGAAATTTTCCCAAAATAACACTTTTTGTATTGACAAACGATATACCTCTGCTATCCTAGGTGCTGTAATTGGTAGTGACAATTGCAATAGTGAATCGGTTAGTCTTGGGCCTTTGCAACTTCCCCCCCGTGCAGGTTTCAAGCAGCCCAATAAAAGCCGCCCCGGGAATTCGTTCCCGGGGCGGTTTTGATTTTTGCAGCGACGGAGAAGGCCGGAAAGCAAGCATCTGGATGAAAAATCCGAATTCTCGAACCAAGTCTTGCCTCAGGCACAGACATTTCGGGGACGCAGGGGCAGGTACTGAATTTGGGAAAAGCAGTTTTGAGCCGCAATAAAAGGGCAAAAGCCGGTGGAAAGACCTTTTCAGCACCACAGGGAACGTCTCGCGATATCTCTGACTCTCAAATCGCGATGGTTGCGCCTTCTGCGCCGTTTTGCGGCGATTCCTCATTCCTCGTTTTCAGGCCTATGCCAGGGGGCATCAGTGATCCACCACGACTCCTGTTGGACTTGTCTTGGACAGCCTTTAGTTTCGCAGCCTCGCGGACCTTGAGTGCATTCCCTGGATACAGGATCGGGTTTGGTTTCTGCTTATAATCTAAATCTAAGCTCCGATTTCTTGTTGCCTGGAGGCCCGAGATTGTGGTGAGGGCGGCTTGTTAGGAGGAAAGAATTCCTCTTCCCCCCCCGAGCTAACAAACCCAGACAACTGCTACCTTTAAACAATAAAAAACATCCGGACCAGCGCACCCGCCGCGTTCTTGAGCGCAGCCCTACTCATCACCACCTCCTGTGACAAAGCCAAGGAGGCCGCAGCCACCGCTCAGGAAAAGAGCAAGGAAATCGCCAAGGTAGGCGAAGGCAAAGCCAAGGAAGGTTTGGACAAAGCCAAGGGTGCCGTCATGGAAGCCCTCACCGGCAAGCTCGGTGGTCTTGGGTGACCTCGCCAAGGGTCTGGGTGGTGCCACCACACTTTCCGCCCTCAAGGAAAAAGCCGGTGGTATCGCCGCCATGCTCGAAGGATTGAAGCTCGACAACCTGCCGGAGCCAATTGCCAAGGCCCTCGAGTTCGCCAAAAGTGTTGTTGGGAAAGTGGTCAGCGCTGCGGGCAAAATTCCTGCCGAGGTCGGAGACGACATCGCCGCGATTAGTTCATCTGCCGACGAAGCCACGAAAGCCGCCGCGACTGAATTAGCAACAGCCAAAACTGAAACGACCAGCGCCTTGGAAAGTCTGCTCAAAGCGGTTGGCCTCGCGAAATAGGAAATCGTATTGCCTCGTTTCAGGCATTTCAGCATCCGATCCCTGCATGGGGTCGGCTGCTTTGTTTATGAACTGAAAAAATCGGGGGATATTTGAACCGGCCACCGAATCACCAATCTGAAGGATCATCAAAAAATCTCCGTGCCTCCGGAACTTGCGCATTGCGCAGCCCGCGTGGAAAGTCCCGATTATGGCAGACCTCGACATTCGTGAAATTCTCATTCTCCGCGGGCCCAACATTTGGGCCAACTATCCCGTGTTGGAGGGTTGGGTGGAATTGGGATCTTTGAAAGATGCGTCTTCGGAGGAGTTGCCGGGTTTTGCAGACCGGTTGAAGGCCTGGCTACCGGGAATGATCGAGCACCGGTGCAGCGAGGGCGAGCGGGGCGGATTTTTCCAAAGATTGGATCGTGGGACTTATCCGGCGCATATCCTCGAGCACGTGACCTTGGAACTGCAAAACTGCGCGGGGCATTCGGTTGGTTATGGCAAGGCACGGCACACGTGTGTCGATGGACTTTACAAAGTGGTGGTGCGTTATGTGGACGAGGCGGTGGCGGAGGCGTGTCTGCGGACCGGCCGCAATCTTTTGCTGGCGGCCTATTGGAATGAACATTTTGACGTGGCGGGGGCGATCGAAAAGCTCCGGAATATCGTGGATGGAAATGCGCTGGGGCCGAGCACGAAGGCGATTGTGGATGCAGCACGGGATCGGGGCATTCCGTGGCGGAGATTGCAGGATGGGCGCAGTTTGATTCAACTTGGCCATGGGGTGAAGCAGCGCCGTATTTGGACGGCGGAGACCGACCAAACCGGAGCGATCGCGGAATACATCGCCCAGGACAAGGATCTCACGCGGTCCACCTTGCGGCGTGCCGGCGTGCCGGTGCCGGAAGGGCGGATTGTATCGGATGCCGACGATGCCTGGGAAGCGGCGGAAGATACGGGACTGCCGGTGGTGGTGAAACCCCGCGATGCCAATCATGGCCGGGGCGTTTTTATCGACATGAAAACGGAAGAGCAGGTGAGGCATGCCTTTGAGGAGGCTTCCAAGGAGGGTGACGGAGTCATCGTGGAGCGGTTCATTCCGGGCGTGGATCACCGCCTGCTGGTGATCGGTGGCAAACTGGTGGCGGCTTCCCGTGGAGAGCCCGCGATGGTCACCGGAGATGGGAAACTGACGATTCATCAACTGGTAGAAGCCCAAGTCAACAGTGACCCGCGTCGGGGTGATCATGATTCAGCAGCCTGGGCCAAGGTGGACACGGTGGTCTGGGATCCCACGGTGTTGGCGGATTTGCTGCAACAGGGGCACACGACAGAATCGATCCCCAAGATGGGGGAACAGGTGATGGTATCGCGCTTCGCCAATCCTTCCGTGGACATTACTGATGAAGTGCATCCTTCGATAAGCGAGCATGTGTCAACAGCCGCGCGGGTGATCGGACTGGATATCACCGGCATCGATGTGGTCTGCCGAGATATTTCAAGGCCGCTTGAGGAACAGGGTGGGGGAGTGGTGGAGGTGAATGCCAGCCCGGGTTTGCATGGTCATTTGAAATCCGCAGTCGGTCCGCCGCGGCCCGTTGGCGAGGCCATTGTGGACATGATGTTTCCCGCTGAGGAAAGCGGACGCATTCCGCTTATCGGCGTCACCGGGACGACGGGAACGCCCATCGCCATTCGGCTGATTGCCCATCTGGCGGCAGCAACCGGGAAACGCATGGGGGTAGCCTCCGGCGAAGGATTGCAATTTGGGAAACGCGTCGTCCGCGAAGTGAAGGGCGACCGGATCGCGGGAGCCCATGGCGTGCTGCTGCATCCGTGGACGGAACTGGCGGTCTGCGAAGTCAGCGCGGAATGCATCCTGCGTGAGGGCATTGGATTTGATCGCTGCCAGATTGGGGTGGTGACGGATGTGGGGCGGGAGGAATTGGGGATGAACTACATCGATACGATCGAGCAGATGGCGAAGGTGCACCGGTGCATCGTGGACATTGTGCTGCCCGAGGGCACGGCGGTGTTGAACGCGGATGATCCGCTCGTCGTGGAAATGGCGGAATTCTGCCGGGGGAGTGTGATGTATTTCAGCCGATCGGATTCATCTGCCATCGTGGAACAGCATCGTGAAAAGGGACACCGCGCCGTGTATGTGAGCCAGGAGGCTCTCTGGCTGGCGGCAGGAGCCGGGGCGCGCATGCTCTGTCTGCTCAATGATGTGGCGCTGCCGTTGCAGGGAATCTTTTCCTTCCACCTTGAAGCCGTGCTTGCGGCCGTGGGAGCCTGCTGGGCGCTGGGCATGGAGGATGGCATGATCGTGGAGGGCTTGCGAAGCTTTGGTGCTGCAACCGCTGATCCGTTGCTTGGCCAGGTCATGGCGGCGGAAGTGGCGTGATGCGCGGGAAAACGGAACGCCCTGTTTCATTTAACGTTGCGGACTATTGATCACGCTGGTGAATCCCTTGTCGCCTGCCACCTGCAATGCCATGGCAGCGATGCGCCGAGTGCTGCGCCGGTGGAGCATTTCAAAGATCAGCCACCAGAGGAAATAGCCGCCCAGCGCGGAGAGGGCGACTTTCCACGGAGCGAGGCAGGCCAGGGCGAGCAGGGCACCGCAGAGGGAAAAATTCAGCAGAATATTCGGCCAGGTGGCGCGGGTGGCGAGGCGGATGCGCGTGAGCCGGTCCTGCTGCTGGTGGTATTCGGTGACGGTGGTGAGGCGCACCGCCCACCAGCGGGAGGCTTGGATTTCCAAGTCCCAATTCTTCCAACCGTCATCGGCTTGGAAAGGGCGGGAGGCCTGACGGAGGGCTGTTTGCAGGCCCGGGAGCAGGGATTCGCGATCCTGCCCGGTGGTGCTCCAGAGGTCGATCTCCGCAACACGCTTGGGCCATCCCAGCACGGAAAACCTGCCGAGACGCGGACTGGAACTGGGTCCCGTGGGCACGCCACCACTGCGAAAGGTCCGATAGAACCGGCTGATGCTGCGCAGGATCGGTTGGGCGAGGATGAGCAGCCAGAGCACGGAGCGGGCGCGCCAGTTATCGTAGCGCGCCGGGAGGTTAAGCTGGCTCATTTGCCGCAGGGGCAGGAGCAGCGTCACCACCAGCATGCCAAGTCCAATCCCGCCGAGCAGCGCGCTCCACGTAAAATTCGCCAGCAGCGTGAGCATGACCAGCAGCCATGGGAGGCTGGCGGCGAGATGGAAATAATCTGAAAAAGGCGCGGCGTAAATAATCTGAAACGGCGCATGGCCGAACGCTCCGGAATAAATCCGACCGCTCTGCCGCGTGAGCTGCAGCAACGCCGGTTGATACACAATGCCCCGCCAGCGCGCTCCACCAAAGTGCCCGAAGCGATGGCTGTGCTGGGCGAGCAGCAGCCCCTCCGCATTTCCATAGCCGATCTGTTGTTTGAAATAGGCCCGGATGGAGAAGCGCCGGTAATGCCAGACCATGGCGCCGGGGTGGAACCCGATGACAAAACCGCGTTCCACCAGCCTCCAGCAGAAGTCCACATCGTCGCCGGCGGCGTGGTATTTTGGCAGGAACCCGCCGACTTCGGTAAAGGCGGATTTTCGTACCGCGAGATTGCATCCCGGCAGGTGTTCTGCAGTGGTGTCGGTTAGCAGCACATGGGCCGGGCCGCCCGGTGCGGCGATAACACAGGCCTGGGAAAAATTTTCAGCAGGCGGCGGAATGTTGGGACCGCCGGCTGCGGCAATCGCGGGATCGCGGAAAGCCAGTGCGAGGTAAGTGAGCCAGTCCTGATCAGCGACACAATCGTCGTCGGTATAAGCAAGGATTTCACCCATCGCGTGATCGGCACCCAGGTTCCGTGCGGTGCTGAGGCCGGAGGGTTCCTGGAAGAGATAGCGGGCCTTGGCATGGGAGAGGATGATTTCCCGTGTGGTGTCAGTGGAGCCGTCGTCGACGACTAAAATTTCAAAGCTGGGATACCGCAAATTTTCCAGTGATGTAAGACACTGGTCGAGTGTGCGCGAGCCATTGCGCGTGCAGACGATGACTGAGAAAAAGGGTGGGCCGACGGGATCGGGAGCCTTGAGCGGGCCGAGCAATTGCAGTTGGAAATAACTTGGTTTGCGCTCCCGGGCGCGGTCGACCACGCCGAATTCCCAGCCGGTGACCTGCTCGCCGCCGCGATGCCAGTCGTCGGTGAATGAAAAAACAAAATTTCCGGCCGCGCCGGATTCTGCAGTGACCTCGCGCTGCCAGGCCAGAGTCTCCGCCTGGCGATCGCGTCCGTGGCTGAGGGCATCGACACCGAATTCGGTGATGACGAGCGGTCGGTCGCCGGCGAGGTTTTGGAGGCGGGCGAGGTATCGGGTGAGGGCGGGGCGATTTTCGAGGTAGAGGTTGTAGGCGGCGAAGTCAGCATTTTCCGGCAGGAGGTATTCCGTGGAGGGATAGTTGGCGTAGGTGACGAGCATCTCCGGGGAGGCCTGCTTGGCGGAGTCGATGAGTTCCTCCAGAAAGGCGAGCACGCGGCGCGGCCCCAGCCAGCGGACGAGGGTTGTGTTGATCTCGTTGCCGACGAGTACGGCGGCCACTTCGGGTCTTCGGGCCAGCAGCCGGGCTTGTTTGGCCAATTGACCGCGCACGTGCTGTTGCGACCGGCGTTCTCGCAGGAAATCTACATGGTCCATCCAGGGCAGTGAAACGACCACGGAGAGATCCTGCTCGCCACACATGTCCAGAAACCAATCCGGGGGCACATGATAAATGCGCAGGGAATTGGCACCCATCCGGCGGATGAGTTCCAGGTCCCGGAGGGTTTGATCCGGGGCGTGCAGTCCGCCATTGCGATCACCGGGCCCAAACGGCCCGTAAGTCAGGCCGCTGAGATATTGCTTCGATCCCCGCCGGGAAAAATATTTCCCTGAGACTTGGAGGCGTGACGATGCGGCGGAAGCAAACATGCAGTGTGAAAGGCGGAGTGTACAGGAGCGTTGGACGGGAATGCACGGAAAATAATCGGACAAAACACGGCCAGTGGCAGCCGCAAGTCAGGGGCGGGAGGTCGCCACCTCACGGACCGACGGTTGTTTTCGAAGCTCCCCAGAGGGTGACCTCATGGGGCAGCGTCGATTTTCCGGGCTCCAGTTTCCATTGGAACACTTTGGTCTGGGGATTGGCGGGCTGGCCGGAGGCGGTGGTGATCTCGACGCCTAATTCCATTTTTCCAGGATCGATGCCTGGCGCGGGAGTGGTGTTGATGCGCACTTTGTTCGGGCCCTTGCGCAGGCCGCCGATGATGACCCGGCGGGCGGTCGAGGAATCAAAGACTTCCTCGATGCCATTGACCGTGACGGTGGCGCGGCAGCCTTTCGCGATGACATTGAGCATGGAGACATGATAGGGAGGGTCACACGCGGCTGGAACGACCGGGGCCGCCTCGGGAAACGCAAACTCCTGCTGGTTGAGAAATGCGAGGTCGCCCTGGGCGGCCCGCTGCTTGAGTTCGGGGTCGGCGTTGAGATTGGCGTACTGGATGGTGTTGTATTTCCAGGTGGAGCCTTCATTGATGAACCAGATGATGAGGGCGTTTTCAGGGGCCGCCTCCCCGGCGATGCCAAAATCAATTTTTCCGAAAAAACACAGCCGTGCCACCGGCCCTCTGGCCGTGGCGTCCAGAAGTTTCAGACCGGAAATGGAGGGAGGTTTGAGGGCCAGATCGAAGACGGCCCTCGGCCAGGGCAGGCCGAGCGAAACGATCTGGTTGCGCAGGGACATCTGGCGGTAGCGGGCGGTGAGATTGAGCCAGCCCTTGGTGTCCTGCTGCGTCAGGGCCTGGCGGTATTTGGCATAGACACCCTCCAGCGTCGATCCAAGCTGGCTGTCCAGGGCACGGCAATTTCCAGTGATGAAAATCAGGCAGGCCAGAAGCCCAACCCATGAATGCAGTCGGAGCATGTCGGGCAGGGGTCTAGGTGGCGTAGGAGGAGGTGGCGGCGGGGCGGGGGCTGGGACGCGGCGATCCACTGCGGGCACCCTCCGCGGCTTCGAGCACCCTGTTGCGGTGGATCCAGACGCTTTGCATCATGCCGAAAAGGAACATGACGATGAGCACAAAGGTTCCGCCGTAACTGACCAGTGGCAGCGGAATCCCGGTGATGGGCAGCAGGCCAATGTTCATGCCGATGTGCTCGAAGGTATGGGCGAAGAGCAGCGCCACGATGCCCGTCACAATGAGCCTCCCGAGCGAGTCGCAGGCGAAAAAGGCGATAGTCAGCGCCATCACAAAAATGAAAAGAAACCCAACCATCATCAGTGCCGAGCCGGCAAATCCAAAGGCCTCGGCGATGACGGCGAAGATGAAATCGTTGTGGGAAGTCTTGGTGGGAACGAGGTTGAGATGCGTCAGCGATTTGTTTCCTGTCGGCACTGCATCGGGATCGGTGCCCTTGCCGTCCCAGCCGGCGGTGGCCACGGCGGTGATGATGTGGGAGAGCGCCCAGCCATCGCCTTTTTCATCCACTTTCTGTCCCGCGAGCAACTTGTAGGTCACATCGATTCGTTCCTGCTGGTAGTCCTTGAGGCCGAAAAAATAAACCAGAGGCGCGGCGATGGCACCCAGCAGCACCATCGTAATCAGGTACCGGTAGGGGATGTTGCCGGTCAGCAGCATGGCCCCAAAGATCGGCAGCATGACGAGTGCCGATCCGATATCCTTGGCCTTGAGGATGAAGAGAAATGGCACTGCAAAGACCACGCATGCTGCCAGCAACCGCAGGAAATGGTGCCGGAGAATCGGGATGATATTCTGCCCTTCCGCCAGGACCAGTGCCATCATCAGCACGGAGGAAGAAATGGCCACCTGCGAAGGTTGAAAGGTGATGGGGCCGAGTTTCACCGCGATTTTCTGTCCAAATACCTCCTCGCCCTTGAACAGCAGGTACGTCATGAGTCCCAAACCCAGCAGATACATGGGCAGGGCGCCCCATTTCACCCATTTATAGTCAATCATTGAGGTAATGAGAAAGATGCCTAGTCCGTACAGCATCCAGTGAATCTGGTCATTCCATTTGTCTGACAGCTCCGGCCCGCGGAAATGCACCGCCGCATGGATGCTGAGAACTCCAAACGCCATCATCGCAATCATCGGGGCAAAAAACAGCCAGTTGATGCCGAAGAATTTACGTAACAGGGGGGTCATGGAAAGGGGGTGGGACTGCCGGGAATCTGGGTGATGCGAACGGCGCCCAGCCTAGCTGAGAACAGGCACAGAGGCGAGGAGTTTTTTGGTGTAGGGATGCTGCGGATTGTGGCAGATGGCCTCCGCTTTTCCAGACTCCACGATGCTGCCATGATGCAGCACCAGGATTTCCTGACTGATGTGTTCCACCACCGCCAGGTCATGCGCGATGAAGAGGTAGGTCAGCCCGCGTTGTTCCTGCAGGTCCTGCAGAAGATTCACGATCTGCGCCTGCACACTCACATCCAGGGCGCTCACCGGTTCATCACAAATGATCAGACGCGGCTCCACCGCCAGGGCGCGGGCAATTCCAATGCGCTGGCGCTGACCACCGCTGAACTCCTGGGGTCGGCGTTCCATCGCATCGGGGGTGAGCCCCACGTCCCCCAGCAAGGCGGCCACTTTCTCGCGCCGCTCGGCTTTTTTGAGCTGCGGAAAATGGATTTCCATGGGTTCGCCGACAATTTCAAAAATCGTCAGGCGGGGATTCAGCGATCCATAGGGGTCTTGGAATATCATCTGGATTTCCTTCCGCAGTGGCAGGAATTCGGAAGCGGACATCTTTAAAATATCACGCCCCTGATATTCAACACCTCCTGAGGTTGCCTCCTGAAGCCGCACGAGGGTCCGGCCGATGGTGGTTTTTCCCGACCCGCTCTCCCCCACCAAGCCCACGGTTCCCCCTTCGGGAACCGAAAAACTCACGTCATTCACGGCTATCACTGGTGGAGAGCCGCGCTTCGAGGGAAACACCACCGAGAGGTTGCTAATTTTCAGAAAATCACGATTCATTATTAAAATTATTAAAATTATTGTTGATAATGTTAGCGGTGGGGATAATATAAAGCCATTCTACCCACTACCCGACGATGTCACCGCTTCTCGAAAACCTCCTTTTCTTCACCAAAGTTCTCACCGCCCTGGTGGTCATCCTGAATATTGCCCTGATTTTGTGCCTGCGTTCCCACGTCAGCCTGGTCAAAAAAATATCTGTGGTGGCCAACGACGTTGCGGCGGAATTCATGCGCAAAAAGCTGCTGATGGGACTGGTCATTGGGGTGATGCTTATCAACTGCGCGGCGGTTTATGGCAACCACCAAATGCTCAAGACCGTGAAGGACATCGCCTCCTCCACCATCAACATTGCCCCACCGACGGATCCCGACACTCTGGCAATGAGACAGCCCTGAAGGTAGAGCGGAGACGGCAGGTTTGAGACATTTTTCAGACAGGAGGCGCGTCCCGTTCAATCGTCCCTTGCATCCCGTGCGGGTGCGGCTTAGGACAGGGAGATTCTCTTCCTATGAAATATGATCTTCTTGTGATTGGTGGTGGTCCGGCAGGCTATGTCGGAGCGATTCGAGCTTCTCAACTCGGTAAAAAAGTTGCGGTTGTGGAAATGGACCGCGCCGGAGGCACCTGCCTCAACTGGGGGTGTCTGCCGACCAAATCCCTCCTGCGCAATGCCGAACTCTTCCACCTGATGAAACACAAGGCAGGCGACTTCGGCTTCGCCTTTGACAACCTGAGTTTCGACTGGAGCAAGGTCATCAGCCGCAGCCGGAAAATTTCCGACAAACTCGCGGGCGGCATTGAATTTCTCTTCAAGAAACACAAGATCGACTACATCCGGGGCCGCGCCAGCCTGAGCGCACCCGGCAAGGTGGAAGTGGCCGGAAATGACGGCACGGCGAGCACACTGGAGGCCTCCAAGATTCTTATTGCCACCGGGTGCACCACGCGGGAAATGCCCGGCCTGCCCATCAATGGCAAATCCGTCGTGGGTAGCCACGACGCCATGATCCTGCCCACACAACCCAAGGAAATCATCATTATCGGCGGCGGGGCCATCGGCATTGAATTCGCCTATTTCTTCAATGCCTTCGGCACAAAGGTCACGGTGGTGGAAATGCAGCCGCATATCCTGCCGGTCGAAGATACCGATGTCAGCATCGCCCTGGAGAAAAGTTTCAAACGCCTTGGTATTAACTGCCTCACCAATACGAAAGTCACCGGCACCAAGGAAACCGCCGGGGGTGTGGAAATCACCGTGGAAAATGCCGCAGGAACCCAGACCATCGCCGCAGAAATCTGCCTGGTGGCCATCGGAGTTTCACCCGTGTTGCCCGGTGGACTGGCTCCGAAATTAAATGAGCGCGGCTACATCGCCGTCGATGCCCGCTATCAGACGAACCTGAAGGAAGTCTATGCCGCCGGTGACATCATCGGCCCACCCTGGCTCGCGCACGTGGCCAGCTACGAAGCCATTCAGGCTGTCGAAGGTATGTTCACCAAGAACACCCCCAAGAAGGTGACGAATTTCCCCGGCTGCACCTACTGCCAGCCACAGGTTGCCAGCGTCGGTCTGACCGAACGCGCCGCCAAGGAAAAGGGACTCAAATACAAGGTCGGCATGTTTCCATTCCAGGCCAGCGGCAAGGCGCTCGCCGTTGGTGAATCCGACGGCTTCGTGAAGCTGATTTTTGGCGAACAGCATGGGGAGATCCTCGGGGCTCATATCATCGGCAGCGAAGCCACGGAGATGATCGCAGAAATGGGCCTGGCCATCACGCTGGAGGCCACCATTGAGGAAATCGAAGCCACCATCCATGCCCACCCCACGCTCGCGGAAGCCATCCATGAGGCGGCGGGAGCGGCCCATGGGATGGCGATTCATATTTGATGGAGCCCGGGGTCATCAAGATCGGTCATGGCACCCTGATTCATGGTGACGCCAGCACGGTTCTCGAGTCTTTCCCGGAGCAACATTTCCAACTGATCATTGCGGACCCCCCGTATTTCCAAGTCTTGGTGGACGAGGCCTGGGACAACACCTGGCCGTCACCGGAAGCCTATCTTGAGTGGTCGCTGCAATGGGTGCGTGCCTGCAAGCGGGTGCTGAAGCCGGATGGATTGTTCTATATCTTCGGCCAGCTCGGGAAGCGCGAGCATGTCTGGCTGCACCTCTGCTCCCTGCTGACAAAGGAAATGCAGTTCCACGACATGATCATCTGGGACCGCGCCGTGGGTTACAACGAGCGCTACGATTCCTTCACATCCCAATATGAGATGATCCTTGTCCTGCGTGCCTCGGAGCAGGCGACACCTTTCTTCAACAAGGATGCCGTGCGCGTGCCCTACGATGAAAAGACCATCCAGATGTATCTCAAGGACAAGCGCTACAAGGATCCCGTGGCGCGTGCCGCCCATTTGGAAAAAGGGAAATACGCCACCAATATTCTCCGCGTTCCCTCGCTCAAGGGCCAAAGCAGGGAAAAGATCGGCCATCCCTCGCAGAAACCCATCGCCCTCATCCAGCAACTCATCGCCTCCAGCAGCCGGCCCGGTGACCTCGTGCTCGATCCTTTCCTGGGCAGCGGCACAACCGCCGCCGCTGCGGAGGCCAGCGGCCGCGCCTGGGTGGGAATCGAAACCAATGAGGATTATCTCGGCATCGCGCAGAGCAGGATCGCTTCCGTGGTTGCCGATCTGGGCCTTTTCTAGATGCCCGGGGCCTCTTCCAGAAAATAGGTCTCCATATTCCCGACTCCTTTGATCCTGGATTATGCAGTGGAGTAGCTGAATGGGGGCGGGTGAGCTTTGATTTTGCGGAAGATAGCGTCCATCCAAGGGCGTTTTGTGCGGGGCAGTGAGAGTTTGAGCACCTTGTTGCGGGCGTGCTTGCTGACCCAGCCTCCTATTGC
>CALQSQ010000077.1 GCA_943333275.1 Akkermansia muciniphila
GCCGCAGCGTAGGCGAACAGCGAAGACCCGGACATTGCGCACGGGCGGATGGTAAGTGTCATAGCGATGACCTATGACAATTACGATAGGTGTCCGCCAGGTCCGTCGTTAAAGAGACCAGCGGTGGGTGCTGCGTGTGACGCTTACGCCCCTCCGGTAGGGGCGGGGGATTGAAAATTGAGGAAGGAAATCGGGGAGACGCGGTCCGTTGGGTTAAGTGGAAGTAGCGACTGGGGTGCCTTTGGTCTTTGGTCTTTGGTCTTTGGTCTTTTCGCTCCCTGCCCACGCATCCCCCATCCGTATTACCACGAATCTGCGGCAGAAAACTGTTTGCGCAGGTGGCGGGGGATCATCATGGTCAGGGCTCCCTATGAAAACTTCTTTCAAATCCCTGGTTGTTGTCGTCGTTGCTCTTTTTGCCGCCTTTCAGAGTCCTGTTGAGGCGGAGGGGAGGCGGTTGAAGGTGTTGATGCTGGGGCACAAGCCGGGGATGCATGCGGGGCACGTGACGGAGGAGCGGTATATGCAGCTCTACCGGGCGATGGGGCCGCGGGGGATCAATCTGGAATTCACGGCGGATCCGGAGTATGCGCTGAAGGCGGAGACGCTGAAGAATTTCGATGCACTGGCACTGTATGCAAACTGGGGTGAGATCACGCCGGAGCAGGAGAAGGCGCTGTTTGAGTATGTGGAGAGCGGGCATGGATTCGTGCCGATCCATTGCGCGTCGTATTGTTTCCTGAACTCGATGAAGTGCACGGCGCTGATCGGGGGGCGTTTCAAGAGGCACAATACGGGGGATTTTGAAACGACGATCACCGAGCCGGAGCATCCGATCATGAAGGGGTTCGTGCCGTTCAAAACGTGGGATGAGACCTATGTGCACGAGTTCCACAATCCTGATAAGCTGGTGCTGCAACGCCGGGTGGATGCCGGGGCGAATGAGGATGAGCCCTGGACATGGGTGCGGAATCAGGGTGCGGGTCGGGTGTTCTACACGGCGTATGGTCATGATGAACGGACGTGGGCGCAGGCGGGATTTCAGGATCTGATCTACCGGGGGATCGTGTGGGCGGTGGGGGACAAGGCGGCGGGGGAATTTGCCCAGCTGAAACTGGCTCCGTTGAAATATGTGGATGGGGCACAGGTGCCAAACTATGAGAAGCGTGATCCGGCTCCGAAGCTGCAGGAACCACTAAGCCCGGCGGATGCGCAGGGGCACATTTACACTCCGGCGGAATTTGATCTTTCGCTCTTTGCGAGCGAGGCGGATTCGGAGGGCGGTCTGTGGAATGTGATGGAGTTCAAATTCGACGAGCGTGGTCGGATGTGGACGTGTGAGTCGAAAGACTACCCGAATGAAATCCAAAAGCAGGGGGAGGGGCGGGATCGCATCCGGATTCTGGAGGATACGAATGGCGATGGCAAGGCGGACAAGTTCACGGTCTTCGCGGAGGGGATCAGCATTCCCACGAGCCTGGAGTTCTGGAACGGGGGCGTGATCGTGATGACCCCGCCGGATACGATTTTCCTGAAGGATACGAATGGCGATGACAAATGCGATGAAAAGAAAGCACTCTTCTCCGGCTGGGGGTTCGGCGACACGCATGCGGTGTGTTCAAACACAACCTACGGGCTGGATGGCTGGATCTATGGCAGCGTGGGCTACAGTGGATTCGACGGAACCGTGGGTGGGGAGAAATTGCAGTTTCCAGCCGGGGCGTACCGTTTCAGGCCGGATGGATCGAAGCTGGAATTCCTCGGTCAGACGTCCAACAACACCTGGGGCTTCTCCTTCACGGAGGACGGGGATATTCTGGGATCGACGGCGAACGGGCAGCCGAGCTGGTATTGCGCGATTCCGAAGCGATACTACGCGGCCGTGCCCGGCTTGGAGCAGGGCGTGCTGCCGGGCGTGGATACGACCAAGAAGGTGGCCTACATGCGGGAATACATCCGGCAGGTGGATGTGATGGGCGGATTTACCGCCGCTGCGTGCCACAACTTCTACACCGCCCGCACCTTTCCCAAACGCTACTGGAATTCGATTGCATTGGTCGCCGAACCGACCTGTCACGTGCTCTTCCAGGGCGTGGTCCGCAAGGAGGGATCCAACATCATGATCGACAACGGCTGGAATCTGATGGCCAGCGATGACGAATGGTTTGCCCCGGTTTATGCTGCGGTGGGTCCGGATGGCGGTGTCTACGTGAGCGATTTCTACAGCTTCCTGATCCAGCACAATCCGACACCCAGTGTGAACAATGGCGGATTCGATGCCAAGACGGGCAAGGGCAATGCGTTCGTCTCCGATCTGCGCGATACCGAGCACGCCCGTCTCTGGAAGGTCTTCCCCAAGGACGGCAAACCCTGCCAGCAATGGAAGCTCAGCAAGGACAAGCCCGAAGAATTGCTGGCGGCACTGCGCAGCGACAATGAATTCTGGCGCAAGCATGCGCAGCGGTTGTTGATCGAACGCGGCAACAAGGATGTGGTGGAGAAATTGCGCGCTCAGGCAGCCGAGACCACTGTGGACGAACTCGGCCTGAATGGTGCCGCGCTCGGGGCCCTCTGGACGCTGGCCGGTCTGGGTGAAACGGATCTGCCCACGCTCACGAAGGCGCTGACGCATCCCGCCGCTGGCGTGCGCCGGGCTGCACTGACGCTCCTTCCGCGCGATGCCACCGGCTCTGCCGCGCTCGCCACCTCCGGTGCCCTGACCGCTCCGGATGCCTTTGTGAAACTCGCCGCCCTGCTGGCTGCCAGTGAAATGCCCGCATCGCCAGAGATGGGTGCCAAGATTTACGAAATTTCCTCCGCTCCGGATTTCGCCAAGGACAAATACCTGCCGGTAGCCCTCACGATGGCCGCCGCGCCGCATGCACAGGGGTTCCTCGGCGCGGCGATCAAGGCGGACACCTCGGTGGCCGCGGAGCCTGCGAAAGTCGAGGCGGTGAACCTGCTCAAGAATCCCAGCTTCGAAACACTGGAAGGCGACCAGCCGGCCCCGTGGTTTGTGCGCACTTATTCCGGTGAAGCCAAGCAGACGGTGGACACGACCGTGGCGCATACCGGCAAAAATTCGCTGCGCATTGAGAGCACCAAGGGCTCGGACTGCTCGTGGTCTTACAACACCCCGCTGGAACCCAATTCCACCTACGTCTTCAGCGGTTGGATCAAGACTGAAAATCTCGGCACCGCCGGGGGTGCCAAGGGCGCGATGTTGCAATTGCACCAACTCAACGGCAAGCAGCCCTTCACCATGCCACTCAAAGGCACCAGCGACTGGACGTTTGTCACCCTGACTTTCGAATCCGGTGGAGCGACCGACACGTCGCTCAACCTGCTCTATGGCGGCTGGGGTCCGTCCACCGGCGTTGCCTGGTGGGATGACATTTCCCTCGTCAAGACCGGCGCCGCCTCCAAATCGGATGCTTCCCTGATGCAGATTGCCTCGGCCTTTGCCCGCAATGCCGCGCCGGAAGCCAAGACGGCACTGGGCACGGTGGTCGCCGCCTCCAAGGGCAACACGGCCGCGGTCATTAGCAAGATTCTGCTCGCGGGTGGCGTGGGTGAGAAAAAAGAGACGCTCGATGATCTCAAGAAGACGCATTTCGTCGTGAAGATGGCCACCGTGCCCGGTGCCATGAAATACGACAAGGCTGAATACACCGCCCCCGCCGGCAGGCCGATCGTCATCGTGCTGCTGAACAACGATGTTCTCCAGCACAACGTGATGGCAGGCAAGCCCGGCAGTTTCGATAAACTCGCCGCCGCCGCCACGGCCATGCTCACCGCACCGGATGGTCTGGCGAAAAGTTTCATCCCCGACCTGCCCGAATCCTTCGGTGGAACCAAACTTGCCGACCCCAAGGAACTCCTCTTCCTGAAACTCCCGGCTCTGGAGCCGGGAGACTACCCGCTAATCTGCACGTTCCCCGGACACTCGGCGCTGATGAAGGCTGTGCTGAAGGTAACCAAATAACCCTTGTTCGGACCCGCGCCGACCATGCCAGCCGACGCTGATCCCAACCTGACGGAGACGAGGCGAGAATCGTATCGGCTCCTGATTGGTGCGGTGATTGTCGCCGGACTGGTGCTGGTGCTGCATTTCACGCCGCTGAAACAATGGCTCGCCGAAGCCCAGCAGTTCAAGGCCAGGATTGATGATTACGGATGGAAAGCCCATGCGGTTTTCATCCTCGGAAGCATCGTCGGCATTGCTCTCGGCCTGCCTCGGCTCGTGCTCTGCGGACTGGGTGGCATGTTGTTTGGATTCGTTGAAGGACTGCTGGTTTCGCAATTCGCGGGCGTGCTCGGATCGTATGGTGCCTTTCTGATCACGCGGCTCTGGGCACCGCGGGAATGGGTCCGGCGCAAGCTGTCGAAAAGCGAGAAACTGCGCGGCCTGCTCGCGCATCCCAGCGTCATGAGCATCTTCATCGCGCGGCAGATGCCAGTGCCGGGGATTGTACCCAATGTGCTGCTGGGGGTGCTGCCGACCAGGCACCGTACGTTTCTGCTGGGCACCTTCATCGGATATCTGCCAAGCAATATTCCCGTGGCGCTGGCCGGCAGCAGCATGGGCAAGGAAACGTTGAGCACGGCCATCCTGCAGGTTTCCATCAGCATGGTGGCGCTGGGGGTCTTCTCCGCGCTGATCATTTGGCTGCGGCGGAAGTATCGGGAATAAGGTTGATCCACCGTCATTTCCGATTCATGGAGGCTGCATGAACTTTGGTTTCTTATTCGATTGGGATGGAGTGGTGATCGATTCGCATCTGCAGCACCGCGAGTCCTGGGACCTGCTGGCGCAGGAAATGGGCGAGGCGTTGCCGGAGGGTTTTTTCGTGAAGACGTTCGGGATGCGAAATCAAAACATCATTCCACTCTGGCTGCCCCGACTGGCAGAATCTCCCGCGGCCATCATTGAGATTGGAGATCGGAAGGAGGCGTTGTATCGCGAGGTGTTGCGGCGCGATGGCATCGAAGCCCTGCCCGGCATCAAGGCTTTCCTGCAGGCGGCCCGTGCGGCGGGCATTCCGAGTTGTGTCGGTTCCTCCACGCCTCGTCAGAACATTGAGACGGTGATTGAGATGGCGGGGTTGGAGGGATTGTTTGATGGCATCGTCAGTGCGGATGATGTGGCGAACGGGAAGCCCGATCCGGAAGTATTTCTCAAAGCGGCTGCACGGGTGGCGCGCGATCCAGCGCGGTGCGTGGTGTTTGAAGACGCCTTTGTGGGCATCGAAGCCGGCAAGCGTGGAGGCATGAAGGTCGTCGGCATTGCCACGACCCATCCGCGGGAGAAACTTACGGAAGCCGATTTGGTTTTCGAATCGTTGAGCGGGGTTTCGCCACTGGAATTGATGCAACAACTTGGACTGGTATGAGCAAACTTACCGAAGCGTTTGATCCGGAAGCTTTCCGGCGCGAAGGGCATCAGGTCGTGGACCAGCTCGCCGACCTGTTGGGGAAGATGCGAGTCGGCCAAGGACCGGTGATGCCCTGGCATGCACCGGCGGAGGAACTGGCCCACTGGCAGCAGCGAATGGAGGAGCCGGAACAGGGCGTGGCCGATTTCCTGCAGGAGTTCGCGGTCCGCAGCATCAAGCTGCATCATCCGCATTACGCCGGGCATCAGGTCTGCGCCCCCGCACCTGCCGCCGCCCTTGCCGGACTGGCATCGGAACTGCTCAACAATGGCATGGCCATTTATGAAATGGGACCGGCGGCCACGGCCCTGGAACGATGGATCATTCGTCAGACATGCGATGCGATGGGATTTCCGCAGGGCGATGGCTTTCTGACTTCCGGCGGCACGCTCGCCACGCTGACCGCATTGCTGGCGGCGCGGGGTCGCGTGCTGGGCGGCGAGGCCTTGGTGCATGGAACAAACCACGAATGGGCGGTGATCGCATCCGAGGAATCGCACTACTGCACGGCGCGCGCCCTGCAGATCATGGGGTGGGGGAAGGAGGGGTTGATCACGGTTCCGACGGACGAGCGTTTCAAGATGAGGTCGGATTTACTGCCCGCGGCGCTCGATGAAGCGGTGCGTCGCGGACGCAAAGTCACTGCGGTGGTGGCTAGTGTTTGCTCGACGTCGACCGGCAGTTACGACGACCTGCCTGCGATTGCAGATTTCTGCACCCGGCACGGACTCTGGCTGCATGCCGACGGTGCGCATGGGGCCGCGGTCGCCTTCTGTCCTGAGTTGAAATATAAAATTGCCGGAATCGAACGTGCCGACTCCGCCATCCTCGATTTCCACAAACTCCTCCTCACGCCCGCGCTCGCCACGGCGGTGCTCTTTCGCGATCCCACCGCCTCCTGGGCCGCCTTCCATCAGCAGGCGCAATATCTCTTTGCAGAAAACGAGCCCGATCCGTGGCGCGACAGTGGCCGCCGCACCATGGAATGCACCAAGCTCAGCATGAGTGTAAAAATCGCCGCGCTGTGGCGATGCTACGGTCCCGAACTTTTCGCCGAACACCTTCGCGCCGTGCATACGCTTGCCAGTACGTTTGCCGATCGCCTGCGGAAACGTCCGCCTTTTGAAGTCGCGGTCGAGCCTGAATCGAACATCGTCTGCTTCCGCCTGCGTCCGCCGCATCTCACCAACGAAGAGGTGGATGATCTCAATGCGGCCGCCCGCCGAAATATCGTGGAGTCAGGATCCTTTTATTTCGTGCAAACCAAACTTCGCGGTCGGGTCTGGCTGCGCACGGCGCTGATGAATCCTTTTACGACCATGGAGATTCTGGATGCCCTGCTGGATGCGGTGGCGGCCCACGCAGGCTGACGCGAATCCGTTATTTCGCAGGCGATGGTCATCCGGTAGCATGGATCACTATGAACATGACCCCGCTGGCCTCACTTTCCCGTCGTTCCTTTCTCAAATCCACCTCCCTCGCACTGCCGGTGGGTCTGGCGGTTCCTGACTGGCTGCGGGCGGAGGAAAAATCGACCGCCGAAACCAAGGTGGCGCAGCTCTTCAAATCGCTGAACGATGAGCAGCGGAAGACGATCTGCTTTCCTTTTGATCATGACTTGCGGTCGAAGGTGGACAACAACTGGATGATTGTGAAGCAGAGCATCGGGTCGGTGCTGGACAAAAATCAGCAGGATTTAGTGAAGCAAATTTTCATGGACCTTCACAGCGAGGAATACGCGGAGAAGGTGTTGGGGCAGGTGGTGTATGACAGCGACGGGGAGGGATTTGAAGCGGCGTGTGCGGTGGCGATTTTTGGCGAACCGGGCACGGGAAAATTTGAACTGGTGCTGACGGGTCGCCACTGCACGCGGCGATGCGATGGAGACAGCGTGGAGGGTGCGGCGTTTGGTGGTCCCATTTTTTATGGTCATGCGGCGGCTGGATTTACCGAAGGTCCTGATCACAAGGGGAACGCCTACTGGTATCAGGCCGTGCAGGCCAATGCCGTGTTTCAGGGGCTCGATGGCAAACAGCGTGAAAAGGCGCTGTGCGAAAAAGGCCGCGCCGAACAGGGCACGGACACCGTTAAATTGAAGGACCAGCCTGAGCAGATCGATGGACTGCTCGTTTCCGAGTTATCCAAGGATCAGCAGGGATTGGTGGACAAGGTTCTGGCGGATCTGCTCGCGCCGTTTCGCAAAAAGGACGCCGAAGAAGCCATGAAACTGATCAAGGGTCATGGCATCGACAAGCTGCGCATGGCCTTCTACAAGCAGGGGGACATTGGCGACGACAAAGTGTGGGACGTGTGGCAGCTGGAAAGCCCCAACATGGTCTGGCACTTTCGTGGATCGCCCCACGTGCACTGCTGGGTGAACATCCGCCAGTAGTGCGCGGGCGGTTCGTTGGCGCCTATTTCAGATCAAACGCCCGGATGATCCCGGCGATGAACGTCTGGTGTCGTGCGGGAGCGGCTCGCAGCCATTTATTGAGATAGAAGGGAAACGTTTCCTCCCGCGCCGAGGGGCGGCTGTTGAGCCAGCTTATGCTCTCCCAGGACGTGGGGGATTGCTCGAACATTTCCAGAAAGATCAGGGACATGGCACCGTTGAGTTCGCGGCGCGTGGGGTTGGCGCGGAGGTCGTCGGCGTGTTTGCGATAGAACGCCGGCAGCCCGGCGGGGGGGATTTTTTCACGGTCTTTGATGACCTTGTCCGCATAGTCATCCAATGCGTTGGCATACGATTTCCAATTCGGGAAGGGCGGTGCGGTGCGCCATTGGTCGGCCATGTGGCGGAGGGTGAAGAGCGAGGCCGTTTCGCAGAGCGTTTCCTCAAACCACAGGTTGGCGGTGCCGTCCTTGTCGAAACCCGAGAGGATGTGACAGAATTCGTGGCCGAATTGATACGAATACTGACACCAGAGCATGCCCTCGCTGTCGAGGTCCATGACGATTTCCATGAGGTAGTTGCGCTCGTAATGGACCATGGGTCCGGTGTGCGTGCGGTTGATGTAGATGGGCTCGATTTTTCGGTTCGGGAAATAAGACCAGAGAATGCTTGCCGCACTGTTGAGCACGGCGCGGAGATCGGAGATCCGGGCATCGCCCCAGCCGTCTTCGGAAATGCGCATGGCGGGCAGCGGGCGCGATTCCGCACCCGCACGGGAAAGACTCAGACCGGTGCCGTAGGCGAGGAGCAGGGGGGCGAAGGATCGGCGTCTCATGGGGGTGGCAGATGCTTTTTCGCAAAGGCGATGAATGCCTCCCATTCCGGACGAATGACCTCGTGGTTGCCGGTGCGCAGGAGGTAGCCGATGCGGGTGTCCAGCAGTTGGTCCGGGGGCGGTTGCTGCTGGGCTCCGATGCTCTCCTTGCCGAGCAGTTCATAAGCGGGTGCGGCGAACTTGGCGCTCAGGAATTCGCCATTCGGATCCGCCCAGCGATCCTCGGTGGCCGACGTGATCAGCAGGGGGCGCGGGGCGATGCAGGCGAGGAGGAAATGGTGGTCGAAGGGAAGGTCGTTTTCCTTGCCATTGTATTTCTTGAAATTGCCGTTGAACCAATGAGGGAAGGAGGTGTTGAGACGTTCGATGGTCTCGCCGAAGATGCGCTTGTGCAGCGCGGCTCCGCCCGCCCCCGACTGGACGGAAATGGTAATGGCGATGCGTTCATCGTTGGCTCCGGCCCACAGGGTGGCCTTGCCGAGGCGGCTGTGCCCGAAGACAACGATGCGTTTGGCATCAATCCCGGGTTCCTTTTCAAAGGCGCTGATACCGAGCCTGATACCCCAGGCGTAGGCGGCGAGCGTGCCCCAGGAGGCGCCATCGCGGTGGGCCTCGATATCCGGGTAGGCACCGTGGACGCCGTTTTTGAATCCATCATCGAAGTCGGGATCAATGTCGTGATAGCAGGCGGTGGCGACTCCGAATCCGGCGTCGAGCGCCATTTCAATCTGCCAATTGGCGGCCGCCGTGCCGCGGCCTTCTGCCAGAGCGCGGTGGTCTTTGGTGAATTTCCCATCGGGCATCCACGAGCGGCAGAGGGGGATGGCGGGATCGGCTTCGATGGTGTGGTTGCCGGTGAAATTGAGTGCCCAGAAAATGGGGACGGGGCCGGGGGACTTGGTGGGAAGGTAGAGGAGGACATCCATGGCCGCGCCGGTGCCAGCTTCGGTGAAGTAAACAGTGACCTGCTGGCGCACGGCCTTGCCATTGAATGCCGGGGCGGGGGCGAGGGTGATTTCAGTATTTATTTTCGCAGGCAGCGGCGAAGCCTTGCCGAATTCCTCTCGCTCCAGCAGTTGGAGGATTTCCGCGCGGCGGGCGGGCCAGTCGGCGGCGGATTTGGTCTTTGCATCGAGCAGTGGCGGCAGGGTGAACGCCGGCAGCTTGGCCTCGTCGTAGTTGTATCCGGTGGGATCGGCGAGAGCGGATGTGGCGGAGATGGCGAGGAACAGGGTGAAGGAAATTTTCATGCGGGGAATCATTAGCCGATGCCACCATTTCGCCAAGGAGAAACGACACGGTTGCGGGCTGGGGGAATCTGGTTAGTCTGGCGCGTGAATTTTTCCCCTTGGATACTGATATTGTTCCTGCTGGGCGCCGGTTGGGCGCAGGAGGCACCACTGGAGGCTGGCGACAGCGCTGCGTTGAAGTCGGCGATGGGCCGGTCGGTGATCGTGCATGGCGTGCTGGAGAAAATTTCCGTGACGAGTTCGGGGCATCGCAAGGTGCATTTCAAGGGGAGCAGCCTGTTCCTCTACCTGAGCAGTTCGGACTTTGAGAATCGATCGGACTGGAAGCTGGAGGAATGGATCGGAAAGGAAGTTTATGCCGGTGGTCCGGTGAAATCTTATTTCGGAAAGCCCGAAATTATCCTCACAGACCCCGCCCAGATCGCCACGGCGGCGGATCAGGTCAAGCTACCCGCCGGCAGCGGCCCGAAGGATGGCCCTGCGCTGGGCACAGGGTTCGCGGTGAATGCCCCGTCCGCCTCGCTCACGCAGCTTCGCCTCGATATAAAAACGACGACCAAGGCGCGGTTTGTGTCCCTGATCTCGGAATCCATGGACCTGCGCTGGGAGAAGGCCGCCAGCACCAGTTCCAGCGGCAATGTCCTGCGATTCGAGACCTCCAGCACGACCAGCAAGGGGCGCAATCCCGCAGATCAGGCGGTTGGGTTCGTGACGGCGCGCCATGGTGGCCAGTGGCCCGCCGGGCGGTTTGTGCGCGTGACCCGGCAGCAGCGGGGGGAGAATGTTGGCTGGCCCAGCATGTTCACCACCTCGCTATTGCTCGAATCCACCATCATGGGCCTGCCACTGCCGCCGCGCCTGCTGGTGACAGGGGATCTCAATGCCAATGGCACTTTGGAGCGCGGGGAAAATGAAGTTTTTCACATCCTGAAAAATGGATTGTCCTCGACCCTGCTGGTTCCCGAATCCGCAGCCTCCGCGCTGCAGGATCTGTTTCTGGAGAAAGGTCCGGAGGCGCTGGCGGTTGGTCCGATCTTTGCCGTGAAATCGATGGACGATGCGATCACCGTGCTGCAGGCCCTGTCCAACAAGACGTGGGATGCCCCGCTCGCGGCGCTGGCCAGTTGGCGGGAGCCGCTCAAGGCTCGCGGGCTGGGAGTGCTGCGTCAGACGGAGGACTCCGCCAAACTCGAGGCCATGGCCCGGTTGTGTCCCCAGCTGTTAAATGCCCAGGTGATGCAGTGGGCATTGAAACTCAAACCCGGCACCACGCTTTCCGTAAATGGCACCGCCAACCGCCTCTTTGCCTTCCATGCCGACTGCGTTTTCAATCTGTCAGCCCTTCAGTCCGATGAACCGGAAAAACGCAAGCTTCATGCCGAATATGCCGCCCGGCTGGCCAAACTCCAGCCGCTCTGGCATCCCAAATACAAAGCGTTCGCCAAGGCGCTGGATGATCTGCTGGATGCCCTCAAGGACGCCAGCCGCAATGAACCCAAGGACACCAGCGACCGCGCCAAGAAAGCCCGGGCCGCGCTGGCCGATGCCGTTTCGCAAGCCTCCAGCGAAGCGGCGGGGGTGGAGGGGGAGATCGGCCTGGGGCACTAAGTGATTCTGTGGTTTTTGGGCCCGGCTGGCATAGTTTCGGCTGATGGTAGTTGCCATGCATCCGCCTTGACGTCGGCGTGAGAGCCGTTTAGGGGTCGGCTTTCTATTACATTCACCCTCCCAACCAATTACACATTAAGTTATGATCAAAGTCGGCATCAATGGTTTCGGACGCATCGGACGTCTGGTATTTCGCGCAATCTGTGACCAGGGCCTCCTCGGCAAGGAAATCGAGGTCGTCGCCGTCAACGACCTCGTTCCTGCCGATAATCTGGCCTATCTGGTGAAATACGATTCCACCCAGGGTCGCGCCAAGGAAAGCGTCCACAGTGAGAAATCCTCCCCGAACCTGGAAGAGGACGACATTCTCGTCGTGGACGGCCACAAGATCAAATGCCTCGCCATCAAGGAAGGCCCCACCGCCCTGCCTTGGAAAGCCCTCGGCGTGGACATCGTCATCGAGTCCACCGGCCTCTTCACCGAGCGCAGCAAAGCCGCCGGTCACCTCACCGCCGGAGCCAAGAAAGTCATCATCTCCGCCCCCGGCAAGGATGAGGACATCACCGTCGTCGTCGGCGTGAACCATCACAAATACGATGCCTCCAAGCACGATGTCATTTCCAATGCCTCCTGCACCACCAACTGCCTCGCCCCCGTCGTGCACGTGCTGCTCAAGGAAGGATTCGGCGTGGAAGAAGGCCTCATGACCACCATCCACAGCTACACCGCCACCCAGAAGACGGTGGACGGCCCCAGCAAGAAGGATTGGAAAGGTGGCCGCAGCGCCGCCATCAACATCATCCCCTCCGGCACCGGTGCCGCCAAGGCCGTCGGCCTCGCCATCCCGGAAGTCAAAGGCAAGCTCACCGGCATGTCCTTCCGCGTCCCCACTCCCACCGTCTCCGTCGTGGACCTCACCGTCAAAACGACCAAGGAAACGAGCTACAAGGAAATCTGCGCCGCCATGAAGAAGGCCAGCGAGACCTACATGAAGGGCATCCTCGCCTACACCGAGGACGAAGTCGTCTCCACAGACTTCATTCACGACGCCCACAGCTCCATCTTCGACGCCGGCAGCGGCCTCGAACTCAACAGCAAGTTCTTCAAGCTCGTCAGCTGGTATGACAACGAATGGGGCTACAGCAACCGCTGCGTGGACCTCATCAAGTTCATCGCCAGCAAATAAGCCCGGCAGACTCCAAACTCACAGCCCCGGTCGTCCGCAAGGGTGGCCGGGGCTTTTGCGTGCCTGCCGCCCAAGACGTTCATGACCCCGCCATGCGGTTTTATCCGGAGTTGCTCGCCTAGGTTTTAATCTCCGAGTAACCTACTGCCTTGCCTTGAATTAGCTCATTCTTTCTCAGTCAGATCATCGAACCAAACTTGGCTCCAGATCGTTTGAGCTGACGAATAGATTGCGTTTGCTAGACGCTTCGCCTCCGGCTCGACGTTATCGAGGCGGGTGTGGAGGTTCATTATCTCAGAATCGTCAAAGTTTCCTTCGGGGTCCTTAAGAGTCGCAAGAGCTTGGTGTGCTAGGAAGTTGCGTTCATCCGTGAATTTTTTCAGGGCGCTTAACAACTCTGAATCATTTGAGTAATTCTTAAAGTGATTGGTCAGCCTTTCCAACGAACACTTCTCAAAGTCTTTTGCCGAAGTATGAAATGGCATTTTTCCGCCGATGCATTTTTTGGCGAGTTCCATCGCGCCAGCAAGGTAGTTTTTGAGTTCAAACTCAACTTGCTGACATCCAGCTAAGCCCTCTGCGACACGAAAATATATTTGGTGAGATTGTTTCATATTCTAGAGAAAGGTTGTATTTGCGTCGTGTGTAAATCCTGTTGAAGGGGGCCTTGGAGATGGAAAGTGTGGCGGAGGGGAAAAGGTGGCCAGAGTCGGAGTCTTGTTAGTTCTTTATCTCAATGCTGGAGAAGACCTTCTCCTTCATAGTTTTGAGGTCTGTAGTTTGCTTGTCATTTACTCCGTAGAGGCTAATTTCCCATAATTCATGTCCTTTGGAGAAATAAAGAATGCTGTGCTCTACGCTTTCCGTCCCGGTTTTGTAATTCGCGTTAAGGATAAGCCCGTCGAGTCCAGATACGGTCAATGATCTTCGCCTAGCTGTGTATCCGGCCTGCTTTTTGAGGTCGCGCTCCTGCGCATCTGCGGCTTCAGTTGGAGAGATTGTGCGAGGTGATTTGAAAATAAAGTGCTTTAGGATGATGCCTCGTGTGCCCGCCATGCTGGTAAATTTTTCAAGCAACTCCAGTTCGTCACCAAAATCCTGTGTTCGTGTCAGAGAAATAAGATTTTTTGGTAGCTGCATAGCCAACCCACCCTTCTCAATTTTCGCAAAATCACTGGAAGAATTCCTAGGCGGGACAGATTGCCGTGAATTGACTTGCTCCGCCGCTTGCTGCCCATGGTTCAAACCGCAAGCGCGCCCGATAAGCAGCACCGCAAGCAAAAAACATACCATGCCTAGGACTGAGGACGCCCTGCGAGCGCCGCTTTTTGGTTGAGCGCCAATAGAATGCAGATTCATTGCGCTTGGCGGCGCAACCTTCCGATGAGCTATTATTTGCGGAACGATGATTTTACCACCACAAGCTGGGCACGCAGCGCTCGTTCCAGCAAGTTCATCGCCAGCATCAATACGCTGGCCGCAATGGTTACAGTAGAATTTTGGCATGGCTAAAGTATTGTTCGCGTTATTCGACATCCAAGGTGGACTCTGAGCAGTCAGAAGGGATGGACACTGTGTGGGCGGGTTCGAGGTGAGTTCTGGGAAGATCGCGGTGAGGGGAAGGGTGTCCAAAAGGGGAGGGAAGGTCAATGACAAAACCGTCCATTTTGCGTTCCAGAACAAGGCCGATGTCGAGGCTGACATCGCTCTTGTTCTCGCCGATTTTCGAAAAACGAGGCCGACATTGGTCTTGTTGAGGCCGATTTTGGGAAATCGGGGCTAACATTGGCGATGTTGGCGTCGAATTCTCAATGTTGAGAACAGCAAGGGCGTTGTCGGGCTCGAATTTTTAAAATCGAGGCTAACATCGCCAATGTTGACCCCAACATCGCCAATGTTGGGGTGGATTTTCGAAAATCGGGGACAACATCGGTCTTGTTAGCCTCAACATTGGACTTGTTGGGGTCGTTATCCCGGTATCGGGCTGGGTGGGAGGGGTGTTTTCGAGGGCAGGAGAATCGATGACGAATTAGAGTGACAGATGACGAGGAAATTGCTTTAAGGGGCACAACGATGCCCTTTTTTCTTGAGCATGATGTTTGGGGGGGGCGTAGTGAGTCAATGTTCACGAACCATAGAAACCTGAAATTATGAGCCGTAAGACTGTAAAAGTAGAGATGCCCAGGGTGATCGATGATGTGGTGCTGTTATTCGAGCGCATCGTTGCGCGTAATGATGGGGTGCTGCCCGCCGTGCCGCAGAGCACCATTTATATCGCCTTGGGGGCACTGGTGGGTCTGGCGGTTCCGGCGGTGATCGGGGGGAGTGCCGGTACGCCGCCTGCCCTGCCGCCCGGCACCCACAAAATCCCCGAAGACATCGCCCTGACGATGCGGACGCTCTACCCCAGCATCAAACGGAATTACCTGGATCTGGTGGCGCTGCGCGGCCTGCTGCAAAGCACCAGCAACAACATTCAAACCCAACTGGGTCTGGCCGCCGGCCAAACTCTGGTCAGCACCGGCACAGCGCGCAATCTCATCAGCCGCGCCTCCAAAGTCCTGCTGGGTGTGCACGCGGGCGTGGAGAATGAGCTGGAGACGTATGGCTTCACGGTGGTGGTGGGCACCGCGTCCGGTCCCAACCCTCCCACGCCGCCTCCGTAAGGGGCGGGGGTGGGGAGTTAGACGAGGCCGGCTTCTTTCAGCCTTTCCTCCATCTCGCTGGATTGGAGGCCGGTGACCATTTCGTTGATGTCGCCTTCCATGAAGGAGCTGAGGTTGTAGAGGGTCATGCCGATGCGGTGGTCGGTGACGCGGTTCTGGGGGAAGTTGTAGGTGCGGATTTTTTCTTCGCGTCCGCCGCTGCCGATGAGGTTTTTGCGGTGGGCGGAGTATTTGGCGGCTTCTTCGCTTTGTTTGCGTTCGAGGAGGCGGGAGCGGAGGATGGTGAGGGCTTTTTCCTTGTTCTTGATCTGGCTGCGGCCGTCCTGGCAGCGGACGATGGTGCCGGTGGGGATGTGGAGGACCTGGACGGCGGAGTCGGTGGTGTTGACGCCCTGGCCGCCGGCGCCGGAGGAGCGGCAGACTTCGATGCGGACGTCTTCGGTGCGGAGTTCGATGTCGACTTCCTCGGCTTCGGGGAGGACGGCGACGGTGGCGGCGGATGTATGGACGCGGCCCTGGGCTTCGGTGGCGGGGACGCGCTGGACGCGGTGGACGCCGCTTTCGTATTTTAAATGGCGGAAGACTTCGTCGCCGCTGATTTTGATGATGACTTCGCGGAGGCCGCCGACGTCGGAGGCGCTGGAGTCCATGGTCTCGATCTTCCAGCCGCGGCCTTCGGCGTAGCGTTGGTACATGCGGAGGAGGTCGGCGGCGAAGAGGCTGGCTTCGCCTCCGCCGGTGCCGGCGCGGATTTCGACGAGGGCATCGCGGTCCTCAGTGGCGTCGCGGGGGAGGAGGTTGTATTGGATTTCGGAGTCGAGCTTGGCGAGCTGGGCTTCGAGGGCGGGGAGTTCTTCGGCGGCCATCTGGGCCATTTCCTTGTCTTCCTCCTTGGCGAGGGCCTGGTTCTCGGCGGTCTCCTGGAGGCACTTTTCGCGGGCTTCCCAGGAGGTGAGGAGTTTCTTGATGGAGGAATGTTCGCGGGTGAGGTCGCCGGCCTTTTTGGGGTCGTTGAAGAATGAGGGATCGGAAATGGCCATTTCCAATTCCTCAATGCGCTGGCGTTTGAGCTCGATGAGCGGGGCGTAATTCATGAAGGGCGGGGAGGGGAGGGAGGAGAGCAGGAGGAACGGGTAAGCAAAACGGCATCTGCCCCTCGCGGAGACAGATGCCGTTTAGAAAATTCGGGGGATGGAGCGCTAAGCCGTGGCCAGTTTCGGCGCGGAGCGGCGGGCGGTGGCGGCACCAAAGCGCTTGGTGAACTTGTCCACGCGGCCGGCGGTGTCGATGAGTTTCTGCTCACCGGTGAAGAACGGGTGGCAGGAGGCGCAGATGCCGACGCTGAGTTCTTTGACGGTGGAACGTGTCAAATAAACCGCGCCGCAGGTGCAGGAAATGGTGGTGTCGACGTAGTTGGGATGGATGTTGTCTTTCATGGCGGTGGGTTCCTTATTTTTTGGGTAAATTGCTGGGGTTCAACGACTTCGAGCAGCCAAACGGCGTGGAGGAATCCGGCTCGGAGCGAAATGGAAGGGTGGCAGGGTATCCCCACCGGAAAGAATTGCAAGCAGAAGCTGGAAATTCAGGTTCTTCGGAGGCAGAATTTCCGACGAAGGGGCTGAGCTTCCTTTCAGGGCTCAGGCAGGGACTGTTTCCTCAATGACCGGGTTGACCAGCGATCCGAGACCGTCGATTTCCACCTGAATCTGGTCGCCGGGCTGGAGGTAGACGGGGGGCTGCTGGGCGAAACCGACGCCGTGCGGGGTGCCGGTGAGGATGAGGGTGCCGGGGAGCAGGGTGGTGCTGCCGCTGAGGAAGGAGATGAGGGTGGGGACGTCGAAGATCATGTCGTCCGTGTTCCAGTCCTGCATGACCTTGCCGTTGAGGGTGGTGCGAAGCTGGAGAGTGTTGGGGTGGGGGATTTCGTCGGTGGTGACGAGCCATGGGCCGAGTGGGCAGAAGGTGTCGAACGTCTTGGCGCGCGACCACTGGTTGCTGCCCCAATCGCGTTGCCAGTCGCGCGCGCTGACATCGTTGGCGATGGTGTAGCCGAGGACGTAGTTCAGGGCATCGGCCGGGGTGACATTTTTGCAATGTTTTCCGATGACGATGGCCAACTCGCCCTCGTAATCGACTTTATCGCTGCGCAAATGACGCGGGAGGACGATGGGTCCGCCGGGGTTCTGCACGGCGGCGGGGGATTTCATGAAGACGACCGGATAGGGGGGGATGGGTTGTTTGCCCTCCGCGGCGTGTTTGCGATAGTTGAGGCCGATGCAAAAGATGACGCGGGGATCGAGGGGCGCGAGCAGCTGGGATATAGCTTCGGGGGTGGATGACGTTTCACGACTGGTGAACAGGTCATGCATCAGCGGGAGGGCGGTGCCATCGGGCTGCAGGACGCCGTGTCTGGTCTGGCCGGTGGCATTGAGGTAGCGGACGATTTTCATAGCGGTCGGGTGCCGGAGGACCGGCGATTAAATACGAGCGAGCCGGGGCTCGGTGTCCACGTCGACGGGTGGTGGGAGGAAACCTTTTTCCACGAGGAAGGCATCGGCAGCGTTCAGCGTGAGTTCGTAGAGCGTGGCGTCCACATTGAAATTGAAGAAGCCGTGGCCGCAGCCATCGAAGGCGGAGAGGCGGCAGTCATTTCCGCGCCAGCGCATTTTCCGGCAGAATTTGCGCGAGGTCTCGCAGGGGATGACGCGGTCGGCCGTCCCGTGGAAAATGAGCATGGGGGGAAGCTTGCGTTTTGCGTTGTGCAGAGGGCTCGCGGCCTTGGCGGCGGCTTTAGCGGGAAATTTCTCCAACTCGGATCCCTTGCGGGTGGTGTCCAGAATGGGATTGAAGAGGATCAGGGCATTGGGAGTGCAGGGCGTGGAGGTATCATCGCCCAGGTCATCGAATCCCGCCAGCATGGCCGCGCTGGCGGCGAGCTGGGCACCGGCGGCTCCCCCCGCGGCGACGATCTGATCCGGGTTGATTCCGAGGGCGGCGGCATTGATGCGCAGCCAGCGCAGGGCCGAGCGGGCGTCCTGCATGGCCTCGATGGGACCGGTGCCGTGCCGTGACGAGACGCGATAATCAAACAGGACCGCGACCATGCCGCGATGGCAGAAATACAGGCACTGCGGGGCAAACTGGCTGATCAGTCCGCTGTCCCAAGTGCTGCTGTAGAAAAAGGCGACGGCAGGATGCGGCCCCGGTGCCACGGGAATGGATGGATCTTCATTTTTGGGATGAAAGACATACGCCGCCAGATCCTGGCCATTGACCGTTTTATAGACGTGCATTTCCGCCTCACTGAGCAGGGCCCGGTTGCGATCAATCATTCCCGGCACCGCGGATTGCGCATTCTCGGGCGCGGCGGAAGTAGGTGGGGAATCGGGAAGCATTGGTCTGGCTGAGATCGTTGGACTGAAGGGAAGCTGCTCACGTTCGTAATGGTAAGATGCAGTGACTGCAAACATTTTCTCCCGGTGATGCCCTGAAACTGAGCAGAATTTATGCCTTCTTCCGCCAGCAACGGATCAGTTCCCGTCCCTCGCGTCCGTCGAACGTAGAGGTGGGTGGAAACTCTTTTTCTAAAATAAAATCCGTCCCGAACAAAGCATCCAATTCCTCCAAAGTACTGCCGAAAGGCGGTCCCTGAGTCTGATCCTCGTCCGGATCCCAAGGGCGCAGGTAGAAACAGCTGAGCAGATGGCCGTCGGGTTTCAGGGCTGCAGCGACGGATCGGACGTAATCCTTGCGCCGATCCGGTGGGATGGCACAGAAGCAGGTATGTTCCCAGACGCCATCGAAGGTGCCCGCTAAGGGGCCGTTTTCGAGGGTGAAAAGGTCTCCTGATTCAAAAATGATCAGGGGGTTGCCCTGCCATAACCTTCTGGCCTGTTCCACTGCAAGCGGGGCGATATCCAGTCCAACCACCTCGTCCGCCCCGCAGTCGATCAGCGCGGCGGCATCGTGGCCCAGTCCGCAGCCTGGGACCAGCCATCGCCCGTGGATTTTGAGTCCGGGTGGGGTGGTCAGATGGGGGTGGGGGCGGCCTTTGACCCAGGGAGTTTCGCCGATTTCGTATTGTTTTTGCCAGTCAGTCATAAAATTTTGCTTAAAAATTTTGCAAATATTGATAATTAGCTTTAGTTTAGAGGATTATTTTAAAATTACTACTCAATCACATGGAAGAACGCAGCATGAAATTCAGTTTGTTGGTGACGGGAATTTTCCTTTTGGGGCTTCTGGTCCTCACCGCGATTTTAAAACCATCCCGTTCGTCTTCAAGCGAAGCGATTGCAACTGCTGAACCGCCTCCGCAGATTCAGGCAGTGACCCCCGTGGTGGCAAATGCGGCGAGTCGCCATCCGATGCTGCCGCCCCCCAGCCGCAATCTCGTTCCCGTCCCGGCTCCGGTCCAACCCGGCGAGGCCGTTCCCAGCGTCCCTGAGGAGAAAACGACCCAGCAGGTCCTGACCAACTGCAGCCTGAAGCCGGACAGTGGCAACGACGGCGACACGATCACGGTGGGCACTCGGTCCGGCCAGTATCGGTTCTCACTATATTTTGTTGATGTGCCCGACCTGAGCGTTGAATCCTTCCAACAAATGCAGGCCCACAGCGCCTACTTTGGAAATCTGTCCGAGCAGGACATGCGCACCGTGGCTTCCGAGGCGGAGGCCTACGTGACCAGCGTCCTGAGTCACCGCACCTTTGACGTGGTGACCCGCTGGGAAAGAGCTCCGGAGGAATCCCATCTTCAGGTCATTACCTCGCGGGGGTTTGTCATGATCGAGGGCAAGGAGGGAGCCATGGTGAATCTGGCCTCGCTGCTGGTGGAGCGCGGTCTGGCCACGGTCTGTCAGTCCAAGGAATCCCTGCCCGATGGGACGCCCCCCGCCGAATACCTCGAACGTCTGCAGGCGCTGGAAAAATCCGCGATGATCGCCAAGCGCGGGGCCTGGAGATTTTCTCCCAGTGTCACCATGACCTCTGCCCAGGTGCGCCCGGCGACTTATCAAACGCGCTGAACGAAACTGATTTATGGCGTGGTTTCAGAAACGCCCGTAACGGCAAAGCCTCAGCGTCCGCGAATCCGGTTCCAGAGTCCGCGCAGGCCGGTTTCCCGAACTGGAGGCAGGCTGGGGGGCTCCTCCTTGTTGGGACCACCCTGATCGGCGGAACGTTTGGCGGTGGGAGACGCTCCCGAATCCTCCTCGGCGATGCGGGCCCTTTTGACGGTTTCATCCTTGGCGAAACTTTTGTCCTGCGGACCGTCGAGTGACTCGCCACGTCCTTTTTTGCCTTTGTAAATTTCCTCGAAGGCCTTGCCGATCATCGGGGCCACCTTTCTGCCTCCAGAAATGCCATCCTCCCCCTCGTCGCCTTCATAGGCGGCGGCGAAGGCGAACTCGGGATTGCCTGCGGGCATGAATCCGGCGAACCAGGCCATGTGGCGTCCACCGATCCATTGTGCAGTTCCGGTCTTGCCAGCGACCTTGACGTAGGAATTTCCCGCCCCCTGGCCCGTGCCATTGCTTTCCTCCACGACGGCCTTCATGCCCGCCCGGACGAGGCGGAGGTTTTCGGGTTGCAGGGCGAGATCGGACTTATTTTCGGGAGGAAAGAACTCCACGATCGTGCCCTCAAGATTCTGCACCTGGCGGACCAGTCGCGCCCTGGGTACTGAATTTCCGCGGGCCACGCCGCACATCATGGCGCAGTCCTGGAGTGGGGTGACTTCATTGTCGCCCTGACCGATGCAGATGTTGCAGAGGTCCCCGGAGGTGATGTTGCCCTTGCGATTTTTCTTCCACCATTCCGGACTCACGACCCGGCCGTGGCTGTCGGGAAGACAGATGCCGCTGGGTTCTCCCAGGCCAAATCTGGTGGCCATGGAGGAAATGGGACCGACCCCGGTGGCCAGCGCCGCCTGATAAAACCAGGTATTGCAGGATCGCTTGATGGCGGTGATGACGTTCATGCTGCCCTCGCCGCTGGAGCGGTTGGCATTGTGGAAATACCGGTCGCCCACATAGAGGCTGGAGGTGCATTCGTAATTGGTGTTCCCGTCGATCTTGCCGGATTCGAGCCCGGCGAGGGCGCTGATGATTTTGAAGGTGGAGGCGGGGGGGTAGACGCCATTGAGAGGGCGGCAGAAGAGAGGCTTGTCCTTGTTGTTGATCAGTTTGGCGAAGTCCGTCTCGGCAATTCCGAAGGCGAAGGCGTTGGGGTCGAAATCCGGATTTGAGGCCATGGCCAGCACATCCCCCGACGTGACTTCCATGACGACGAAGGCTCCGCGTCTGGTGAAATCGCGCAGCGTGCGTTCGCTGGTTTTTTGCATTTCCAGATCCAGCGAGGTGACCACGGTCATGCCCGGCTTGGGATATTCGACGATTTCCTCCGCCACCTTTTCACCGGTGGCGCTGAAGACAATATTCATCTTGCCGGGAGTGCCGGTCAGGGTGGCGTTGAATTTTTTCTCCAAGCCCTCGCGTCCCTCGACCTCCGGCCAGAGGGAATCCCCGTTTTGAATGGGCTGGGTGCTCATGCCCCCGGTCTTGCCCACAAATCCCAGCAGGTGGGAGGCAATGTGACCATTGGGATAATGGCGCAGGTAGCAGGGGGTGATCGAGACGCCGGGAGGAACCGACTTGCCGGCGCTGGCGGTGGCCTCGGCTGGAATGGGTTTTGCAGCCAGCAGGGGCAGCCAGCGGCGGTTTTTGTAATGCTCGAGCAGGGTTTCGTCCTTCACATTCCAGCCGTCGGGAGTGTGCTTCTGAATGTAGCTCACCAGCGGTTTGGAGTAGTTGAGCACCTGGGATTGGGAGAGTTCGGCCCCGAGGGGAAATTGAATACCCAGGAAATGGGCCATGCGGTTCTGCGCAAGCGGCACTCCATTGCGATCCACGATGAGTCCGCGCGGCGCGGGAATCGAAAGGAAAAGCGTGCGGGCGTTCTTGTCGTTTTTTTCGGAAATGGGGATGCCGGCCTTGGGTTCGGTGGGGGGTGGCAGGGGTAGGTTTTTTTTGCCATCCTCCATGACAGCCTTGACCTTGATGGCGGGCTCGTCTGCGGGAGGAGGGGTTTTGCTGGTTTCCTTTTTGGGGAGATCCGGCAGGGGGGCCTGTTCCGCGGGCTGGGGATCTTCCGGGATAATGCGGGGCTTGATCGGCGGTGTTTCCGGAATTTCCGGCGGGGCTTCCGGAACTGGCTCGGGATCCTCCGGGATGATCTTGGGGCGGGGCGCAGGATCGGTGGCTGCGGCTGGGTCCTCGGGAATGATCCGGGGAACCGGCGGAGCCTCGGTCTGGCCCAGCAGGCAAGAGGCACCGAGGAGCATCAACCAAGTGAGGAAGCGGGCTTGCATCGGACAGATTAGCTGCGGCTGAGGAGTTTTGCCAGCGAGAAACATCCCGGCCCACAGAGTAATAACACAAAGTAAACCGTGGCATAAACCCAGAATTTCTCGGCGATCGGGTCCCAGAAATTCAGACCGATCGCCGCAGCTGCCAAAACCAGCAGCAGGGCCGCACTCAGCCGGGCAACGACTCCAAAGAACAATCCCAGCGAGCACAGCACCATGATGAGGACCGCGAGGACGGCTATGACCTGGGGGATGGGGAGGCCGTATTTCGTGATGACATCCAGGAACGGCCACGCTTGCTGCTGCCACAAATGCTTCCAGCCGGCGATGGCCTGGTCCCAGCCATGATAGGTGACCAGCAGGACCGCCACGCCAATGCGCAGAAAGAGCAGACCAGCATCACGAATGAGCAGTCCGGGGGTGGGGGCTTGGGGGTTGCGGTGGTAATCCATGGAGGGGGTGGTTGGGGCCGGACTATAAGAGAGGGGATTCCCGGACATTCAAGCCGGAAGACATCGCCGCATGATTAAAGCGTCACCAATTTCACGGAAAACTCGATCCGGTCGTTCACCAGATGCCCCGCCAGTCGCTGGAAAAATTTCCCCGATCCGTAAAGAACGCCCCAGCGTGTCCGGTCGATGGCGAGGGCCGCCTGCGCAGCGGGCTTGCCCTCGGCGGTCAGGCCTCCCGATGCCAGGAAACAAATCGAATGGGTCACGCCGCGGAGCGTCAGGTCGGCGGTGATTTCCAGATTCGGGGATCCGGGCGTCTCGGCGATGCGCGTGGCTTTGGTCAGGGTAAGGACGGCCGTGGGATAACGCTCCACGTCGAAAAAATCATCACCCTGAAGGTGCTCGATCAGGACATCATGCATCGGCGTGCCGGCCAGATCGGTGCAGGTCAGGCCGGTCAGGTCCAGGGTGATCTGCCCGCCGCAGAGCGGACCTGCGGCGTCAAAATCCAGGTAGCCCTCGCGAATCGGCACAGTGCCGAAATGTTTGTTGAGCAGATTTCTGCCCAACCATTCCGCGCGGCAATGGTCCAAGTCCAAAGCCCTGCGCCCGATCGGCCACTGGGTCGCAGGCGCGGTGGGGGCCGGCTGATCCAACGGCAATTTCGCCTCGGTCCAACCGTTGATGCCTCCCTGGAGAATTTGCACGCAGCGATACCCGTCGCGCGCCAGCTTTTGCCTTGCGACCTCGGCTTCCTGGCTGATGCCACCCCAGCCCACGAGGATGAGATGGGTGTCCTTGTCAGGAAATGCCTCCGTAACTTTTTCCACGAACACCATTTCAAAGACACAATGGTTCACGGACTCGGGCACGTGCCCGCAGGCATGATCCTCGGGCAGGCGAACGTCCAGCAACGTCACTGTCGAACCCTGATTCAGCAGGGCGGAAAGCTCCGGAAGTGTGATCAGCGGGTTGGTGGTTTCCGGAGGCATAAGGGAATTGATTACGGAGACAGGCGGACCATGAGATCCTTGCTCTCGACCGTCTGGCCGACTTGCACGCCGATTTCCTGAATTGTTCCGTTGCACGGAGCGGTGACGGTGGTGAACATTTTCATCGCCTCCAGCGTCAGCAGGGGATCGCCCTCTTTGACCTTGTGACCGACACTAACGGCGATGCTTGCGACCATGCCGGGCATGGGGGCGCCGACTTGACGGCGGTCTGCGGCGTCTGCCTTGACTTTGGTGACGGCTTCCTGCGGGGCGGATTTATCGGCGATGGTCACATGGCGCGGGTAGCCGTTGAGTTCAAAGATCGCGGTGCGGTGGCCGGTGGCGTCGACATCCGTGATGTTGAGAAGGCGAGCAAAAAGTGTTTTCCCGGCCTCCAGGCTGATGGTGATTTCCTCCTTGTCCTTCAATCCGTAGAAATAAGCGGGCGTTGGCAGCACGCTGACATCACTGTGGGCCTTGAGGGATTTGTGGAAATCAGCAAAGACCTGCGGATACATCAGATGGCTGTAGAGGTCGTCGTCCGTGGCCTCCTTCGCTCCAATGATTTTGGCGACCTCCGCGCGCGTTTTGGCCAGATCCACTTTTTCTGCACGTTCGCCGGGGCGGTTGGTGAAGGGTTTGCGTTTGCCGAGAATGATTTTCTGAACGTCCGCGGGCCAGCCGCCGACCGGTTGACCGAGTCCACCCTGCAGCATGTCGATGACACTTTCCGGAAAACTCGTTCCCGGCGGCAAGCTTTGCAGGTAGGTGCGCGCATCGCCGGGCTTCACGCCGCGCGTGATCATGAACATGCACATGTCGCCGACCACCTTGCTCGATGGCGTGACCTTGACGATATCGCCAAACAATTCGTTCACTTCTGCATACATCCGCGCGATTTCCGGCCAGCGGTGACCGATTCCCATGCTCTCCGCCTGCTCCTTGAGATTTGTATACTGGCCGCCGGGCATTTCATGCAGGTAAACTTCGGCCGTGCCATAGGGTTCCGCGGTATCGAACGGTTTGTAGTAACTGCGGACGTGGGCCCAGTAGTCGCTGAATTCCTGCAGCGCTTCCGGATCCAATCCCGTCTCACGCGCCGTGTGTTGGAGCGCGGCGACGATGCTGTTTAAATTCGGCTGGCTGGTGCAGCCGCTCATGCTGGAGAGCGCGGCATCGCAGATGTCCACCCCGGCCTCCGAGGCGGTGAGGATGCTGCTGGCATTGATGCCGCTGGTGTCGTGCGTGTGAAAATGGATCGGCACGCCGACTTCCTCCTTCAGGGCCTTCACGAGTTTCTTCGCGGCAAAAGGACGGCACAGGCCGGCCATATCCTTGATGCAAAGCGTGTGCGCCCCCATTTTGACGAGATCCTTGGCGAGCTTCACGTAGTATTCGAGGGAATACTTGTCGCGTTTCGGATCGAGAATATTTCCAGTGTAACACAGGGTGCCTTCGCAGACGGATTTCGTTTCCTCCCGCACGGCCTGCATCGCCTCCTTGAGGTTCGGCAGGTAGTTGAGGCTGTCGAAAATGCGGAAAATATCCATGCCGTTATCCGCGGCATGCTTGATGAATCCACGCACCACGTTGTCGGGATAATTCGTGTAACCCACGGCATTGGAGCCGCGGAAGAGCATTTGGAAACAGATGTTGGGAATCCGTTCACGCAGGTTGCGCAGGCGTTCCCACGGGCATTCGCGCAGGAACCGCATCGCCGTGTCAAAGGTCGCTCCGCCCCACATTTCCAGCGAGAACAACTGCGGCGCCCGGCGCGCCACGGCATCGGCGATGGCCAGCATGTCGAAGCTGCGCACGCGCGTGGCCAGTAGCGACTGGTGGGCATCGCGCATGGTGGTGTCGGTGATCAGGAGGCGTTTTTGTTTGCCGATCCATTCCGCAAATTTCTCCGGACCCAGTTCCGTAAGTTTTTGTTTGGTGCCGGGAGCGGGGGCAACCTTGTGATCGAAGGGCACTTTCGGCGCGGAGGCGAAGGGTTTCGCAGGCCGGTATCCCTTCGCATTGGGATTTCCATTCACCGTGACATCCGCCAGATAGGCCAGGAGTTTGGTGGCGCGGTCCTTGCGTTTTTCGAATTGGAAAAGCTGCGGGTTGTTGTCGATGAAACGCGTCGTCGCCGCCCCCGCGCGGAAGACCTCGTGCGTGATCACATTTTCCAGGAAGGGAATGTTCGTCTTCACGCCACGAATCCGGAACTCGCGCAGCGCGCGGTCCATGCGGTTGAGCGACTGCTCATACGTCCGGCCGAAAGTGGTCACCTTCACCAGCATCGAATCATAATACGGCGTAATCACCGCATTCTGCGTGCCCAGAGCCCCATCCAGTCGAACGCCAAATCCCCCGGCGCTGCGGTAGGTCAGAATCTTGCCGAAGTCCGGCGTAAAGCCATTCGCGGGATCCTCCGTCGTGATCCGGCACTGAATGGCGAATCCGCTTTTTTCCACCTTGTCCTGCGCCGGCAATCCCAGCGGCTCCTGGTGCAGTTGATATCCCTGGGCGATGAGGATTTGCGACCTCACGATATCGATCCCCGTGACCTCCTCCGTAACCGTGTGCTCGACCTGAATCCGTGGATTCATTTCGATGAAATACCATTCCCCTGACTCCACATCCACCAGGAACTCGACCGTTCCCGCATGGGTATAGTCCACGGCCTTCGCAATCGCCACGGCGGAGGTGCACAGTTCATCGATGATCTTCTGATCGATGCCATAGCTGGGAGCCTGCTCGATTACCTTCTGGTGCCGCCGTTGCACCGAGCAGTCCCGCTCGTGCAGATGCAGCACGTGGCCGTGCTTGTCCGCGAGAATCTGAACTTCGATATGCTTCGCCTTCCCCACGAATTTCTCCAGAAAGACCGCCCCGTTGCCGAATGAACGCTTGGCCTCGGTTGTCGCTTCCTCAAGGAGCGACTCCAACTGGTCCGCCTGCTGCACCACGCGCATTCCCCGGCCACCGCCGCCGAAAGCCGCCTTGATGATAAGCGGAAATCCTATTTTCTTCGCCGCCGCCACGGCCTCCTTCTTGGATTCCATGGCCTCCGGCGTCCCCTGAAGCGTTGGCACCTCTACGCGTTCCGCCACATGCCGGGCCGCCGTCTTGTCGCCCATCATGTGCAGCACCTTCGCATCTGGACCAATGAAAATGATTCCTTCGCGCACACACGCCGCCGCGAACTGGGGATTTTCAGAGAGAAACCCATACCCTGGGTGAATCGCGTCCACGCCTTTCTCCTTCGCCAGCGCAACGATCCCCTCGATATCCAAATACGCCCCCAGTGGTCCCTTCTCAGGATTTAAAAGGTAGGCCTCATCCGCCTTGAAACGGTGCGGACAGAACCGATCCTCGACGGCATAGATTCCTACGGTGCGGATCCCCAGTTCCGTCGCCGCTCGCATCACGCGGATGGCAATTTCGGATCGGTTTGCCACCATCAGTTTTTTGATGGGACGAATGGCGGGTGCTTTGGGCAGATTCTTGGTGGGCATGGCGATTGATTTGGAGCCTGCAATGACAGCAGACTCTGCCTTTTTGCAACTGGTTCATCGCGCTCCGCGCAAATGGGCACCGAGCGCTGCAGCAAATGCACCAATCCGCCTGCGGTGACGGCACGCCCGGAAGCGTGCTCCCGAGCCTGGGGGGGGGCGAAATCCGGCCTCGCAATTTTTCTCATGACGAGCATGCAGCAAATGCTGCGCGGCTTCACTTGACCAATCACCGATTGTCACCACTGTGCGCACCTATGCCGAGCAAGCCCATCGTTATTCAGGACCCAGCCTATTATGTAAAAAATTCCGCGATCCATGGTCGTGGACTGTATGCCAGTCGCGATATCCGCAAAGGGGAGCGGGTGGTGGAGTATGTGGGCGAGAAGGTGACGAAGGCGGAATCGGACCGGAGGGGCAAGGAGTTGATTGCCAAGTCAAAACTGACGGGGGGAGGCGCGGTGTATATGTTTGTGCTGAACAAGAATTTCGATATAGATGGAAACATGGAGCATAATGACGCGCGCCTCATGAATCATAGCTGCGATCCGAACTGTGAGGCGGAGATCATCCGCGGTCACATCTGGTATTCTGCGATCAAGGATGTGGCGGAAGGGGAGGAGTTGAGCCTGAATTACGGCTTCACCATGGAGGATTGGGAGGCGCACCAGTGCCGGTGCGGCACGCATCGGTGTGTGGGCTACATCGTGGCGGAGGAGCACTGGCCGAAACTGCGGCGGGAACTGCAGAAAAAGAATCAGGCC
>CALQSQ010000078.1 GCA_943333275.1 Akkermansia muciniphila
GAAGGCATCAACTCCACGATCCAAAGCCTCAAACACGCCGCCAGAGGCTTGGTAAACTTCAAGTCACTGCGCATTCGGATTCTCTTCTTCCTGGGCAAACTAAACCTCCGTCCAGCCTATTGACTCCCCGCCAATTCCCGTAGCACCAGAAATTTAGGCTTCCGCCGAATTCCTCTTTATAGGACTAGTGCGCTAGCACCGGCAGCGGCGTCCCCAAGCCCAACCTTTCTCCGATGCCAAACACCCGTCACCTGCCACCCTGAACATGCCAATTCACCCAGGCCAAAGGCAGCGACGAACTTGCTGGCGTGATTTTCCAGATAATTTCTGCGGGAAGGCATTCTTAATGCTCTGTTAAGGCCGTTCATGGAAAACCAAAATCCCGAAGTCCTCCGCAGCCTAGGTTTCGCACTGCTCGAAGCCGACCTCAAGTTCCTCATGGAAGCCTTTGCGACCATGCTGGCCAGGCTTGGTGCACCCGAACTCGCCAAACGCCTGCCCTGGGTGGGTGACGTAACACAAGCGGATGGTCATGCCGATCGCATGCTCGGCCAGGCCTACTCCATCGCCTTTCAGTTGCTCAATATCGTCGAAGAACGCACCGCCTCGCGCGTCCGCCGCATGCGCGAGACCCAATTCGGCCCAGCTTCCGAGAAGGGCCTCTGGGCAGACAACATGAAGCGCATGGTGGATGCAGGCCTTCCCGAACAGGCGATCCTCGATGTGCTGCGCAAAGTATTGGTCGAACCCGTGCTCACAGCGCACCCCACTGAAGCGAAGCGCGATACGGCCCGCGAACGTCACAACGAAATCTACGGCCTGATGAACCGGCACGAGAACGCCGACTACACGCCGCGCGAGCAACGGCGCGTGAAACGCATGCTCGAGGTTCAACTCGAGGGCCTCTGGCGCACCGGTGAGATTCACGTCACACGTCCATCCATTGACGCCGAATTGCAAAACGCGCTGCACTACCTGAGGGAGGTTTTTCCAGAAACCCTCGCTCGCGCCCACGTGCATCTGCGCGAGGCCTGGGAAACCTCAGGCTTCAATCCCGCTGCGCTCGATGACCTGCCGCCACTCGTAAAGTTCGGCACCTGGATCGGTGGCGACCGCGATGGGCATCCGTTCATCACATCGGATGTCACCAGCAATGCCTTGCGGGCCCTGCGTGCGAATGCGCTGAGGATTCAGCGGCGCGCTCTGGAGAAGCTGGCGCATCAACTGCCGCTCAGCGTCCTGTTCCAACCAGTGCCCCCGGTTATTGCAGCGATGATCGGGCGTTTGTCCGCCGACTTGCAGGGCCAGCCCGGCGTCGATGTCACCTACATCCTCGAACGCAATCACGAGGAGCCGTGGCGCGCTGCCGTATATCTCATGCGGGCGAAGGTGCTGCTCGCCATCGATCATCCCCTGTCGCCCGCGGCCTACCTGCAGCCGTCGGAGCTGGCCGCCGATCTCGACATCATCGCCGGATCGCTTTCATCCACCACGCTGGTGCGCGAATTGATCGTTCCCTTCAAGCGTCAGATCGCTGCGTTTGGTTTTCATTCGGCCATCCTTGATGTGCGGCAAAACTCCACGTTCCATGAGAAGGCGATCTCCCAGTTGCTCGATGCCGCAGGGATCGATGACGGCGCCGCGTTTGCATCCTGGTCCGTGGAGAAGCAGCGCGCCCTGCTGGAGAAGGAGCTGTCCTCGCCGCGCCCGTTTTTGTCCCCAGGTGTGAGTGCCGGACCCGAGGCCGACACCGTATTGGCCTGTCATCGTGTGATCGCCACGCATCGCTTAAAATATGGCGACGCGGGCCTCGGTGCGCTCATCGTGTCGATGACGCGGCGCGTGGAGGACTTGTTCATCGTGTATCTGCTCGCTCGCGAAGCCGGTCTCATGGAATGGACTGGGGAAGGCTTGCGATGCCCGCTGCCGGTCACACCATTGTTTGAAACCATGTCAGACCTGGAGGCAGGCCCCGGCATCGTCGAAGAGTTCCTCGCGCATCCAGTCACGCAGCGCAGCATCCGGTCGCAGAGCGATCCATCGTTGCAGATGATGGTGGGCTACTCCGATTCCAACAAGGACTGCGGTATCTTCGCCAGCCAGTGGGCGCTGCACCGCGCACAGCATGAGCTGTCACAAACCACCCTCGCCCGTGGCGTGAAGCCGGTGTTCTTCCACGGACGCGGCGGGACCGTCGGCCGCGGTGCCGGCCCCACGCACTTTTTCATGGAAGCGCTGCCCACTGGCTCGCTGCAAGGCAGGCTCCGCATGACCGAACAGGGTGAAACCATTGCCCAGAAGTATGCACATTTCGCCAGCGCCGTGTTCAATATCGAGCTGCTCATGGCCTCCGCATCGTCCACGACCGCACGTCACCGCGACGCCGAACCCTCCTGCGACATCCTCGCTCCCACACTCGACAAGCTCGCCATCTGGAGCCGCGATGCGTATCGCGCACTGCTGCACGATCCGGACTTTATGAAGTTCTACCGCACGGCCACGCCCATCGATGCGTTGGAAAACGCGCGCATCGGCTCCCGTCCCGCACGCCGCACGGGCCAGGCCACGCTCGATGACCTGCGCGCGATCCCATGGGTCTTTTCGTGGACGCAATCCCGTTTCTACCTGCCCGGTTGGTTCGGTGCCGGCACTGCGTTATCCAGACTGCAAACCGAGGAACCCTCCGCATGGAGCCAGTTGCAATCACAGGTCTCAAGCCATCCCTTCCTCCGTTACGTGCTCGCCAACATCGAAAGCTCCATCGTCAGCGCCAATGAAACCTGGATGCATCGCTACGCGGAACTGGTGCCCGACCCGAAAGTGCGTCATCACTTCATGGACATCATCCTTGGCGAATTTCACCGCACTCGCGATGCACTGGACACGCTCCTTGCCGGAAAGTTTGAGACCCGGCGGCCCCGCATGGCCTTCACCCTCGGCATCCGCGAACAAGCACTCAGCGTGCTGCACGAGCAGCAGGTGCAGTTGCTCAAGACCTGGCGGGCCAGGATCGCCGCGGGTGAAACCGATGCGGCCGAAGCGACCATCCCCGACCTCCTCGTCTCCATCAACGCAGTGGCCTCGGGCCTGCGCACGACCGGCTAATCCACCCGGCATAACGCTCGCCGCCACCCTTTGGCAAGTCACCATCCGCGGCAACACCGCGACTTTGGGAGTGACACGACGCGCGATTCGGGTGAAAATCGCCACACCATGAGAATTCGCACTCCACAGCCCATCGGCACGCTGGCGGAACATTGCCCAAAAGCTTCTCTCCGCTGCTTCACGGGGGCCCTGGTCTGTGCCGTGTTGGGCACGCTTGGGCGTCACACTTTTGGCGCAACGCTGGATGTGATGAATTACGGAGCGGTGCCGAACGACGACGGTGATGACCGGGCGGCGATTCAAAGTGCGATCACCGCTTCGGCGTCTGGTGACACCGTGTTCTTTCCGACCGGGGTTTATCGCCTCTCGGGAGCCATTTACCCGAAGTCGGGGATTCGCCTGGAAGGCAGCAGCGCCAGCGAATCCGCGCTGCTGTATGTCGGGGGTTCGCCAAGCGAAATCATCGGTATCGGGAACGTAACCAATGTGACAGTCACGCGCCTCACCCTCGATGGAAACAGCAGCACGGCGGTGAAAGACGGGATTCTCGCCGGTCCCGCCAGCGGTCTCCGCCTTGAGAATTTGATGATTCGGAACTTTGGCAACGCAGCCGAGGGACCGCGCGGCATCCGCTTCGATCCGGACGTCACCGACTCGGTCATCGCGAACAACCGGATAGATAATATCGGGACCGGGACTGCGTGGGGTGCCGGGATTCGCCTGTCCTGGCGATCCTCCCGCAACCAGGTGACGGACAATGTCATTTCCAACACGGGCCGCGGCGGCATCTTCTGCAACGACGATTCGACGGATAACGTGATCCTTCGCAACACCGTGACCGGCTCGGGCGGCGTGAAGCTCGGCATCGAAGTATGGGGAGGATGTCACCGGACGCTGATTGAGGACAACCGGATCGATCACTGGTTGAGCCTGGACGGTTCCAATTACTGCGCCGTGCGCCGCAACACCGTGAGTGACAAGAGCGGCAGCTACGCATGGGCCGGTCTTGAGGCGATCTGCCAGAACAGCGTGTTCGCGGACAACCTCGTCGATGGGGGCGCCCAGGTCGGCATTTCCCAATCCAACTGGCAGACCAAGGAATACAATCTCTTTGCGCGCAATACGATCAAGGACAGCGCGATGTTCGGCCTGTTCCTGCAGGGATCCTCGGGCCCCTGCCAATATCAGTTCTTCCACCAGAACAATTTCCTGTCCTCGATCGGGACCCAGCCGCCGGCCCAATACTCCGGCACCGGAGACGGGATGCGTTTTGACCAGAACTGCTACTACATCTCCTTCGAGGCGAACGAGATCTCGAACAACAACCACGACGGGATCTGGCCCTTTACGGCGCCAGCGAATCTGAATTACCTGAGTTTTACCAACAACACGCTTCAGAACAACGGGAACGGCGGCGTATGGGACGGCTTTGGAGGAGACTTGGAGTGGACGGGAAACACCATCTCCGGCAACCATGGCGGTGGCGCTGACTGGAACACTCAACTGGCCTCGCGCGGTTTCGCCAACCAGAAGCCGGTGGCGGCCTTCAATGCACCGCTGGTGGCGCAACCCGGGCAGGTTGTGCCCTTTGCCAACACGTCGGCCGACCCGGACGGTTCCATCGGTCATGTCCTGTGGGATTTTGGCAACGGCCTGCCATCCACGGCCACCAGCCCGAGTTTCACCTTCACTGCCGCGGGAACCTATCTGGTCACCCTGATCGTGTGGGACAACGCCGGACGCGCGTCACGCGTCACTAAAACCGTCACAGTCGCCACCGCGAACAATCCTCCGACAATCAGCGATGTGGTAAATCAAACCGTGAACGAAAACACCGCGACCGCAGCGATCGCATTCACCGTCGGCGATGTCGAAACGGCCGCCGCCTCGCTCACCGTGAGTGGCACTTCGTCGAACACCGCGCTCGTTCCCAATGCAAACATCGTCATTGGCGGGAGCGGCGCGAACCGCACCGTCACCGTCACACCCGCCGCAAACCAAAGCGGCACCGCGACCATCACGCTCACCGTCAACGATGGCACCCTGACGGCCAGCGACACATTCGTCCAGACCGTCCTGGATATTTCCGATGTGCTGGTGGCCGCGGGCTCCACATGGAAATTCCTCGACACGGGCGCCGACCCCGGGGCGATCTGGATGCAGAATAATTTCTCCGACACCACGTGGCCCGCGGGCCCTTCCTTGCTCGGCTTTGGCGATTTGAACGGGCAAACTCCCACAACTTTCATCAACAACACTTCCTCACGCATCACCACGTATTTCCGCCACAGTTTCAGCGTCGCCGACCTGCGGCGATACGGCGACCTCACACTGCGTCTGCTGCGCGATGACGGCGCGGTGATCTGGCTGAACGGCGTGGAGGTTCTCCGCAGCAATATGGCCGCCGCGCCGTCCGTCATCACTCCAGGCACGCAGGCGCTCGCTGCGGTGACGGCTGCGGACGAGAACAGGTTCTTCACCACGACGCTCGACGCCCGCGTATTGCGCACCGGCACCAACGTCATCGCAGTGGAGGTCCATCAATTTGGCACCGCAAGCAGCGACCTTGGTTTGGATCTCTCGCTCATTGCGGCATTCGACATCCCCGCTCCACTCATCCCCGCCGGAGCCACCTGGAAATACCGTGACACCGGCCTCGCTCCGCCCGCAAACTGGACCAGTTCTTCCTACACGGATGCCGCGTGGAGCAGCGGCCCGGCGCGTCTCGGCTATGGCGACACGCAGGCAACGACCCTCGGCTACGGTGGCGACGCCAACGCCAAATATCTCACCACCTGGTTCCGTCACAGTTTTACCGTCGCCAATGCCACCCTTTTCGACACCCTCCGCCTCGAACTCCAGCGCGACGACGGGGCAGTCGTTTATTTGAATGGCCTGGAAATCCTTCGCGATAACCTCCCCTCCAGCGCTGTCACTCCCACCACGCTCGCGACCACCAGTGTCGGCGGTGCCGATGAAACCGCCTGGAACGTCTTCACCGTGCCCGCCACCGCCCTGGTCACCGGGGCCAACACCCTCGCCATCGAACTCCACCAGTCCGCCCCAACCAGCAGCGACCTCGGTCTGGATGTGCGCCTCTTCGGCCTCCGCCAGGCCGCGTTCACTTTTGCCGACTGGCAGGCCACTCAATTCGGCAGCGACAAAACAAACACTGCCCTCGCCGGCCCACTCGCCGACCTCGATAAAGACGGCGTCATCACGCTTTTCGAATACGCCTTTGCCAGTGACCCGCGCACGCCGGACCATGACGCACTGCCCACACTCAACACCGCATCCGGCAGACTCGCGCTCCAGTTTGAACGGAACGCCTCGGCCACCGACATCACCCTAATCGTGCAAGCCGCCAGCGCACTCTCCGGTCCATGGACGGACCTGGCCAGCAGCACCTTCGGCAATCCCTTTGTCGCCAGCGTCATCGGCACGACCATTCTCGAAAGCAGGACAGGCGCGCTGCGCAGCGTGGAAGTCCGCGACCTCTACCCCCTCAACGACCCGGCACATCCACGCCGGTTCATGCGGTTGCAGGTCACCACGCCGTGAACCTTTGTTCACCGGATGTTTGCGAGAAATCAATCGCCCCTATCGTTTGTCTGCCCCAAATCATGTGTCATTGATTCCTATGAAGGAATGAGCAGGCTCTTGACGACGTGGCCGTGGTGCATTTTCTCAAAGGCTTCGTGCCAGTCGGTGAGCGCCCACTGGCCGCCGATGATCGGCTGCACATCAAGCTGGCCCGAGGCCAACATGGCGAGGACGCGTTCCCAGACGGGCCAGTTGTGGCTGAAACTACCCTGAAGGGTGACGTTTTTCTGAACGATCTGGTCGATGGAAAAATTGATCGGTTGGGGGCCCCAGCCGACTTTGGTGATCCAGCCGGCGGGCCGCACGATGTTCATGGCGGCTTTTAAAGTCGCGGAGACACCGGCGGCGTCGATGACGACGTCCGCGCCCAGGCCATCGCGTTCCCTGGACCACTCCGTGGCGTCGCCGATGAGGGAAACGCAGCCGTATTTTTCGGCAATGCCGAGACGTCCACGGTCGGCCTCCAATCCCACCACCGCGACCTCCGCGCCAGCGAGTCTGGCCATGGCGGCGCAGAGAATGCCGATGGTTCCCGGCCCCAGGACGACGACGCGGTCCCCCGGGCGGATGCGAGTATTTACGATCACAGCGTTGTAAGCCACGCTGCAGGGCTCGGTGAGCGCAGCGGTGGTCATGGCGAGTTTCTCCGGCACGTGATGGAGACAGCGCGCGGGCACGCGGACGTATTTCGTCATGGCCCCATTCACTCCATAGCCGAATCCCTTGCGCGTGGGGTCCAGATTATACAGTCCGCGCCGGCTCATGGGATTGTCCTGATCAATGACGGCGGCGGTCTCGCTGACGATGCGATCGCCCTCTTTCCAGGATTTTACTTCAGCCCCGGTCTTCACGACGTGGCCGCTGAATTCGTGGCCGAGCACGACGGGATAATTCACCGGCCAGCTGTGCGAGGCCGTCCACTGGTGGAGGTCACTGCCGCAGACACCGACGGCGGCGACCTGGACGAGCACATCCGACGCACCGATTTCAGGAATGGGGATTTCCCGAATCTCAACGGAACCGGGCTCGGGCGCGAAATTAACAACAGCTTGGTGACTCATAGATGATTCTACCTCAACCAGAGGCTGGCGCAGTGTCGAGTGCGAGAACGCGGGAAATGAGCGGCGCCCTCGCCGTCCTAGTCCACCAGATTATCGATCCGCTCCGCGACTTCGAAATCCAAGTCGGTGATCCCACCGGCCTCCACCGTGGTGAGGGAGAGGAAAACCTTGCCCACGCGAATGTCGATATCCGGATGGTGGTTGGCGTCCTCGACGATTTCGGCGAGGTCGTTGATGAAATCGACCGCTTCGGAGAAATCATCGAATTCCACCGTCCTCGTCAGCTTCTTGCCTTCGAGTTCCCATTCGGGGATTTTTTTGAGCAAGCGCTTGAGGTCTTCTTTGGAGATTAATTCGGACATAAATTTGGGACGGGCGATGGTGGGGGTAAAATGACACCTGGGGGGTGGCGAGCGGTTGCCATAGAAGCTTGGTTCTTTCGCTTGTCAAAAACAGAAGCACAAAATAATCTTGACGCTTCACGCAGGGAGGTTATGCCCGTGCAAGCCGGATTTACCAAGGTTCGGCGGATGACCATCCCAGATTGGTCTGACATTTCATTTTTCAAAACGCAAACTCACCACCAACCAACTCGGAAATTATGGGACGCCTCTATCAAAACATCGTTGAAACTGTCGGTCGCACTCCGCTCGTTCGCCTGAACTCCGTGACCAAAGGGCTGAATGCCACCGTGGCCCTGAAATGTGAGTTTTTCAATCCGCTCGGCAGCGTGAAGGACCGGATCGGCATGGCGATGATTGAAGCGGCGGAAAAAGCCGGTCAGATCAAGCCCGGCACCACGATTGTGGAACCCACCAGCGGCAACACAGGCATCGCCCTGGCCTTCGTGGCCGCCGCCAAGGGCTACAAGCTGATTCTGACCATGCCGGAAACCATGTCCGTGGAACGTCGCACCCTGCTGGCCATGCTCGGTGCAGAGCTGGTGCTGACTCCCGGGCCGAAGGGCATGAAGGGGGCGATCGCCGCCGCGGAGGAAATTCTTGCCAACACCCCCGGTGCCTTTATGCCGCAGCAGTTTAACAACGAGGCCAATCCTGCCATCCACACTGCCACCACCGGCCCGGAAATCTGGGATGATACCGATGGCAAGGTGGACATCCTCGTTTCTGCTGTCGGAACCGGCGGAACCATCACCGGTGTCAGCCATTTCATCAAGCCAAAGAAACCCAGCTTTAAAGCCGTGGCGGTGGAGCCCGAGGCCAGCCCGGTCATTTCCCAGACCATGGCCGGAGAAGCCGTGGTGCCGGCTCCCCACAAGATTCAGGGAACGGGAGCGGGATTTGTTCCGAACAACCTCGATCTGAAAATTGTCGATGAGGTGATCAAGGTGTCCAACGATGATGCCTTCGCCATGGCACGCCGCCTGGCCAAGGAGGAGGGCCTGCTTGTGGGCATCTCCACCGGCGCCAACGTCGTTGCCGCGCTGCAACTCGCCGCCCGCCCGGAGAATGCCGGCAAACTCATCGTCACCATCGGCTGCTCCACTGGCGAGCGCTACCTTTCCACTCCGCTGGCTGAAGAGGCCCGCGCCAAGGTGGGCGTTTAATTTCGCCCAACTCATTCTCGATTTTTTAAAACTCCCCGCCCCCCACTCCCATGGCCACCCCAACTCCCAAGCAAGCCCCCATCGCCGATCTCGATTACGAACCCAGCGCCTTTGAACTGGCCTTTGACAAGCACAAAAGCAAGTTCGTGCTCGTCGGTGCCCTGGCCGGCGTGGCCGCGCTCGCCTACTATGGCCTCAGAATCTGGAAGGAGCACTCGGAGAAATCCGGCGCCGAGGCCTTTTCCCAGGCGGTTAGCGTGGAGGATTTCCGCCGCGTCGCCAAGGAACAAAGCGGCAAGAACGCCGGCGGCAGCGCCCTGCTCATGGCCGCGCAACTCCTCTCCCAGGATGGAAAGTCCAAGGAAGCCATGGACGAACTGGCCAATTTCAGTAAATCCTACCCCGACCATCCGTTGGCGGATCTGGCCGCCCTGCGCCTTGCCGAAGCCCAGCTTCAGAGCGGTGCGGTCGCCGAAGCCAAGACGCAGTATGCGGCGGTGGCTGAGAAATTCCCCAAATCCGCCCATGCACCCCTGGCCCTGCTTCGCCTGGGTGATCTTTATGCAGCCGAGAAGGAAATCGACAAGGCGCGCGAGGCCTATGAGAAATGCAAGATGTCCTATCCAGGCAATCCCTATTTCGAGCAGGTGCTTGAACACCGCGATGCGCTGACCGCCCCCGAGCCAACCAAGGTGGCCTTCGTTCCAGAGCCCCCTCCCCCAGCCGAGGCCCCCGCCTTTCCCAAAACCTTTGATCCCAACACGGACTTGGACATCCCCGGCCTCAACCCCAGCGAACCCGCCACCGGAACGCCCGGAGGCACTTCAGGCATTACAGTGGACCCGCTTGTCCCCAGGGAGTCCACACCTCCCGCTGACCCTGCTCCCGCTCCTGAGCCCCCACCTGCGCCTGCTACTGAGCCTGCGCCAGCACCAGCTCCTGAGCCCGCACCTGCGCCTGAAGCACCGGCTGGCAAGTAACGGCACGGGCGTTCAGCATAGGGCCTATACGGCCTATAGGTCCTATTTCCTTAACCGCCCCTCTCCGTGAAACGCCCGGCCACTGCTCCGCGCTCCCCCTCCCCACCACCAGACCCCCTGGAGGTGGAGTTTCTGGAATTCCTCTCTGTGGAGCGGGACTCCTCACCGCTCACCATCACGAATTACACTCACGCCCTCTGTTCCTTTCGGGAGAAGGCTCCGGGGTTCACTGGTTGGTTTGCGGTCTCGGCGGATGATTTCCGGGCCTATTTGTTTGCGCTCATGAAGCGTGGGCTGGGCCGTTCCACCATCCGACTCCACTTTGCCGCCCTGCGCAGTTTCTATAAATTCCTCACTCGCCGCCGCGGACTGGAAGTCAATCCATTGCTCGAAGTGCAACTTCCCAAAATCGAGCGAGGTCTACCCGTGGTCCTCACCCTGAAACACGTGGAGGAACTGCTGGCCCTCCCGCTCACCTATCCCCACGAACGCCAGGCCCCACCCTGGGCGGGGGAAAGGGACGCGGCGATCCTCGAAACCTTTTATTCCTCCGGCCTGCGTCTTCATGAACTGGCCAATCTGGACGTCAAGGATTACGACATCTACCACGATACCCTGCGGGTCCTTGGCAAAGGGAAAAAGGAACGCCTCTGCCCGCTCGGCAGCCATGCCGTGGGTGCCCTCCAACGTTATCGTCAGAAAGCCAACGTCCACGAAGGTCCGCTGTTTATCAGCAAACTGCGCACCCGCCTCACCACCCGGGCCATTTCCGATGTCCTGCAGAAATACCTCAAGGCTTCGACCATCCCGCTCAAGGCCACGCCCCACAAGCTCCGCCACAGTTTCGCCACGCACCTGCTCAACAACGGCGCCGACCTGCGCAGCGTGCAGGAATTACTCGGGCACAGCAGCCTTTCCACCACCCAGATCTACACCCACGTTTCCACCGAACGCATGAAGCAGGTCTACGACCAAGCGCACCCGCGCGCCAAATCCTGAATCAGGATCTACGCCCCACCCCAGAGGGTCAGTGCGCAGGCCAGAATCACCACCCCGAATGCCAGACCGCTCAGAGCCACCATTTTGAATCGCCCATCGGACTTGGTCGCCCATCCGATCTGATCGCGCAAGGTGTGTGGCATTCCGATCCAGAAAAGCCCCAGGAGGATGTAAGCATAACAGAGCCCCGAGAGCAGCACGCGCGATGGCGGTGGCTTTAAAAATGCAGCCTCCAGCACCGGACACGCGATCAGGATCACCAGAATCCCCAGGCTGCGCGAGCCGAGATATTCGTTGGTATAGAACAGCAGGGAAAGAAACATCGCCGGCACCGCAAACTGCGCCAGATAGCGCATGCGGGAAAATTCTCCCAGATCCATGCTCGTCGCCACGATCATCGCCAGAACGAACGCCACGGTCAGCACCCAGGTGCCCACACTTTGATTGCGCGGCAGTTTTTGAAGCCACTCCCTGGTGGGCGAAGACTTGAGCAGGGCCACGAGGTGCAGGGCAATCAGGACCAATCCCACAAGGATGCCTGCCGTCTGCAGGCTGAGTCCGTGGTAGAGGATTCGGTAAATGGAGTCGCTGATTTCCTTCATAAGTCTCGTGCGAGCAAGTTTGGTCGCGGCCTCAAGTAAAGCGGATTTCCGGTGGGGCAACCAGTTTCGCGCGCCAACCTCATACGGTTCGGGCGCCGCAGTTCAAATTACTTGGGCAGTTCAAAACATGCGGCCTGCTCACAACTGCGGGCAAAGATGTGACCGTGCGCCAGACTCGGCGTGGACCAGCATTTCCCCTCGAGCACATCGGCTCGCGCCAGTTCCTTGTAGGCTGAGGGATCCGCCGCCGCCAGCACCAGTTCGCCCTTGTCGCTGAGGATGAGCAACTGGTCGCCGGAGAGAATCACATTTCCCGGTCCGAATCCATCCTGCTTCCACTTCATCTCCCCCGTGCGGATATCCACGCAGGCAACCGGCCCCTTGCCGTATTCCTTGAAGCTGAACATGCCGTAGAGGTAGCCATCCTTGCAGACGGGGGTGCTCCAGTGATTGATGTTCTTGCCCTCGGTGCGCCAGATTTCCTCGGAACTGAAGGTGAAGCCCGTTTTTTTGATTTTGTAGGCACCTGCTCCCACTCCGTAGCCTGCGGAACAATAGACAATGTCCTCCCAGACGATGGGTGAGGCGGCAGTGGAAACATTGTATTTGAAAGGCTGACGCCAGAGAACCTTGCCATCCTTTACGTCCACGGCGGCCAGGCCGGTCTGGGTGAAGAAAATGATCTGCCGCACACCGAGCAGCGTGGCCACGGTCGGTGTGGCCTGGGTGATGGCATCATCCTGCCCTTTCCAGACGGGTTTGCCGGATGCTTGATCGAACGCCAGAAAACTCTGTCCTTTCCCGCCCGCCATGACGATGCACAATTTACCCTCCAAAATCGGCGAGGCCGCGCTCGACCACTTGATGTTGTTCGCCTTGTAATCCTTAACGAGATCGCTCTGCCACACGGCCTTGCCGGTCTTGGCATCGAGCGCATACAAATCGAGATTTCCACCCAGCACAAACACCTTGCCGCCGGCAATACTCGGGGTGCTGCGTGGACCATCGCCTTTGCCGCCGGAGTCCCCGCCACCATCATACTTGGCAATCTTCAGCGGAAACGCCCAGAGTTCCTTGCCCGTGGCTTCCTCCCAGGCCACACAGGTCTCGGTGGGATTGCCATCGATCTCCCGCGTCATCAGTGTGGCCACGATCCCCTCCCCCACGGCCAGCGAGCTGAATCCGGAGGTGGCGGGATTTTTCCAGACTTCCTTCGGCGAACCCGTCCAGGGCTTGGCGATTTTTTCCGCCGTGGATCCATCCCCATTGGGGCCACGGTATTGAGGCCAGCCGGAGGGCTTTGGCTGTTGGGCGAATGCGGGAGTGACGAGGAATGCCAGAAGGCCGAGGTGATGGAGTTTCATGATTTTGGGTGCGTTGATGACTGTGAAAATAGAATCATTCGTCCTCCCCGAGCGATCTGGAGGTGGAGGATCGGCGGCGGCGGGTGGTGCCGATGGTGGAGGTTCGCGACCGGGCGGAGCGGCGTCTGGCCTGGGTATTTCCAGCCCTCACGGCAGCGAGCAGCGCAGGAAGAATCGCCATTTTCAACATCGCGGCAGCAATTGCCACGCACATGGCGACCAGGGGAATCCAAAAGCTGTCCTCCACGATCCAGGCCCACAGCGCCAGCACGGAGATGACCACGGCGCACCAGAAAATGGTCGCGGGCACCGGATGACTGGGAATGCTGATGAGATTATCCTGTCCAGCCGCCGCCTTCACGCCTTTCACCACCTGCTCCAGTTGCGTGGGCTCGGTCAGCGGCTTGCCAATCGCATTGGCGATGGATTTTTGAAACAATCCCGCGATGAAAAGCAGGATGGCCAGCAAAAGGGAAATACGACTCAACGGAGCGTTCATGGCTGCACAGGTGGCGAATCCCCGCAGGAATCACAAGGGAAATCACCGTGCATTTTCCCGTAAGTCTGCCGTCGCCAGCGCGGCGATCAGGGCTTCGTGGGCGGAGGGATCGTATAAATGCGTGTGAAAACCCAGCGCCCGGGCCGCCTCAATATTGGCGGCCAGATCATCGATGTAAAAAATCTCCCCGGCCTCCGACCCGGTCAGTCCCAGCGCCGCGTCATAGATCGCCCGGTCGGGTTTCATGGCCCGGACGCGCATGCTGAAGACCCCATCGGTGAAACTTTCAAACTGCGGAAATTTTGCCTGAATGAAATCCCAATGCAGGTCGCTGGTGTTGGAGAACAGGTAGAGCGGGTAGTTCACCCGCAGGGCATCGACCAGTTCCCACATCGGCTGGTTCAGGGCGAAAATGTCGCAGTATCCCGCAGCAAATTCCCCGGCGGTGCCGCCGTATTGCGTGGCCTCCATCGCCTGCTCGAGAAAGGTCCCGGTGCTCATGGCCCCCGTTTCCAGGGGGGCATGAAACTGTCCGATGGCCGCGCGGATCTGCTCGCTGGAGAGCGGTGATTTCGCGCGCACATGATCGACTGCCTGCTGGTAGTCGAAATTGAGCAGCACTTTGCCAATATCAAAAAGGAACGCCTTGATCATGGGACTCCGATGCAGGCGGGCATCCACTGCGTCAACCGGGACGTGCTCGTTTGTCGCGGAAACACAGGTGACATTGACGGCCCCCCGAAACGCGCAAACACTGCGATTATGCTCGCCGTGCACCCTCCCATCCTTCCGGAACTCGACCGCCAATTCATCCCCGCCGTCCTGTGGAATCAGGCCTACCGCAGTCTTGCCGCGCGCACCGCCGGAGCGCGTTCCGCCTCGCTGGCGCTGGAGCAACCCGGTGGCACCGTGTCGGTGATCCCCTTGCATCTTCTGCCCGAAGGTCCGGAGCACACGCCACTCACGATGCGTTACGTGGAGCGGTTGGTGAAATTCCTGCTCTGGCAGCGCGGAGGTTCGCGACTGTGGATCGGCGGGGCGCCGGATGTGGCGGCGATGCTTTCCGATCATTATGCCCCGGGCCGGGAGCGGGATTTCGATGACTCGCTGGTGGCGCGGAAAATTTTCCTGGAGCCTCTGACGGTGCGCTCCGTTGCGCTTTCGGAAATGCCGGCGGAGCATCAGCCGACCGTGGCGTTGGGCCGGCATTTGAAAGGCTGCCGAATTGGCTTTGATCTGGGAGGGAGCGATCGCAAGACGTCGGCGGTGATCGATGGCAAGGTGGTCTTCACCGAGGAGGTTCCGTGGGATCCGTATTTTCAAAAGGACCCGAATTACCATCTGGAGGGCATCCGCCACTCCCTGCGCCGGGCCGCCGAACACATGCCCCGCGTGGACGCGATCGGTGGCAGTGCGGCGGGAACCTACGTGAGCAACGAAGTGCGGGCGGCCTCGTTGTTCCGCGGGATCAGCGAGGCGGATTTTGCACAGCACATCCGGGGCATTTTCCACACCCTGCAAAAGGAATGGGGTGGCGTGCCGTTTGAAGTGATCAATGACGGGGAAGTGACCGCACTGGCTGGCAGCATGTCGCTCGGGGCAAATCCGGTGCTGGGGATTTCCATGGGCACCAGCACCGCCGCTGGTTACGTGGATGCCCACGGCCACCTTACCACCTGGCTGAATGAACTGGCCTTCGCGCCCGTGGACTACCATGCGGAGGCCCCGATGGATGAATGGAGCAGGGATCGAGGCTGCGGCGTGCAGTATTTCTCCCAGCAGGGCGTGGCGCGTCTGGCGACGATGGCCGGACTCACCTTCCCCTCCGCCATGCCGCTCGCCGAGCGCCTCGTGGAAGTGCAGCAACTCATGAAATCAGGCGATGACCGGGCCGCGAGCATTTATCGCAACATCGGCACCTGCTTCGGCTACGCCCTGGCTCATTACGCGGAATTTATGACGCTGGGAAATGTGCTCGTGCTGGGTCGCGTCACCAGTGGGGAGGGAGGGGAAATCATTCTCGCCAACGCCCGCGAGCTTCTCTCCGCGGCGTTCCCACAACTGTCCGCCGTGCGCCTTTCCATGCCTGACGAACAAATGAAACGTCACGGCCAGGCGGTCGCCGCCGCCAGCCTCCCCCCTCCCGCCGCACAATAATGCGCCTTAGTGTCCGCCCAGCCGCTGCCCCTGATAGGTGCCCTTGGCAATGCTCTCCACCCACTGGGGATGATTGACATACCAAGCCACGGTCTTGGCGAGCCCGGAGGCAAACGTCTCCTTCGGCGACCACCCCAGTTCGCGCTGAATCTTGTCGCAGTTGATGGCGTAGCGGCGGTCGTGGCCGGGCCGGTCCTTCACATAAGTGATGATTTCCTCCGCACTGCGCCGTTGGTCCGCAGGCAAATGAGAGGACACCGCGGAGATCAATTCATGCACGACCTGGATGTTCTGCATTTCACATCGCCCCCCGATGCAATACGTCTCGCCGGACCTCCCTTTCAAAAGCGCCAGCAGCAAACCGCGGCAATGATCCTCCACATAGAGCCAGTCCCGCACGTTGGTTCCGTCGCCATAGACCGGCAGCGGTTCGCCGCGTTGGACCTTGCCAATCATCAGGGGGATGAGTTTCTCGGGAAACTGGTAGGGGCCGTAATTATTACTGCAATTAGTCGTCACGACATCCATACCGTAGGTGTGGTGATAGGCGCGGGCCAGGAAATCGCTTCCCGCCTTGGAGGCTGAATACGGGCTGTTTGGGGCGTAGGCCGTCTCCTCTGAAAAGGCCGGATCCTTCGCGCCCAGCGAGCCATAGACCTCATCCGTGGAAACGTGCAGGAAACGAAATCCCGGCTTGCCCTTGGCATACTCGCGCGCCTCGTGCAGCAGGCGGAAAGTGCCCACAAAATTCGTTTGGATAAATTCCTCCGGGGAATCGATCGAACGGTCCACATGCGATTCCGCCGCCAGATGCATGATGGCATCGATGTCATGCTCGTTGAGCAGGCGCCTGACCAGCGCGCTGTCGAGGATGTCGCCGTGGACAAAAACATGCCGGGCATCACCCGCGACAGGGAGAAGATTTTCCGGATTTCCGGCGTAGGTCAGCTTGTCCAGATTGACGATCTTTTTGATCTCCACTCCTGTTTCCGCGGCAGCCGGACCCAGCAGGTAATGGACAAGATTGGAACCAATGAAACCAGCCGCTCCGGTGATGAGGATATTCATGATTTGGTGAGTGGGAAAATGGGTGAGTGGGTAAAGCAAGGAATGGCGTTCCAGCGTGCAGGGGGGATCTTGATGGCTTACTTTTTATTCCCCTTGCTCTCCGCTTCGGCAGGCGCGGTCGCCTTCTTGGGTTGGGAGACGCGTTGGAAATCGCGCATCGTCCCCTGCAGCACTGCGAGCAGTTCCGGAGTGGTGCCAATGCGGCGGCTGGCATTGATCCATTTATTCATGAAGACTTCGGCCCGCTCCTGGGTCTTCTGATCGTTTTCCAATTCCTCCTTGATACTGGCGCTGGGTTCACCCATCGCCGCGGCCGCTTTGCTGAGCGCTTCGATTTCCTTGTTTAGCTTCGCAAGCTTCACCTTGGCGGCCTCTGCCGTCTCCTTGTCCTTGGCCGTTTCCAGGACGGTGGCAAATTCCTCCAGCTTGGAGAGCAATTTATCGCCGGCGGCTTTGAAGGCTTCCTTCGTCGGTGCCTTGGCAGGCCCCTGCGCCAGCGTCGGACAGGCGAGACTTAGACTGAGGGCGATCAGGAGGAGGATGGATTTCATTCTGGATCAGTGGTGCACATTGTCAGCCGCGACAAGCCGAATTACAGGTCCAAATCCCGGTCGTCGCCGCTCTCCCGACCCCGCAATTTCCATTCGATAAAGTCGTCGATGTCTCCATCCATCACCGCGGCGACATTGGTCATGGTGCAGCCGGTGCGGTGATCCTTGACCATCTGGTAGGGTTGGAAAACGTAACTGCGAATCTGCCCGCCAAACGCAATATCGCCCTTCTCGCCATAAAGACGGTCCTTCTCGTTGCGTTTCTTATCCTGTTCGAGCTGATAAAGTTTCGCCTTCAGCATGGCCATGGCCAGCTCGCGATTGCGCCCCTGGCTGCGTTCAATCTGGCAGGCCACGATGATGCCCGTGGCCAGGTGGGTCAGGCGCACGGCGGTCTCCACCTTGTTCACGTTCTGGCCGCCCTTGCCGCCGCTGCGGAAGGTGTCCAGTTTCACATCCTTGTCCTCCACGACGATCTCCGCGTCCTCCGTGAGTTCGGGGGTGCAATCCAGGCTGGCAAAACTCGTGTGACGTTTCTTGGCGGCATCGAACGGCGAAATCCGCACCAGTCGGTGCACGCCGCGCTCGGCTTGCAGATTGCCGTAGGCATACGGCCCGGTAACCTTGAAGGTCACACTGCGCAGTCCGGCGGAATCGCCCTCGGTGAATTCCGCGATCTCCGTCTTCATGCCATGACGCTCCGCCCAGCGGGTATACATGCGGAAAAGCATGTCCGCCCAGTCGCAGGCTTCCGTGCCCCCTGCACCCGCGTGGATGGTGACGTAGCAGTTCGCAATATCCTGCTCGCCACTCATCAACTGCTCCAGTTCGTAGTCGTGCACGGCCTTTTCCAGCAGGGGAAATTCCGTCTTCATTTCCTCCACAAAAGCGGGATCCTCATCAATCTGCGCCAGTTCCACCAACGCCGTAAAATCCTCCAGCCGCTTCTCCAGCGCCGCCATCGGCACGAGCTTGCGTTTGATTTTCGAGACTTCGGAAATGATGCGCTGAGACTTCTCACGGCTGTCCCAGAAATCCGGTGCCGTCATGCGTTGCTCATGATCCGCGAGCGTCCGGGCCAGGCTCGCGAAGTCAAAGATACCTCCGGAGTTCACTGAGGCGAACCTTGAGCGGAGTGGTGTCGTAAGCGGCGAAGTCGATGTGCATGAGGAGACGGGTGTTGAATGAGACGCAGTGAAGGATTCGGCGACTCAGATTGCAAGGGATTTTCCAGGGGTGTGGATCTCCCTCAGGTCACCAAGCCCCAGTCCCGCCAGAGTGGGCACCACGGCCCTGGCATGCGTGAAATCCAAGCCCCGGGTCACGCGATTCGGCACGATCACGCACGGCACCTCGGCACTCACCGCAGCCTTCAATCCATTGGACGAATCCTCCAGCACCAGTGCATGCCGACCTCCCACCTCGAGCCGTTCCATGGCCATCAGAAATAGGTCAGGCGCCGGCTTCGGGCGGGCGACCAGGTCGCGTGTGATGACATGGGCAAAGGATTTTCTAAGGTTGAGGCGCTCCAGCCAGCCCAGCACCCAGTCCGAACTGGAACTCGAGGCCACCGCGCACGGCACGCCCTCACTCTCCGCTTCCAGCAGCAGTTCCCGGATGCCCTCGCGCGTATCCATTTCCGCCAGCAATTCATGATTGCGACGGTGCTGCCAGCCCAGCAGCGTCGTCCAGTCGAGCTTGCGCCCGACCAGCGAATCCAGTTCCGTGCCCGGATCATAGTCGCTGCCATGACTGCCCACACACTGGACATAACGGCTGAGTTCCAACTCATGGTTGTGGTCGCGATAAATTTCCTGCCACGTCTGAAAAATGGCGGATTCCGTATCCACCATCAGTCCGTCGAAATCAAAAATCAGGGCCTTGAGCATGTAGGAAATAGTTTAGGAACGCATGTTGCGATACCGGTAAGGCAGGTAACCCAGTTCCGTCACCTGGGACCGCCGCAGACCATGCCGCAATACTTTCCAGGTCGGGGGACTTCCGGTTTCATAGGTGATAAACCCCGTGTGCTCCGGATCAATCCATTGCTCAAAAAGCAGCACATGGCCATTGTGGGTGTTCAGAATATCGCCCGGCTGCAATTCCTCATAGCTGGCCAGTTGGTCGCACAGCAGCGGCAACTCCCGCGTGGAAAAGGATCGCGGTAATTTCCAACAACGAGAGATGAACCCGGAGCAGTCGATTCCCACCGCATGCTTGCTCACGGCATCATCCAGACGGGCGCGCTTCTCCTTCGTGTAAATATCTCCGGCGTATTTCCCCTGGCTGATGCCCAGATTGAATTCATCGGGCGAGGAAAATCCACCCCACTGGTAGGGCATGCCCCGGTTCACCAAGTCCGCCACCCACCAGCCGGGAAGGCTTCCCGGGGCGCGATAATCAATATCCGGCGTGTTCACGATGATGCCGTCCGGGTCGGTGCCGTGGAAGCGATTGCGCGCAGTGGGCACCCACAAATGATTCAGGTATTTCTGGGCGATCTGGATGCATTCGGTGCGCGACACCTTGGGGAATTCCATTTTCCCCGGCAGCGCACGCATCGGCACCGCATTGATTTCTGGAATAAAAAACTGCGTCTTCCCATCCGTCTTCACCGGCGCCAGCGGACTCGAAGATCTGCACGCCGACAGCCAGGGGCAAATCAGCAGGGAGGTAAGAAGCAGGGCACGCATGGACAGGAGGAAAAGTTGCGACGGAGCTATGACGCAGGCTCGCCGCCATGCAATCAAATTTGCCTCCCAGGAAAAATCCGCACCACCATTGCCAACCCCTGCGCGCTGTGCATACCCTCCCAGCCATGACCGGTTCCCTGCCTCCCTGCCCCCTGCTTCCGCCCCAACCCGAACCGCTGACGGCAGCCTGCCTCCGACCCTTCGGAAAATTTGACCGCGGACCGGACTTTTATATCCAGGCCCTCCACTATGCGCAAAGCCACTGGCAGCAAGGCTCCCCCGCCCAGGCCCTGCTGCTCGTCAACCGCGCCCTCGGTGCCGATGTGCCAGCCGACCACCCCGTCCTCACCTCCTGGCCACTCCCCTATGCCACCGTAGCCTGGATCCTGAAACACCACTCCCCGGAGCATTTCATCGGCAACCCCCGCCGCCACTACCAGCACCTGGCCACCCGCATGGTCGAACCACGCAAACTGCTGAGAACCTGGCGAGCCTGGGCCTGCTGGGCCATCGCCCGGCGCATCCTGCCGGAAATGCCTGCGGATGAAGCGCAGTTGCACTTGGAAAATATTGCGGAGCCGACCGTGCAGGAAATTTACCTCGCGCTGGGAAATTTCGGGCAGCCGGGTGAAGCCGATGCCTGGAAGGAGATTTTGGAGGGAAGCTGTTAGCCATCCTCTCCCTGGGGCGTCGCCCTCTACGCTGGTGGGCTTGGGTCGCGTGGGATTTAGGGATTGAAAGTTTTGTCGATTTCAGAAAGGCTCCGGGGATGCAGGACACGATTACTGGAAGCGGACAAATTAAGATCAATGGTGAGCCGATGAAGATCGCGTTTACGGTGCCGAAGGGGCCATGCCTGCCGGAGGCTTTGCTGCCGGATGCGCAGCGGTTTGCGAATCAGCTTACGGATCTGGCGGTGGCCAGGGTGGAGCGGGCGGGGCACCGGATTTCCTGTGCGAAGGGCTGTGGGGCGTGTTGCCGTCAAATGGTGCCGATTTCTCCTCCGGAGGCGCGGCATCTGGCTGCTTTAGTGGAGGCCATGCCGGAGGAGGAAGCCGCGCAGGTGCGGGCACGGTTTGCGGCGGCGCGGGAGAAGGTTGAGGCCTCGGGCCTGCCACCGCATGGTCCGCCGGATGGGGATCAGGCGGCTTACCGGGCGTTTGGGATCGCTTATTTTCGATTGGGAATTCCGTGTCCGTTTTTGGTGGAGGAAAGCTGCTCCATCCATCCGGACCGGCCGCTGGTGTGCCGGGAATACCTGGTGACGTCGCCGCCGGCGGCTTGCGCCGAAATGGATTCGGGCCAGGTGCGCCAGATCGCGGTGCCCAGCCGGGTGTGGGCGGTTTTCTCCCGCAGCACTTCTGCGGATGGTTCGCTGGAGTGGATGCCGCTGATCGAAGCGCTCGATTTCGCGGCAGAGAATCCGGCTCCTGTTCCGCAGCGGACTGGCCCGCAATATGTGGAGGCGTTGCTGAAGGAGCTGCAAAAGTAGCCCTCCGCACAAGACCAACGCCGATCTGGCGAACCAGACCGGCGTTGGGTTGCTTGGCTTCGGGGGGAATCTATTGCACTTCTTCGACGCTGTAGAAGAGGGCCTGGCCGGTGATCCTTACGGACTGCTCGACGGTGCCGTCGATGTCGGCGGTGAATTCGCTGACGGTTTGCCATGGGCCGTTGAGGGTGGCATTGCTGCGGATGCGGTAGGTATGGCCGCTTTCCACGGGGCAGGTTAGCAGGAGGGTGCCGTTGGGGCTGCGATCCAGAGTCGCCCGGAAGGGGACGCGGGTTTTGGTGGCACCGGTTTGGGTGGCGGTGTCGAACGTGGCCGTGAGCCCTGCGTCATCTCCAATACCGTCGGTATAGCTCCATTCGATTTTTTGGAACGTGAAGCTGACTGCCTCGATGGGAGGACTGGACTCCCCCTGCATGGCGATCGAGGAGACCAGCACATCATGGAGCGTAACCCGCAGGTAGCGGTTCTCCCCTTCGACAAAGGCCAGGCTCAGCCGTGGAATGTGCTCACCGCTGGCGCAATTGAGGAACAGAATGGGAGTGCAGGTGTCGATTTGCTTCGACACCCTCACGCCGAATACGGTGGGACTGGCAGGGGCGGGTGGGACGACCGGTGGGACGATGACATCGGCATTGGCGCTGTGGAGCTGGGACCATCCGGCGAATCTTCCGGTGGAGATTTCCCCGGGGATGCCTTCAATCTTGAGGTAGACATCTGTGGCGCGGGCGGCTCCCGTCATGGCCAGGAGCACCCATGCACAGGCCGGAAGCCACTGACCGGACGTGATCCGCCGGAGCGGAGAAAATGGGCTGGAAGTTTTCATGGGAGCGTTCGGTGAAAGGATTAGATCTTCTTGTTGGCCACCACATCCCATCCTGCCGTGTTGTGTGCGGAGCCGTCAGCAGGGGCGTAGTCGTAGGTGATTTTCGTGAAGTTGAGGGAAATCGACTGAGTGGGCTCACCGTGCGGGGCGCCTGGAACTGGGGGTGGAGCCTGGCTGGAGAAGGAGGAGATCAGAATATCCTCCAGGGTGATTTCCAAATACTCCACCGGACCACCTACAGGATCGCTGCCTTGTTTGCGCACGTAGAGCGTGGCTTTGGGAATGTGCTGGCCCTGGGCGCAGGCGAGCATGAGGAGCGGGGAGGATTTGTCATGGCTGCAGACAAGGTGGAAATCCTGCATGCTGACTTTGCCAGTTCCACCCCCGCTGGAAGTGCTGGCGGGATTGGATGCACCCCAGCTCCAGGAACTGACTTCGATGGTCTCGGAATGGACAGCATCCGAGGATTCCCCTTTGATGCCGTCGATCTTCAGGAAGAAGTCCGAAGCGGCGTGGAGCAAGGGAGCGCTGAGAGCGATGAGGGCGGCGGCAAGAAGCGATGTTTTCATGGTTGTTTGATAGGTTGTTTGTTAAATTTGGGTTCCATGGATCAGGAACTCTATAGGGTACATCGCAGGCCAGTCCGGCCGTTTTCAAAATTGTCGTTTTTTTTCTGAATCGACCCTGGCGCCCCGCTGGAGCAGGGGTGCAGGCACGGCAATGCCCGGCTTTTTGTGAACCGACACACGCCACTGCTTTTGCAAATACTCAAAAACAAGCCAGACCCCGAACCGCCTCATTCGATACTTCCGATAACCGCCGCCCCACCTGCGCTCCCCTCCTCAAATGTTAAGGAATCGAAAGCCGCCCTCTGCCTGCCGCAGTCTCCGCTATCCATCGGTGCGGCTCGCAGAAAGCGTTGCCACATTCGGCGAATCTCCGTGGAAGGATCGCTCCCGGCTGGATTGGGTGGCGGGGATTTTGTCAGGAATTTTATTCTGAACCCATTTGCAAAAATCTGCCGCTTAGGATGGATACTCCGTGTCACGCAATGCCTGCACATCCAGTTGATCCTGAGGGCGGTTGGCGTGTAGTTTTGCTTGGATTAAATCCGATTTGCTGATGAAGGGGATGCTGATGTCGCCCAAGGAAACTTGTTCCCGGTTGTTCCAGCATGCCGGGAATGCTACACCGGGAACGCTGGTTAGAAAGTCGATGCGTGAAGGAGGCATCCCGATTTGGAACATGACCTGCGGGGTCGAGAAATCCTCCACGCTCATTTCCTTAAGCCAGGCCCCGAACTCTATCATGGCAGCACGGAAGCGCAGCGCATTGGCTGGATTCGGCTCTATCCATAAGTCTAGATCCTTGGTGTAGCGAGGCTCCGCATAGTGGATTACCGCGTAGCCGCCGACCACTAGGAAGCGCACATTATGAGCGTTTAATACGACTAACAGTTCTCTGAAGTCGGAGTTCATCAGCGGATTTTCCTTTCAATTCCCAAGCCAAGCAGGCCATTTCCCAGGCGGCTTGGAACCGCACGGCTGGCGTCTGAGCCTGCCAGAAGGCGAGGTCAAAGGATCGGTCAGCCGTTTCGCAAGTCGTCTTACGAAAGGCGATGGGGCCTCGTGGGGATTCGGAGTATTCCAGGCGCATTGTGATCAGGAGCTTATACAAACCTCCCTGATTGTCGAATGGAAACCCAGGACCTTGACACGCCCGCCGCCGCGTTGGACCTCCGCTCACCATGGAGCCTGAACTGATGGGGATGGCGGTGGTGGATCAGTTGGTGGACCTGTATCTCGATGGGCTGATTCCTTCTCCAGCGCGCATGGCGGCTCTGCTTGCAGGGGATTTCTTTGCGTTGGCGGATACACGTGGCGGTTTCGGCTGTGTGGCGGAGGTCTGGCAGGTGTTTGCCTCTCAGTTTGCTCAAGTGATCGGTGCGGTTCGCAGAAAGCGTTGCCACATTCGTCGAATCTCCGTGGAAGGACCGCTCCCGGCTGGATTGGGTGGCGGGGATTTTGTCAGGAATTTTTTCCTGAGCCCATTGCTTGACCCCATTCCTTGTCCATCCCGCCCGTCCTCCTCTGTCGCCACCCCCACAACCCCAGCCCTCCCAGCAGCAAGCAACCTCCCGGTTCGGGGATCGGACCTGCGCCGTAGCCGTATTGGAAATGGTCGATCGTCAATCCTCCGTAAAATGTGACCGAGGTAATCTCTTGATCAGAAATAAACCCCTGGAACTGATCAACTGGACTAGCAGCCATGGCGGCCTTCAAATCTGTTAGATCATACAGACTGAGCACGCCCCCGCCCACCCCGCGCAGTTCCAGGGAGGCGGTTCCTCCGATCCCAAGCACGGCGGCAAAGCCAAACCACTTTGGCAACTTGCCGTCAGTCGTCGGTGTGAAGCTTAGCGTAAACTCAGGGAGGGTCCCGCGGAAAGGAAGTGTTCCATGAATGCTGTAGCCGTTGCCCACGCCATCTAGGACTCCGTCATCACCATCTACCGAGGCACTGTCATAGTCCTGCGTGCTGCTGGAACGGTCCATCCAGGGTGTGGTATAACATCCCGGTTCAAAAGTCTCATAGACGCCGTAACCATCCGGCAGAGTGTCTATGTTCATCCAAGCCCCGCAGCCTAGGGGCGGATGGCTCTCGAAGACGATTGCATCCCCACCTTCCACAGCAGCCCGCCACGGGCTATCCGCTACGGAACGATAAGGCGTGATGGGGGTGGCGATCAAAGCAGCCTGGGCGAGATTCGCCGTGCCGAGGAGCGTACCGATAAATGAGCAAAGCAAGCATGATTTCATGAGAGAGGGAGGTTAGGGGATGGAAACAGAGATGAGGTTCGACCAAGATGCAGTATCATCAACTGCTCCCACAGGAGGTGTGGTCCGGCAGCGAGCCATGAGCTGGCTAGCACTCGGAAGTGTCAGCGTGGTGCCTGCGGGCAGTTCGGTGCCTTGGATGGTGAGGCCCGGTCCATCCGGGTCATAGGAATCCAGCGAGTAGTAGGTGGTCACTCCCGCAACATTAGGGGCGGTGAGCGTCCAGGTGCCCGCGTCTGCCCCAGGGGCGAGGATGGGCAGGGGCACCGTTGAGAACAGGCCTTTGGCCTGGAGCTGGGCCAGAAAAATAGGACGCCGCGCAGCGAAGAAGCCTCCGGTGTCCAGCGTATTCCCAGGGATGAGGGAGCGCACCGCGTAGTCAGTGCCCGTCGTCTCCCGGGGTGCCGCCGCGTATTGGCCCGCATAACCCACGCCCCAGCGCAGGGATTCACTCAGCAGGATGGCTTGGAACTTGTCCGCTGCGGCCTGGAAGCGCTGCTGTACTTTCCCCGCAGAAGAGTCACCCGTGTAGATACCATCTGCAACGAGCGTCTGTAGCGCGGCTGGCATCAGGAACTGGTTCCAGGCCCGGTCCCCGAAGCGTTGGGCAAATTTCGGGTAACTACGCAAGTTCCAGAGGAGGCGGGCTTCACTGCGCCCAGCGGGCCGGTTACCACCCGACCACCAAGTGTTAAAACAATTCCGGCTCAGACTGCCCGCATCTGCCCCCACCTCCACATCATAGGCCAACCAGCAGAATTTTTGAAGCGCATGAACGTCCCGGTACACCCGTCCGTTATTGGTGAGGGAATCAAAGTTCCCCAGGTAGCCATGGAGGATCGTATAATCGATAAAGCCATCTACTTCCATCATGTTGTCGAGCGGCGTGTACTCGGCGCTGGCCGCTTGTCCCGCAGACGCCTGATCATAGAGCGCATCTGCTGCGGTGAAGAGGTCGGTCCACATGGCCTGCGGGGTGGGGTAACCGGGAACCCCGGCCGAATCCCCGACCGGGGACCCCTGTGCATCCTTCCACACGTAGTAAGGGCCGACGCCCCCGAAACGGCGGGTGCACGTGTCATCATCCGCCTTCTCCGTCAGCAGGTAGGCCCCCCAGTAGAGGCCGTTGATGTACAGATGCACCCAACGGTAGTAGAGCTGAAGATGATTAAGCTGAGTCAACGTTTCACGAACAAAGGCGTCCTTCGCATACGTCGCGGTCAAGGGACTGGCGGCGGCATCTCCCGAGAGCATGCCCCAACTGTCGTAGGTGGGATTGCGCAAGATCAGGCTGTCGTAAGTCAGATTGGTGATAGTGGATTGGGGAAAGATTGAAAAATTCGGTCGGTACTTTGAAGCGCCAAGTTCGCGTTTGAAATGCAGCGAGAGCGAGTGTTTCTCCGTCCGATACCAATCCAGGTTGGAATTTCCCGACATCGTGATGGCGCAGTCGGTGTGTTTGGGGTTGGCATCAGTCGGGATCACATTCCCTGGGTGCAACCACTCCATGCTGGTGACGCGCTCCCAACCCTTGCCTTTCGGATCGATCCCTTCGGTGGCCGTGTTCCAGGAGCAAGCGTAGATGCCAGCCGTGTCCCGATCAAAGAAGTCGGCCACGGGCATGACCAGCGAGATCGAAGGCAGATCACTCAACTGAGCCATCAAGGCGGCTCGGTGCTGACTGGCACTGAGCGGACTGACTGCATACGGAATGGCCACTCCCGCCGTGAAGGCTCCTCCGTAAAGTGCCTCCCCGAGACTGTATTCTGGGTAGCCCAGTGGACGAGTCTGCGGGGTCAGCGGGAGATCTGGTCGGAGCAACGGGGGGTCTCCAGGGGCTGCCCCCAACACATTTTCCTTGAAGAGGAAGCTCTGGGTAGTAGGGGCCGCCTGCATTTTCCCTTCGGCGGTTGCCACCGCCCGCACCACGACGGTGCGGTCGAATTGGGGTTTGTTGGCCGGATCGTAGAGCGCCGACCACGCCGTGGGGACCGCCCCGTTGGTGGTGTAGTAGAGGCTGGCTCCAGACGCACCTGTCAACTCCAGGGTCAGAGCACGGTGCTCGGTCCGGCTATACACTCCCGGGGGCACGACCGCGCCCGAATCCGCATCCTTCATGGTGATCACCGGGCCTGCGGTCACCCCCGTGAAACCCGGACTGTTGGCGGTGCCGGGCGTGATCGCTGCAAGGTAGCCCCATTGTAACGGACTCACCCCCTGCGCATGGAGCGGATTCAGATAGCGTCCGAATGACACATCACTAATCTGGAGTCCATAATTTGGGATTGGAGGGCTGTTGGTTGCATCAACCACCACCCCAGCAGCATTAGTTAAGACAATTGTACTCGGCGATATTACGTAAGCGTCACACGCAGCACCCACCGCTGGTCTCTTTAACGACGGACCTGGCGGACACCTATCGTAATTGTCATAGGTCATCGCTATGACACTTACCATCCGCCCGTGCGCAATGTCCGGGTCTTCGCTGTTCGCCTACGCTGCGGC
>CALQSQ010000079.1 GCA_943333275.1 Akkermansia muciniphila
ACGAACGGCGTTTCCGGCGTGGGCAGCTTCTTTTTGAAAGTCTCCCGCGCGGCACCCACGATATCCAGGCCAACGCGGGTCACCGGATTGAAACTGCCCCGCAAAACGAGCACCGGCTTCTTATAAAGCTTCTCGGAGGCCTGAATCACCTCGCCCTCCGCCGTGAAAAGCGCCGAATCCGTCAGATCCTTCTCCACCAGCATCAGCGCGCATTCCCGGTTGTCGATGTTGGCAAACTGCGGCCCGGAAAATTTCAACATATCCACCTCCATGACGCGATGCGACAGGTCATCCAGCAGGCTGGAGACATAGAGTTCCAGATCATCGCGATAGTAAAAGGCGGCGAACACCAGATTCACTCCGAGGATTCCCAGATGGTGCTGTTGCTCTGCATTGGAGGCATCAAACATCCGGCAATGAAGAAGGACCTCATGGGGCGCGCTACCCACTGCGGTTTGAAACCGAATGCCCATCCACCCATGGCATTCCGTGCCCTCCTTGTCCTTGAAGGACCGCGCCCGCACCGTATTGGCAAAGGCGAAAAATGTCGTGTCACTGCCGCGCGTCGCCCCCAGTCGCTCCGCCAGCAGCGGATACTCATGATCCAGCATGGAGATGAGCCGGTCCCGCGAAACATAGCGGGCACTGTGTCCGTAGATGGCATCACTCATCTGCATGTCGTAAGCGGAAATGCTCTTCGCCACGGTCCCGGAAGCCCCGCCCACCCGGAAAAACCAGGCCGCCGTCTCCTGGCCGGCGCCGATTTCCGCGAAGGTGCCGTATTTGGTGGGATCAAGATTGAGCTTGAGGGCTTTCTCGCGGGTGGATGGGATATCGGATCGTATGGTCATGGGGAAAGCTTTAGCGGTGGTAGGGTTCGCCGTTTTTCATGGTGTAGATGCGATACACCTGTTCCAGGGCGACGACCAGTGCCAACTCATGCTGGAGGGTGAGGCGGCTGAGGGCGAGGAGGTAGTCGGCTTGCTGGCGCATGGTGTCGGTGTGGCCGTCGGCGGCACCGATGATGAGGGCGGCGCGTTTGGTGCCGGACATTTCCCATTTGTCCACGAGCTTGCGGAGCTGCGGGGTGGTGGGCGTTTCGCCGCGTTCGTCGAGGACGATTTTGAGGCAGCCTTCGGCGGCTTTGGCGTAGCGCTCGGCGAGGACGGTGGGGGGGCCGTCTTTTAAATAGACGATTTCCGTTTTCGCATACCGCCGGAGTCGGCCGAGGTATTCGGCCACGCCGCGTTCCGCGTAGTCCAGGGCGGGTTTGCCGACGACGATCAGTTTCCATTGCATCCGGCCACTAAAGCAAAAAATTTCGCAGCTGCCACTTGCATCCGCTGGCGGGCACCGTATTTTCGCCACTCAATCGATACTAGCATTGCCTCGTGGTGTAACGGTAGCACAAGGGTTTTTGGTACCCTTTGACAAGGTTCGAATCCTTGCGAGGTAGCTTGGTTGGGGAGCCCGGGGTATGGCTCCGGGCGCGGATTTTCAGTCCTGCACCATGACCATGTCGGAGGTCGTGACGCTGACGACTTCCTCCAGCGTGGTTTCGCCTTCGAGCACCTTGTGGAGGCCGTAGTCGCGCATCTGCATGAAGCCTTCTTTAATGGCCTGGTCCTTGATGTCCTTTTCGGAGGCTTTCTTGACGATGAGGTCCTGGATGGTCTTGGTGACGACGGCGACCTCGTAAATGGCCAGCCGGCCGTAGAATCCGGTATGGTTGCAATGGTCGCAGCCGCGGGGTTTGGCTTCGAAGACGCGGTTGGCGGGTTCACCGCTGTAGCCGAGTTCCCGGAGCATTTCCATGCTGATGGGGTGGGGGACGCGGCATTTCTGGCAGAGTCGGCGCACGAGGCGCTGGGCCAGGAAACAACGGACGGAGGCGGAAACGAGGAAGGGCTCGACGCCCATATCCACGAGCCGCGTGATGCCGGCAATGGCGTCGTTGGTGTGGAGCGTGCTGAAAACCAAGTGACCGGTGAGGGCGGCGCGGATGGCGATTTCGGCGGTTTCCAAGTCCCGCATTTCCCCGACCATGACGATGTCCGGATCGGCCCGGAGAATGCTGCGCAGGCCGCTGGCGAAGGTGAGATTGATCTCCGGCTTCACGGCGATCTGCATGACGCCCTCGATCTTGTTTTCGACGGGATCCTCCACGGTGACGATGCGGGTGTCGGTGGTGTTGAGTTCGCTGAGGAAGGTGTAGAGGCTGGTGGATTTACCGGAACCGGTGGGGCCGGTGATGAGGATGATGCCGTTGTTGAGCTTGAGCAGGCTGTTGACGATCTTGCGCGGGCCGGGCAGGAGGCCGAGTTTGTCTAGATTGAACTTCTGCTGATTGAGCAAACGCAGCGCCACGCTCTCGCCGACCACGGTGGGAATGGTGGCGACACGTACGTCGATGCCCTGGCCTTCGAGTTCCAGGGAAATACGTCCATCCTGCGGCAGACGGCGTTCGGCGATGTCCAGGCGGCTCATGATCTTGAGTCGGGCAATCACCATGGATTGCAGGGCCTTGATGTTTTCCGGGACGGGGACATCGACCAGCAGGCCATCGATGCGATAGCGGATGCGGAGGTTGTTTTCCAAAGGCTCCACGTGGATGTCCGTGGCGCGCTGCTGGAGGGCCTGGCGGATGATGGCGTTGACGAATTTGACGACGCTGGCCTCCTCATCGCCTTCATCGAGGACCGTGGTTTCCTCCCGCAGATCCATGGCGGAATTGTCCTCCGTGCGGCCTTTGAGAATGGCGTCAAAGGTATCGGCACCCACACCGTAGAGGCGCTGGATGGCCTGCAGCAGGCGGGTGCGGGAGGCGATGTGCCATTGCACCGGGTAGGGAATGCCCTGGCTGACAGCCTGGCGGGCGGTGAGGTTGAAAGGATCGTACGTCACCATGGCGAGCCGGAGCTTGCCAATGGCGGCGGGGGCGGTGTTTTCTGCATCGGCCTCCGGCGTGGTCTCGACCTCCTCGGCAGTTTCACCTTCTTCGAGCGGAATGCCCGGGTCGCTCTCACCGAACCAGAGGGGAAGCACCCGATGCCGCAGGGCGATGGATGCGGAACAGATTTCCTTGAGGCGCCGGGAGTTGCGGGGCTTGAGATCGGCTTCCCAGGGCATGCGCATCTGCTGGGCAAAGGATTCCATGAACATTTCCTCGTTCATGAGCCGGGAGTCCAGCAGTTCCTCCATCACGGAGCGTTGTCCCTTGGCGGCGTCCTTGATGAGTTGCTGGACCGGGGCGATGTCCTCCACTTCGGCGTTGGCGGCCGCTTGGAGGAGGATTTCATTCATCCGTTGGGAGTGCGAGGACATGGGGGAAATCAGAAGGGATGGAGGGAGGAGGCGTGCGAGTGTGGCACAGATGGAAAGGGATGCACCTACTTTCGGCGCACGAGTGTGACCATGCGGGCGGGGCTGGCGTTGAATCGCCACCTAAGAAAAGAGCGAGCCCCCGTTGCCGGAGGCTCGCCCTGGTCGGTTGCGCGGCATTTCCCACCAAGGAAGGCCGCACTCATTTCTCGCTCACAAAGGTCTCAGGTGCTTGGCAGTCATCAGACTGCTGAAAAATCCAAAGGGCACCACCGGTGCCGCCAGGGCCTGGCGAAAGACTTGATCCTCGCGGTCGGTGGAGGAAAGCGGTGCGCGTCGGACGGCTTTGGCGGCAGGGCGGCGAGCGGGTTTGAAAGGGATGATTTTGCGATCGAGTGAATCGGTGATTGGCAGGCGGTTCATGAGCGGGTGCGGGTTGAGGTGGCGAACTGGGCGTGGGTAGTTCTACCAAATTAAAACTAACTTGCAAGCTAAATTTTTTCTAAAATTAAATTCTAAGTTGCAATTGAGTTGTTAGTGAGGCGCTTGCTTCGGATTATTCGCAGAATTGAGATGGATGCAAGCCCAAAACACGCTAATTCCAAAAAACGGCCGTTGCAATTTTTTAGAAATTACTTAACTTAAGCTCAATTTACAAAACAAACCTCAAAATGGCCAGCGAAGGATTTTTACTCTGTGTGCGCGAAATCATGAAAATGAGTCCGGAAGATCTGGACCATCTTCAAGGGGTGGTGCTCGCCGCGATGGAAACCAAAGGTCTGTCGCAAACCGCCCGCCCCCCCGCGATTGATTTCCCGGATCTGGTGAAGAAGGCGATGGCGCTGCTGCACTCCTCGGCCGAACTCACCGGCTGGGAAATGGCCCTGCTGGCTGGCGCGGTTGTCCAGTATGGAGGATTCAACGCCGCAGGCGCCGTGGAAGCTGACATTGAGAGCCGCGCCATCACTGCTGAATTGAGGCGCTATGCACCGCGGAACATCGCCAATATCACTTCCGTGACCGACAGCCTGCGCGAGCGGGGCCTGATCGATGAGAGTGACGCGGGATCCCGTGAAAAAGGGGCGCATCGCTCATTCCGAATCAACTACAAGGGCCAGCAGGAAGTGCTCAAAATCTGGAGCCGTTTTGAAAAGTCTCTGGCGGCTTGAGGCGCGGCAGGCCGATGGCAGGATCAGGAGAGTTTGAAGCCGATCCAGAGGACCACGGCAGCCCAGCAGGCGATGGCGAGAAGAAGGCTGACGACGAGAATGACGAAGAACTTGCCGAGGCGGCGCAGGCCGATTTCCGTGAGGGCGAATTCGCCCGTGGTTTGTCCGTGGCGGAGTTTGCCGGTGGCTCCGATGAGGTGCGAGCCCATCCAGCGCAGAGAGATGGCGGCGAGGATCTGGCAAGCGACGCCGAAGACGCTCTGGACAATCGAGATACTGGGCTTTGCACCTTCGAGCGATGAGGCGACCTGATGCCATTCCTTGTAGCTATGCATGGCGGAGAGAATCCCCGTGACGAGAAGCAAAAGGGCCAGCAGCAGAAAAAGAATGCCGCAGGTGAGAATCCATCCGGAGCTGCGCACGAGGCCTTCGGTGATTTTCAGCGGCGAAGCCGGGGCGGCGCTGCCCACCACGGCGGAACTGCGCAGCAGGGGATTGGTGGCAAAGAGGTCGGGCTTGAGTTCGCCGAGCGACTGCCAGTCGGCCTGCCCTTCATGCCACACCAGCGTCTGAGGGCGGAGGATGCCCTGCTGCACCAGAGTGGCGAGTTGGGAATCGGAAGTGGGGATTTGCTCTTGTTGAGCGGAAAGGAAGAACCAGCGCATGGGAGAGTGGGCAAGGGGAGTCGGGATAGAGAGCGCAGGGTGGGCGAGTTTGCATCTGGCAAATGTGGGGGATTTCCATGAATGAGGAGAGAGTGGGGATTGCCTTGCGGTCGGAAATTTCGAGAATGCAGGCCTATGAAACTTTTCCACCTGCTCCTTTCCTCCTCGCTGCTCGTTTCCCAACTCCTCGCCGATGAAGCCAAATCGCCCTTCAACGGCAAGGACCTGACGGGCTGGGAAGTCAAAAAAGAGGGCGACCACACCAGCAAATGGACGGTGGGAACAGCCAAACAATCCGCCGTCAATCCGGAGCAGCTTGAGGTGACCCCCGGCGGCCATGAACTCATCAATGCCGCGACCGGCCACGGAACGAGTACGGATTTCTTCACGACAGAGAAATTTGGTGACCTCCATTTGGAAATCGAGTTGATGGTGCCGAAGGGTTCCAACAGCGGTGTCTACATCATGGGTGAATACGAGGTTCAGGTGCTGGACAGCTATGGGAAAAAGGATTCGGAAATGGGAGCGGGAGACATCGGTGCCATTTACGGTGCGGTTGTGCCCAAGGTGAATGCATCCAAGGCCCCCGGCGAGTGGCAGAAATTTGTCATCGATTTCCGTGCTCCAAAATTTGACGCGGCAGGCAAGAAGACAGCCAACGCCGTGTTTGTGCGTGTGGAACTTAACGGCAAGCTGCTCCACGAGAATGTAGAAATGTTGGGGGGGCAGACACCCGGCGGGGTCACCGGTCAGGAACACGCCATCGGCCCCATCATGCTGCAGGGCAATCACGGCGCGGTGGCCTACCGAAACATCAAGGTCACTCCGCTTGCTGCGAAATAGCGCATGCTTCAATACGAGAATTGCCACGGTGCGGAAATAGAGCCTCATTTGGAGGCGCTGGGCGGGCTGCGGATGGCGGTCTTCCGGGAGTTTCCCTATCTATATGAGGGAACGCTGGCTGCGGAGCGCGAATATTTGCAGGTCTATGTCCGCAGTCCACGCTCACTGGTGGTGTTTGTGAGGGATGGCGAACGAACGGTGGGGGCGACGACGTGCGTGCCGCTGTCCGAGGAGAGCCCGGAGTTCCAGGCACCATTCATCGCGGCCGGATATGACCTCAGGGAGTGGTTCTATTTCGGAGAAAGTCTGTTGTTGCCGGAATACCGCGGCCAGGGCGTGGGCAAGGAATTCATGCGGCGGCGGTTGGAGCACGCCCGGAGCCAGCCCGGGGTGAAATTTTGCACGTTCTGTGCGGTGGATCGACCGCCGGATCATCCGCTGCGGCATGCGGGTTACCGGCCACTGGATGGATTTTGGGTCCAGCAGGGGTTCGCGAAACAACCCCGGATGCAGGCGGAGTTTTCCTGGAGGGAAATTGGCCGGGCGGAGGAAACGACCAAGACCCTGACGTTCTGGACCAAGCCACTCTAGAGCGGATCGCCCTACCAGATTCCCAGAGCCACCATGACGTTATGGGCCAGTCTGGAGATGATCCCCGGTTTGGCCGACCGCCTCCGCAGCGGACGGAGTGCGCGAAAGGAGCGGGTCGTGGCGGCCTTGTCGGCAAGGCGGTTGGCTTTCCAGAGCGTGGCATCCTCCGTCAGCGTCTGCACCGAGCTGAAGCTCAGTCGGTGGCGCGGGTGGTTGATCGAAGGTGATACAGTTCGGATGGCAGGTGAGACTCGTTTCATGGCAATCGATGATACGGGGGAGGAAAAACCCCGGTGATTCAGAACTGGGCAAGGCTGGTCGGAGCTGAATGCGGAAACTGGTAACTTTCGTTCCTCCAGGGTGCAACGCAAGAATGCAAGGCCTATCGAACATAGGGGAAAACCTTATGGGCAATCCAAATCGAACGGCGAAGCTGCAGCGACTGTCCAAATCCGGACGCAACGAAGGTGATCAGATTTGCTGATGATTCTGGATGCGCATCCCCCCAACTATGTCAGACTCCGACCTCCTCCGATATGGCCGCCTTTGTTTATACAGCTCTTAAAAGTGATGGATCGATAGTCAGTGGCGAAATGAACGCCAATGACCGGGCGGATGCTTTGCGGCGTCTGGATCGCAACAGCCTGCAACCCGTCTCCCTCAAACCCAAGGAGGGCGGAGCGCCGGTGACCACCGCCACCATCGAAAAACCAGCCGCCAAACCCGCGGCCCCTGCAGCCCTTCCCGCACCCAAGGCCGCCCTGGCCAAACCAACGCCCGCCGCTGCTGCCAAGGCCGTCAAGGCCTCGCAGGACAAGCTGGAGGCCGCGCAAAAGCTCGATCCGGCCATCCCCAAGGGCCCCATCAAGCTCAGCCGCAAGCAGATCATTCTGTTTACCGAGGAACTCAGCGACCTCCTCGGTGCCGGCCTGCAACTCGAGCCGGCCCTGCGCATCATGGAAAGCCGCGATGAACTTTCGGCTCTCAAGGATGTCACGATCATCCTGCGGCAAAAGATCCGGGACGGGGGCAGTTTCTCCAGTTCGCTCAAGGAGGCGTCGAAAAATTTCGGCGACCTCTACTGCAACATGGCCGCCGCGGGCGAAATCTCCGGGGCCCTGCCGAAGATCCTTCAACGCCAGGCCGAATACATGACGACCATTGCGCAGCTGCAGAGCAAGGTGGCCACGGCCATGATCTACCCCGCGTTCCTGCTCGTCGCGGGCGTGGTCGTCGGCATGCTTTTTGTCACCAGTCTCATCCCGCAGCTCGCCACCCTGCTGAAATCCATGGGCCGACCGATGCCGCTGCCGGCGCGGATCATCCAAGGCATTGGCGATTTCTTTGGCACCTGGTGGTGGCTGATCGGCCTGCTCATCGCCCTCGGCATCTGGTCATTTAATTACATCACGGAACATCCCGCCTACAAGGAGAGCTGGCACAAAAAGAAAATGGGCCTGCCCTTCTTTGGGAAATTGCTCCGCACGCGCTTCTACGTGCAGATGCTGGAAACGCTCTCCAACCTCGTCGGCAACGGCCTGCCCATGATGCGCGCGCTGGAACTCACCCGCGACGCCACCGTCAATGTCTATCTCCGCGGACTGCTTACCAAAATCACCGGCATGGTCGGTGAAGGCGGATCCCTCTCCAAGGCCTTCAAACGCGTCGATTTCTTCCCCCCATTGCTCACCGACATGGTGGCCGTGGGTGAACAAACCGGCGACATCCAGCACTCTCTCGAACGCACCGCCCAGCGCTACGACAAGGAACTCGGCCTCGTCATCGAACGTATCAGCGCCCTCATCCAGCCCGCGATCATCGTTATCATGGCCGTGCTTGTCGGCACCATGGCCTACATGATGATCAGCGTCATCATGGATTCGGTGGGCAGCGTGAACCGCGTGAAGTAAGCGGCATTTCCGCAGGGGGTTGCCGACGATTTCTTGCGGGAACTTCGGCGGAAGGATTCAGGAAACAGGATCTGGAATGGCTTGACCGATTCGCAAGAGTTTGCTGAAATGTCAGATTGTCGCCAGAGATGGTGGCTTCGCCACCCTGCCGCCTGTGTTCGCTTAACATTCACTACCCAATTCACGCATATGAAATTAGGATTCCTTCTCGCCGCGTTTCTTTCCACCGCGAGTGTCTCGCAGGCCGCCACTTTGCTTTTCGGGGGAACCCTCTCGGGAGCTGCGGAATTCCCGCCCAACTTATCTCCCGGAACTGGAACGTTTCTCATCACCATCGATGACGTGGCACTCACCATGTTTGTGCATGCGGAGTTCTCCGGGCTGACGGGCACCGTCACCGCCGCCCATATCCATTCCGGCACCGCTGTTCCCTTTACAGCCACTGCCGGGGTCGCAACGCCCGTGCCCACATTTCCTGGTTTTCCACTCGGGGTGACTGCGGGCGTCTACGATGCCCCATTTGACATGAAACTGTCGTCCAGCTGGAATCCGGCCTTTATTTCCGCCAATGGAGGCACCGCTGTCAGCGCGTTTGCTGCCTTCATGGGGGCGGCAACCACTGGCAGAGCATACCTGAACATTCATAGCACCGTTGTGACTGGAGGAGAAATCCGTGGTTTCCTTGTTCCCGTTCCTGAGCCAACCGCCACCGGATTGGCCGGACTGGCCCTCGTAGGACTGGCTTTGGGACGGCGTCGCCGGAAATAATTTCCCCGCGCCAACATTTGCCCACCACAAAAATCAACGGATGGCGGAAAGGGCAGAAACCTCGAAAATTCTTCCCTAAAATCCTTTTGACACTTGGGGGCGGGGAAATACAGTCCGCGACGCAATGCGAAAAGGCGTGTGGTAGGCTCACTTGGGTCGTTGAGACAATTTCCGGTCTAATCCAGCAGGAAATCAACTCTCCTAGTGATCCTACCTTTCCTTTTCTCAGCGCCGGGCGGTCACCCCGTCGATTTCCCCCTTGCTTGTGTAGCTCAGTGGTAGAGCACTTCCTTGGTAAGGAAGAGGTCGCGGGTTCAATCCCCGCCACAAGCTCCATTTATTCCTAAAACAGACAAACAACACCAAAACCCAGCTCGGCTCCCCAAGCACAACCCACCACCATCATGGCTAAAGAATCCTTCCAACGCAACAAGCCCCACGTGAACATCGGCACCATCGGTCACGTTGACCATGGCAAGACCACGCTCACCGCCGCCATCACCTCCACCCTCGCCAAGAAGGGCTTCGCCCAGGCCAAAGGCTACGCGGACATCGACGCAGCTCCTGAGGAAAAGGCCCGCGGTATTACCATCAACACCGCCCACGTCGAATACGAAACCGAAAACCGCCACTACGCCCACGTTGACTGCCCAGGCCACGCTGACTATGTGAAGAACATGATCACCGGTGCCGCGCAAATGGACGGCGGTATTCTCGTCGTTTCCGCCGCCGACGGCCCCATGCCCCAGACCCGTGAGCACATCCTGCTCGCCCGTCAGGTCGGTGTGCCCGCCCTCGTGGTCTTCATGAACAAGGTGGACATGGTGGATGATGCTGAACTCCTCGACCTCGTCGAAATGGAAATCCGCGATCTCCTCACCCAGTACGATTTCCCAGGTGATGAAGTGCCGATCGTCAAAGGCTCCGCCAAACTGGCCCTCGATGGCGATCCCGTCCACGAAGCCAACATCCTCAAGCTCATGGAAGCCGTGGACAGCTACATCCCGATCCCCGAGCGTCCGATCGATCAACCCTTCCTCATGCCCGTTGAAGACGTCTTCGCGATTGAAGGTCGTGGAACCGTCGCCACCGGCCGTATCGAGCGTGGTATCGTCAAGAAGATGGAGGAAGTTGAAATCATCGGTTTCAAGGACACCATTAAAACGACCGTCACCGACATCGAAATGTTCCGCAAGTTGCTCGACGAAGGCCGGGCCGGTGACAACGTGGGTCTCCTCCTCCGCGGTGTCAAGAAAGACGCCGTTGAGCGTGGCCAGGTGCTCGCCAAGACCGGTTCCGTGAAACCCCACACCAAGTTCAAGGCCGAGGTCTACGTCCTCTCCAAGGATGAAGGTGGCCGTCACACGCCGTTCTTCAACAACTACCGTCCGCAGTTCTACGTCCGCACCACGGACGTGACCGGCAGCATCAAACTCCCCGAAGGCGTGGAAATGGTGATGCCTGGCGACAACATCTCCATGGAAGTCGAACTCATCACTCCCATCGCCCTCGAGAAAACCATGCGTTTCGCCATCCGTGAAGGTGGCCGGACCGTTGGTGCCGGTCGTGTGGCCGAGATCATTGCCTAATCCGCGGATCCAAATCCTCTAACAACGCAGGGTGCCAGCAATGGCACCCTGTTTTGTTTGTGGCATGGGCGTCCCGCCCATCAGCCCACTACCTCCCGCACCGCAAAAGGCAATTGAATGCCCCCATCCCTCTGCGAACATTCCCGGAAAGATTGTCCCGCCCCACCCCGTTTACTCACGCAATCCCCAGCCACTTTTACTCAACATCCATGTCCACGCCAGCCATTGAAATCCGTGATCTTCGCGTGGACTACGGAAATTTCGTGGCCGTCAATGACGTCAGTCTGAGCGTGGATGCCGGCGAGGTCTTCGGACTCGTGGGGCCCAATGGCGCTGGAAAATCGAGCACCCTGCGGGTTCTGGCGACGCTGAACCGCCCGACGTATGGGGAGGTGAAATTGTGCGGATTGGATTTGCTGGAGGACACCGAGGGCGCACGCCGGTTGCTCGGATACATGCCGGACCTGGCGCCGCTGCCATCGGATTTGAAGGCCTGGGAATTTCTCGATCTCTATGCGCATGCTTACGGCTTGGGGCGCGGGAAGAAACGACACGCTCGGATCGACGAATGCTTGGAGGAAGTGCATCTCACCGACAAGCGGGAGGCCTGGTGCCGGGCGCTGTCGCGCGGGCAAATGCAGCGTCTCGTGCTCGCGAAATGTCTGCTGCACCGTCCGCGCGTCATTATCCTCGACGAACCGGCCAGCGGCATGGATCCGCTCTCTCGCCGCGACCTGCGGCTCACGCTGCGCCACCTCGCGGCGGATGGCGTGGCGGTGATTGTCAGTTCGCACATCCTCAGTGAACTCGCCGACATGTGCAGCAGTCTTTGCGTCATGAATCATGGCCGGGTGCTGGCCGCCGGATCCGTGGACGAGGTGCGCGCCCGTCTGGGACAAGCCTCACGCACGCTCACGATGGAGGTTCTGGAGGGAGCAGCCGAACAGGCGGCCGCCCTGCTGGGCAAGGCCGACGGGGTAACTGAGATCGTGATGCATGGCGAGCGGATTTCCTTTATCTTCTCCGGCACCGCACCTGCCCAGTGCGCTTTGATTGCAGGTGTCATTGCGCAGGGGGTGCCGGTGAGAACATTTGAGGAGCAAAAATCCTCGTTTGAGGATATCTTGATTCAGGTCGCCGAGGAGGGGCGGGCTGGATCATGACGAACGATCCCCCAGCCATCACCAAGCTGCGGCCTCCGCCCGTCTGGCAGCTTTGGAACAACCCGATTTTCCGGCGCTACGCCCGCTCACGGCTTCGACCCCAGGGGCTGAGTGTGGCGCTCATCATCACGCTGGTGATTGGAGGATTCATTTACCTCTTTGTGCCCGCGGTAAACAAGCGGATCGATGAACAGCGGCAACACCGGCACCTGAATGATGTGAGGAGGTTGGAAAATTTGAGTCAGGAGAAAAATTCGGAATGGGAGATTCTGGCCCGCAAAGTTGCCGATTGGGAGAAACCCAAAGTTCGCCCCCCCAGTTTCTACGAACGCACGCCGATCTTTCCGTTGCTGGTTCTACAGGGCATCATTTTATTTTTATTCGGCACCGGGCAGGTGGCCGGAGGGATGACGGCGGAGTCGGATGAGGGCAGTGTCGATTACCAGCGTCTGGCCCCCATGAGCCCGCTGGCCAAAACTCTCGGCTATCTGTTCGGCCTGCCGGTGCGGGAGTATGTCATGTTTCTGGCAACCTTGCCGCTGACGGCCCTGGCGCTGTGGAAAGGCAACGTGCCGTGGGAGGCGTGGTTGCCGGTTTATGGCGTCTTCCTTTTTTCGGTCATCCTTTACCACCTCACGGGATTGGTATCGGGAACGGTCATCCGGAACAAGCGCTGGGCGTTCCTCCTTTCCATGGGGCTGGTGTTCATGCTCTACACGGTAGTGCCGCAGGGGGCGCGCTTTGGATTTCCCTTTGTGAAATACCTCACGCTCTGGCCGGTGCTCGTCGAACACGCGCAGGAAATTGCTCCGAAATCTGCGGAGGACCTGATCTTTGCCACTGGAATGACGCCGGGAACCGAGGTTCCCTTTTTCAATCTCTCCTTCTCGGATCTTGCCTTCACGCTGGTGGTGCAGGGATTTTTCATTCTGGCCATGGTTCTAATGGTGTGGAGGAAATGGTGCCGCGCGGAATCCCATCTCCTAAGCAAGTTCTGGGGGCTGCTGGTCTTCGTCTGGATTCAACTGCTGATCATTGGCAATGCCGTGCCCATGGCGGAGGACGGGGATCTGTTTCCCTCCCAAAATTTGCAACGCACCCAGGTGGCTGGGAAATTTATGCAGGAGATGGAAAGGCGTCATATCGAGATCCCCAAAAACGACCCGCACCTGATGGAGGGCGCCACGATCACCTTTGTCTTTGCCATCAATCTCCTCCTCGTAATCGCGCTGCTGGTTATCATGATGACGCCGAATGCCGATAACCAGGTGCGCGGCCTGCGCCGGGCACTGCGCAATCGACGGGGAACGGCGCCTGTCCTCTCCGACGAATCCTCCGCACTACCGGTCACGCTCGTGCTGATCGCCGCCGGAACGGTGGCCTGGTATGGATTCCAGCGCAGCATCCTCGGATCGCATTGGTTCAGCGGGATCATGGCCGGGGCGGAAAATCCACTGCTCTCCGCCGGCCGCTTTTTTCTGGTGCTCGCGCTGACAGTGCTGACCTTTCATGCGATGCTGGAAGCGAGAGGCGGCAAGCGCCCGTTCCTCGCGGTTATCTTCATTGGCATCGTCCCCATCATGGCCGCCATGATCGTGCAGCTAGGCCATCGTGAAGTCAGCACGAGGGCGCTCTGGATCGCCGGGATCTCCCCCTTCACCCAGCTGGCCGCCGCCACGGAAATGATGCTGCCGGATTCCTTTCAATTCCCTGATCCCTACCGCGAACAGCTCCGCACCATTTTTATCTGGTGGTGCGCGGGAATGGTTCTCGCCGTGATCTGGAGTTGGCGGGGACTGGCCGGAGTCTGGCGGGAACGCCGGAATGCGCGGTTGAAGGAGGCCGATGGTTGATTTGCGTAAAACGGTGGTCTGGCGCTAATGATATGAAAAATTAAGCTCCGCCAATCATGAAAGATTCCCTGCTCCTGTTATTCACCTCCCTCGTTCCTTTGCAGGCGGGATCTTCCGGATCCAAAGCCGTCGAAGCGATCCCCGACAAATCCGCCTTTTCACTATTCAATCCAACTCCCGACTCGCTGATGCGGGAGTTCAGCTCCGACCGCCCTGACAAAACCAACAGCCCGCAAACGCTCAATGCGGGCCATTTCCAATTTGAAACAGATCTGGTGTCCTACACCCGGAACCATGATGCCGGCATCCGCTCCGAAGACTGGCTCGTGGGCAATGCGAACCTTCGCATCGGCCTCACCAACTGGGCGGACTTGCAATTGCTCATCCCATTTTACGAAATCAGCCACGAATCGGGTTCCTCACGAAAAGAGGGCCTTGGCGACCTCACCATCGGCTTGAAATCGAATTTCTGGGGCAACGACGACGGCCCCACTTCGGGCGGCATCAGCCTGTTTCTAAAAACGCCGACCGCCTCGCATGATCTTGGCAATGGCAAGGTGGAGGGTGCTGCCTTGATCAATTTGGGGGCCAGCCTGCCGGCGGATTTCGACGTGGGTATCAACTCCGGCGTTGGGATCACGGCGGATGATGGAGGCGGCTATGGTGCTGAATTCATCAATTCCGTTTCCTTCTCGCGTTCGCTTTTTGGACCGGTATCCGCCTACCTTGAATTCTACAGCGATGTTCCCACTAAGTACAGCCGTGATTGGGTTGGCACAGTGGATGTGGGGATTACGGTGATGGTGGGAAAGAACTTTCAGCTGGATACCGGAGTCAATTTTGGGGTGACGGGAGCTGCGGATGATGCGCAAACGTTTCTCGGCCTTGCCGTTCGATTTTGACGGGCTGCCTTGAGCGGGTTTCCTGGCTGGAAATTTTAATTGCCACGGCGGTCATACAATCGACCCGGCCACGACACTCAGTGGTCAATGAATGAAATCCGAACTCGCCTCCGCCCTCGAATCCCTCCATCCCGACTCCTTCGGCTGGGCGCTCCATTGCTGTCATGGCGACTATCAGCGGGCCGAGGATGTGCTGCAGAACGCCTACCTCAAGGTCCTGCGACGTCCGGAGGCCTTTGCGGGCCGGTCGGAATTCAAGACCTGGTGGTTTGGCGTCATTCGGCTTACGGCAATGGAGGAATTTCGCCGCATCACTTTTCGCACGTCCTGGCTTGGGCGGCTGGTCTCCCAAAACGATCCGCCTTCCATCGCCACTCCGGCGGCGAGCCTGGAACTTGCCGAGGAGACGGCGCAACTGCGGGAAATGCTGGCAAAACTTTCTCCGCGCCAATCCGAGGTCTTGCACCTCGTTTTCTATCAGGACCTCAGCATCAGCGCCGCCGCCGAAATCATGGGCGTCGGAGTGGGCTCCGCACGTCAGCACTACGATCGCGGCAAACAAAGGCTCCGCGAAATGCTTCAAGAACCAACTCCATCCCTTGCCCATGAATGATCCCAATGATCCTCTGCGCGAACTCTTCGCAAAGCAACGCCAGGTGACGCATCAGCATGCACCGCGCTGGCAAGGCCTTCCGGAACAGAGACCACAGCCTCTCCACAGGCTTCCCGCATGGAGTCTCGCCACCGCCGCCGTCCTCGTGCTGGGCCTGACTTTTCTGGCGTTGCGTCCGCAGCGTCCGACGCTTGCCAGCCTGCCTCCATTGCTACCCCCACCTGCCGCCGAGCACCTCCTTGAATTGCCGGAGCCCTCGCTCACCGCCTGGCAATCACCCACTGATTTTTTACTCACCACGACCCCCGCCGTCCACATTCTATGAAAACCACCACCCTCATCACCGCCCTCATCGCCCTCACCTGCAATGTCGTCCGCGCCGCGGATTCCAGCAGTTGGCTGGCCAATGGTCTGGTCCACCCCCAGATCATTCTCAACCATCAGGAGGAACTCAAACTCACCGCTGATCAGCAATCACAACTCAAGGCTGTCGTCAGCAACGCCACTCCCCAGGTGGAACCGCTCGAATCCGCCGTGAAACAGGCCCAGGAGAAATTGGAATCCCTCCTGCGCAATCCGGAAACCACGCCAGCCGCTGGAGCCGAGGCCCTCACCACCGTCCTCAATGCCGAGACCTCCCTCAAACAATTCCAACTCAAAACCCTGCTCGAACTCCGCCTGCTGCTGACGCCCGAACAACGCACCCAGGCCCTCAGCTTCGCCGGCAAGGGCGGTGCCGATATGGAAAAACTGGAAGCCAAAGTTCGCGCCGAGGCGGAAAAATTGAAACAAGCCTTCGAGTCCCGAGGCCTGCCGATCTCTGATGCCCTCAAGGAACGCGGCAGGGAAATCGAAAAAATGATCAAGGAGCGAGGCTTCAGACCAGCCCTGGAGGCCATGGAAAAGCTCATCGCCGAATCCGGCATCAATGACCCCTCGCCCACCGATCCGCTCGATTTCAACAATCTCAATGCCGGTGACACCAATCTGGAAGCCATGAAGACACGGCTCGAAAAAGTTCAGGCCCAGGCCCGCGAAGTCATCTCGGTCAAAGTCCTCGAAAGACTCAAGCAGGCCAAATCAGCCCTCGAAGGGGCACAGAGCGCTTCCGACGCGGAACTCTTCGGCAAGATTCTGACCTTTGCGGAAAAGATAATGGAGAAGAAACAGTAGGCTTCTCCCGCCGGCATCCAGGAATCATGGATGCGGCTCGCCTGAGCCCACCTTGAGGTAGCGATAGTAAACCTCCAGCATCAGCGTGCAAAGGCACGTGCGGTAGATGGCGGCGTCCGGACCAGCGGCGGCACTCGTGGCAGCACTGAAATCGCCGAATTCCTGGGCGTAGGAACCATCGGGATTCTGATGGGCGAGCAACTGGTCGCGACATTGCTGGTTCCAAGTTTCCCAATCCTTGCCGCCCTTTTGGAAGAAGGCCTGCGTGTTGTAATACCAGCAGTAAAGGTTGGCGTTCTTCGTCCAGTCGCAGGGGTCTTTGGCCAGTTCCTTGCTCAGGAAACGCAGGCCCTTGCTGGCTCCGCCAGCGCTGCCACCTGCCAGCGTTTGCATGCCGAGCACGCCGACGCCAGTCATCGTGTGTTGCCCATAGGCCTCGCCGCGTTTGGTGCTATTGCCCACGCCGCCGTCGGCAGTGATGCGGTTCTCGAGAAAATCCGTCACACGTTTGGTGGCCTTTTCCAGACCGGGGATGATTAGTTTTGTGTGCTGCGCGGCTTTGAGCGCTTGGAATTGCCAGCCCGTGACGGAGATGTCGCCGTCTCCCTCGCGATTGTAATGCGGGCTGTTGCCGCCATAGGACCAGCCTCCGTTGGGCGTTTGGTGCTCAAGGATGATCTGCACGCCGCGTTCGAATCCTTCCCGTAATCCGGGCAGGGATTTGCTGCCAAATTTGGCAAAGGAATACGTCTCCCCCATGGCATACGTGGCGATGCCGTGCTCGTAGGTGCAGAAATGCTGCCCCAGATTGTCGGTGAAAAATCCCTGATTCTTCGCTGCGGTATCCAGCAGATAAGTCACGCCAGTCATCACCTGCGTGCCGTAATAGGCACTCTCCATCGTTTCGCAATGCCCGTAGTAGCACAACAGCGCCAGCCCCGTCATGGCCGTGCGGTGCGCGGAACCCCACGCACCGTTCGAACCCTGCTGGGTCTTGAGCCAGTCAAGCGCCCTGATGACCGCGCGCTCGCATTCCTCGCTGCCACCGTTTTCTTTCATTTTTGCCGTGCGTTCCTGTGGGGAACAGCGGCTGCGGATGACAAAGGGGATGGTTGTAATTCCAGCAGTCGTTCCGGGGCCAACGCCGGGGCCCTTTTGTCCATTCTTCCCCGTTCCGGCAAGCAGAAGATTTTCCGACCCAACTCCGCCTGAGTGCACCGTTTCCATGTTTGTGAGCACCGCCATCACCGGCGTGGGGATAGCTGCAATTTGGATTTCCGAATCCCCTCCCGGAACAACGAGCTTACTTTTTGGCTGACTCTGCCGCGCCGCCTTCTGCTTACTGGATAAAGCCGCCTTGGCGGCATTGTTGCCCTGATGGCTTCCTCCGGGAATTTCACTGACGGGTTCGTCCGGTGGTCGTTCTGTAGCAAATTTGATGAGAAAGACGGCGATCAGCACAAAGAGCGCATGCACCAGCACGCTCATGCCGAGGGATCCGCCTCCGACGCGTTTCCACAGGGATTCCATTTTCCGCGGGGTGTAAGTGGCGAACTCGTCCTGTGGGAACAACGTTTCAGTGGCTCCGGGTGTTTGATTTAAATCGTTCATGGTAGTGGAGTGGTTGTGAGTTGCGGTCACTCGCTCCAACGAATCGCAGTGGAGAAATCTTAGGAAGAGATTGCATAGTGGTGAAAAATTCTTCACTGGTTGGCATTCCTCAGACCCCAATCTCGCCATGGCGAATCCAATTACCATCAAAGAACTCACCGACGCCCCCGTGACCTCCTACTCTGAGATGCGCGAGACGCTGCGCACCGGGGACATGGTCTTTTGTTCGGGCACGTATTTCTTCTCCAATGCCATCCGCTGGTTCACCAAATCCGTCTGGAGCCACATCGGCATCATTTACCGTGACGATGCCCTGGAACGCATCTTCATTCTGGAGAGCGAGACGTTCGTCGGCGTGAGGCTGGCGCCGCTTTCCAAATACCTGCGCGATTACCACGGCAGGAACAAGCCGTATCGCGGCCGCATGTTCATCGCCAGGCTGGAGCCCGAGGTGTCGCAGGAGATTCATCGCAAGGCCGTGAGCATGGGCATGGATGAACTCACCAAGCCGTATGACAATCTGGAAATTTTCCGCATCGCCATCCGGATCCTTTTCAAACTCGGCCGCCGGAACCGTGACCGGAAATACATCTGTTCCGAACTCGTCTACGAGGCATTCCGCAAGGCCGGCATCCTTTTTCATTTCCGGCACCGCTCCATCAGCCCCGATGACATTTGGGTGGATTCGCGGGTTGCATGCAAGGGGCGCATCTTGTAGGAAATGACCATGTTGAAATCGTGGTTGATTGTGATCGTTTTGATTCCGGTGCTGGGCTGGGCACTGACCCGTCCCATGCGCAAGTCTGTGATGCCCGACCTGCTCAACCGTGGCACGGAACAAATTCTCGCCCAGTGGCGCGATGCCCTGCTGGCCTACAAGGTGGATGAAGGGCAGTTTCCTCCTGCCGACAGCAAGGTGACGATGGAGGAAAGCCGGATGGCTGCATTGACCGGGGATAACAAGGCGCAGAAGGAATACCTGAATCGGGACGCAGTGGCATTTGCGGGCATTATTCCCATCGATGCCTGGGAAACCCACCTCTTTTTCGATCCCATGCGCACAGGTGATCCATCGCACATCCTCTCCGCCGGCCCAGACAAAATGATCAACACCCCGGATGATCTGGATTCCACCAACGTCACTAACCTGCATCTCCCGCCGCCCGTCGATCCCAATGATGACAAGGTCCGCCGCAAAGTGACCAAGTGATTTCCCATGCTTCAATACCACGCATTACTCAGGCACGTTCTGGAACACGGAGAACTCCGTGAGGACCGGACAGGCGTCGGCACGCTTTCCGTTTTTGGCGCACAGACGCGCTTTGATCTCCGGCAGGGATTCCCGCTGGTGACCACGAAGCGCGTTCATTTGAAATCCATCATCCACGAGCTGCTCTGGTTCATTCAGGGCGATACGAACGTTCGGTATTTGCAGGAGAAAGGCGTGACGATCTGGGATGAATGGGCCGGGCCGGAGGGCGATCTCGGGCCGGTCTATGGGAAGCAGTGGCGTCGGTGGACCGGGCCGGATGGCCGGGTGCATGATCAACTGCAGGACGTCATCCACCAGATCAAACACAACCCCACCAGCCGCCGGCTCATCGTCAGCGCCTGGAATGTGGCGGACATTCCGCAAATGGCGCTCGCCCCCTGCCATGCGCTTTTTCAATTCTATGTTAGTGTAGACGGCTCCCTAAGCTGCCAGCTCTACCAGCGCAGCGCGGATCTCTTTCTCGGCGTCCCCTTCAACATCGCCTCCTACGCCCTGCTGCTCGCCATGGTCGCCCAGGTCTGCGGATTGCAGCCGGGGGAATTCGTCCACACCTTCGGCGATCTCCATCTTTACACCAACCACATGGACCAGGTGCACAAACAGCTCGGACGCGACATCCGCCCCCTGCCGCGCCTCTGGCTGGATCCCACCGTCAAGGACATCGATGCCTTCCGCGAGGAGCACATCCGCATCGACGACTACGATCCCCATCCCGGCATCAAGGCCCCCATCGCCGTATGAAACTGGCCTGCCAGCTTCACGCCGTCGCCGCCATGACCCAGAACCGCGTGATCGGACGCGATGGCACCATGCCCTGGCACGTGCCGGATGACCTCCGCTTCTTCAAACGCCTCACCACCGGCCACCCCATCCTCATGGGCCGCAAGACCTGGGACTCCCTCGGCCGCGTCCTGCCCAATCGCCGACACCTCGTCCTCAGCCGGTCCATGCCGCCCACGCCCGGCGTGGAAATCCTCCCCGACCTCCAGGCCCTCGAATCCCTCTCCCTCAACGGCGACGTTTACGTCATCGGCGGAGCCGAAATCTACCGCCAGTTCCTCCCCCACTGCACCAGCCTCTACCTCACCCTCCTGCCCTTTGCAGCGGAAGGCGACACCTACTTCCCCGAGTTCGCAGACCAGTTTCCCCGCTACGAAATCCTCGAATCCACCTCCGAAGCCGAATGGCGACGCTACTTCCGTTCCCTCTGAACATCCTCCTGAGGCACAACCCACCCGTGAAATGCTCGATTACAGGGGCACCGGTTTGTGCAGGGCACGGTGCATTAGAGCCTCATCGCACTGGCCCTTGTAGTCGATGACGGTTTCCTGGAACAGCTTGAGGGCGACGCTTCGTTGATCGTCGGTGAAATCGTTCCAGTAAATGTTCCAGAGGATTTTCTCATCAGCGGGATTCGTATGATACTTCAGCTCTGCGGCCTGCTGGCCAATGCGGTGAAGACAATTGAGGAGGCTGGGACCGCGCTTGTTAAACAGGGCGGCCACATAGGAATTGAGCACGGCCACGCGCTTGTGGCGCACCGCCTGCCAGCACTCGGGGCTGACGCAGACTTGCACGACGCGGCCGTTGGCATACCTCACGCCCATGCTGCTGAGGGCGAGGTCAAAGGTATCCAGCACTTCTGGCAGCGTGCGGTCGTTGACGTTATCATAGGTGATTTCCAGATTGCGGCCCTCCAACTGGAACTTCATGCAGAACGGCTGGAAATCATTGATGAGTTGCGCACCGCGGTCCACCAGCGCCGCGGAGAGTTTCTCACGCTCCCTGCGATTGCGCACCCAGAGATCGAGATCATTGATCGGCAGTCCCTCTTTCAACAGCGGTTTGAAGGCTCCCCCACAAAGAAATAGCTCCCCGGCGTAGCCTTGTGGAAACAACTCCTCCAACAATTTCCCGGCATGGGAGCGGAGGCGTCTTTCGAACAGGGCACGGAACAACATGATGGTGAAGCGGAGTGGTGATCCTCTGTTACCACCGGTTGGTGTCAACGGTATCTACGCATTCCAACGCAGCCCCAGTTTCTGCTCGCGGGCGGACTTGGCCGGGGACCAGAGGTGTGTGAGGTCCGGGGCAAATCCCTGGAAAGTCGTTTTCCGTTTCCCTCCGCTGTGCTTATTTCCCTTCGCCATGACCCTTCAGAACCGCGACGCCCAGACACCCTTTACCACCAAGGACGGCTCCACCATCCGCAGCCTGCTGGACAGGACGAATGCTCCCGTGCAGCTTCAATCCCTCGCCGAGGCCACGCTCACGCTTGGTCAGGCCACCGAGCGGCATTACCACCGCCTCTCGGAGGAAATTTATTTTCTTCTGGAAGGCACCGGGGAAATGGAGCTGGATGGCGAGCGGCAACCGGTGCGCCCCGGCGATGCCATCCTCATCCCTCCGGGAGCCTGGCATCAGATCACGGGCACCAGTGCCGTCCCCCTGCGTTTTCTGTGCGCTTGTGCGCCTCCCTATGAGCACGGGGACACTTATTTCGAGTAGCTCCCTGCCACTTGGGGCATGGGCCTGCCTACCTCGAAGAAACTTCCGGTCATCCGGGAAAAAGGCACTTTTTAAACGGGAAACGGTCGGCTGATCCATGGTTTCCTCTTTGAAGAAAATAAGATTTACATGGAAGAAAGGGCGGTTTTCCTGTCTTGCAAAGAGAGGGGGAAGCCTTCCTAAGGAAGGGGCGAGCTTTAAAAAAGTTTTTTAGGGCTCCCCCTTCTCTTAGGAGAGAGCCCCCTTTTCTTAGAAGAGCTTCCCCTTCGCTTAGGAGAGCTTCCCCTTCGCCTAGAAGAGCTTCCCCTTCGCCTAGAAGAGCTTCCCTTTGGCTTAGAAGAGCTTCCCTTTCGCCTAGGAGAGCTTCTCCTTCGCTTAGGAGAGCTTCCCCTTCGCTTAGAAGAGCTTCCCTTTCGCTTAGGAGAGCTTCCCTTTCGCTTAGGAGAGCTTCCCTTTCGCTTAGGTGGCCTCGGCAATGGCCATTTTTCCCGAGGTTTCGCCGATTTAAGGCTCGGAGGCCGTTTTTTCTGGGGAGAGCCTTGCCGAACGGCGGTGCTTAATCCAGACAGTGAGCAGGAAGGGGAGCCAGATGAGGGCGAGGATTCCGGCTTCGAGGGTGTGGAGATACTGTTTTCGCGACTTGGCGATGGCGATGAGGTCGCGGGGCGGGCCTTCTGGCTTGAGAATGTCTTGGGGCTCAATGCCGTATTTTTCTTTGAAATAGGCTTCGCTGAAAATGTCCACATACCTGCCGTTATTCACCTCAATGACGTCTCCGTCTTCCGTGTCGTAGGCCCTTGCATTCCCGCCTGCTCTCGCGCAAACCAGGTAAATCTTTCCGTCAAAATTAACCACACGCGCAAAGAGGAGGGGTGTCTCCGAATCTTTCGGCTCTGTCGTGAGGCCACGGACGTAGTAAAGGGGACATTCCCCGGGAGCCAGCGCTTCCAGGAAACCATTCGCTTTGTTTCCGATGTTGCCGTCGGGCCTTGTGCTGGGGTAGTCACACTCACTGACGAACCTCTCGTCATCCACGTAACCTGCGACAAATAATTGCCGAAGGGCCTCGTTGGAGGATTTGCCGTCCGGCAATCTACCGTCACGGGCAGTCGCATACGCCAAGCAGGTGTACTGAATATTTCGAAAATTGCGCACGATTTGGTGCACATACCACTCGTAGCCCACGTAGGAGAGGAGGGGCATCAAAAGCACTGCCAGGATCGTCAGAACGACTGGCGGCATCAACCATTTGATCCATTTCATACCCAAGCTTTATCTCAGAATGGGTGGCTGCGTCAATGCTTTGACTTACTGGCCGGGTGCGGCGTCGCGGTTGACTCTGCCGCCGAGGGAGAGGATGCGGGCGTTGCCTTTGGCGGCTTCTGCTTCGGGGATGTTGCCCATTTTGACGTGGATCTGGGAGAGGGAGGTCCAGGCGAGGAGGTCGTTGGGGGCGAGGTCGGTGGCCATGAGGGCGGCGCCGAGGGCTCCTTTGAGGTCGCCGTTGCGCATGAGGCACATGCCGAGGGCATGCCAGGCGGGGAAGTGGTCCGGGGCGAGCTGGGTGGCGAGCCGGTATTTGGCGGCGGCGGACTCGAGTTCGCCGATGGCCAGCTCGCCGGAGGCATCGTCCATCAACTCGGCGAGGTCTTGCATGGGGGTGGGCTACTGGGCACCGCCGAAGACGGGGGCGATGGCATCGCGGCGTTGCTCAAACCATGATTTGAAGAGGGGGGAGGGGCTGAAGGGGGAGTCGTTGATACCAGCGTTCTTCTTGAGGATGATTTTGTCCCCGGCCATTTTCGGATCGTCGGGCAGTTCGACTTTTTCGAGGAAGACGACGGCGAGGTCATCGCCCGCTTCGACGGGATTGGAGGCGAGGGTGCTGGGGGCGAGGCCGGTGACGGCTTGCTGGATCTTGGAGAAATAGGGAGGGGCGTCCTTGGGAGGGGCTTTGGCGCTGTAGGTGTAGCTGATGGCGGTGACGCCGGCGGCGGTGAGGGCTTCGGCGAAGGGTTTGGCGGCGGTGAGGGTTTCCTGAATCTTGGAGCGGACGCCGGTGGCCTTGTCGAGCAGGGCGGCGGTGATCTTTTCCTTCGTGAGTTTCTCCAGGAGTTTCACTTTGGCTTCGTCGAGAGTGAGGAGGCGTGAGGGAACGAGGTCGCCGGTATCAAAGATGATGTGGGCGGTGGGGGTGTTCTTGACACCCTGCTCCTCTTCGAGCATTTCACCGACGATGGCACCTTCGGATTTCAAATCCTCCGGAGCGGTGCTGGCGGTGACTTTTTCCACTGTCTTGATTTCGACGGGAACATACTCGGGCTTGTCCTTCACGAGGGCGGCGGCGTCCTCGATGGTGAGGGGCTTGTCCTGATCGACCATGGCGTTGTTGATGGCGGAGGCGGTGACGGCGGCTTTTGTGTCGGTAGCGGACCATTCCTTGCGCTTGGCTTCCTGTTCCTCGGGCTTGAGCTTGGAAATGTCCTCGGTCTTCACGGCACGGAGGATCTTGATGTATTTCAGATCGCGGCTGGGCTCGGAACGGAGGACGGGGTCTTGTTCGGCTTCGGGCTTGTCCTTGTTGGCGTCGTAAAATTTCTGCGCATCTTCATCGGTGGCCTTGATGGCTTCATGCTCCTTGCGTGGGAGGATGGCGACTTGGACGGTGGTTTTGACGTGCTCTTTGTTATAGGCTTGGTTCACGCCGTAGTCGGTGGCGGGCATGCTGCCGCCGACGAGCTTCTGGAGTTTCTCTGCGATCAGGGCGTCACGCATCATGTCCACGAAGGGCCGGTCGCTCCCTTTGGAAATGAGGGCGTCGAGCTTGGAGCGGTCAAATTTCCCGTCCGTTTGCAAACGCGGCAGGCCTTGGATGGCCTTCTGGACTTCGGCATCGGAGGCGGTGATGCCCAGATTTTTGGCTTCCTGGCGCAGGGTGATGAGATTGACGAGCGGGGCATCGCGCGGGACCTTGCCGTTGTCGCGGGTTTTGCCGGGGTCCTGGAGGAGGAACATCAGTTTGCCGGGGGCATCGGTGAAACCGCTCACGGAGCGCGCGAGCATGAATTCGGTCTCCACAGCAGCCATATCCGCCTGATCATAAATTTTTCCGCCGAATTCCCGCTGGTAGCCTATGCCATGCTCGCGGTTTCCGTTCCCCCAGAAGGCCATGGTGATAACGACGATAATAGCCGTGACAAGCATGGCTACCTTGTGGTGTTTACGCATCAGATCGAGCATGGCAGGAGAAGGAAAAGTGGGGAGAGGTGGTGGGTGAAAGCTGGGGGTTCCGTCGGAGGACCGAACTTGAGAGCCCGGAGACTAGAGGGGCAGGGCAGGGGCGGCAACTGGTTTTTAGCATCTCTGGCTCGGCGCTTGACCCCGCTGCATGGAGATGCACTATGCGCGACTGCCTTTCCACTTATGAAAAAATCCCCCTCCTCCGCCAAATCACCCTCTCTTCACCGCCACTGGTCCGGCCCCATGCTCGATGGCGTGGATCGCGCCGCCAGCCGTGCCATGCTGCACGCGGTGGGCTTTGACCGGAAAGATTTCAACAAGTCCCAGATCGGCGTGGCCAGCACGTGGTCGCAGGTGACGCCGTGCAACATCCACATCGACAAACTCGCGCTCGAAGCCGCCAAAGGCGTCAGCGCTTCTGGTGCCAAGCCGCTCATCTTTAACACGATCACCATTTCCGATGGCATTTCCATGGGCACGGAGGGCATGAAATACAGCCTCGTGAGCCGTGAGGTGATCGCGGATTCCATCGAGACCGTCATGGGTTGCGAGAATCTCGACGGCCTGGTGGCGATCGGCGGTTGTGATAAGAACATGCCCGGCTGTATGATTGCGATGGCGCGGTTGGATCGTCCGGCGGTGTTTGTGTATGGCGGCACGATTTTGCCAGGGTGCTTTGAGGGGAAGGATGTGGATGTGGTGAGCGTCTTTGAAGCCTGCGGCAAACATGCGGCGGGACAGATCACGGATGCGCAGCTCAGGGGCATCGAGGAAACGGCCATTCCCGGCGCGGGTTCCTGCGGGGGAATGTATACGGCGAACACCATGGCCTGCGCCATTGAAGCGCTCGGCATGAGTCTGCCCAACAGCTCCGCGCAAGCCGCCATCAGCCCGGAGAAGCTCATGGACTGCTTCGATGCCGGCGCGGCCGTGCACAACATGATCAAGCGCGGCATCCGCCCGAGCCATATCCTTTCCAAGGAAGCCTTTGAAAATGCCATCACCCTCATCACCGCACTCGGCGGCAGCACCAATGCCGTGCTCCACCTCCTGGCCATGGCCCATGCGGCGGGGGTGAAATTAAAGATCGACGACTTCACGCGCATCGGCGCACGCACGCCGGTGCTCGCGGATTTGAAACCCAGCGGCAAACACGTCATGGCCGACCTCGTGAAGATCGGCGGCACCCTTCCGCTCATGAAGACGCTCCTCCAGGAAGGCCTGCTCCACGGCGACCTCATGACCGTCACCGGCCGCACCATGAAGGAAAATCTCAGCAAGGTGAAAGTCGGCTACCCCAAAGGCCAGACCGTCATCCGCCCGATGAATGATCCCATCAAGCCCGACGGCCACCTCGTGATCCTCTATGGAAACCTCGCCCCCGAAGGCGCGGTCGCGAAAATCTCCGGCAAGGAAGGCCTCACCTTCACTGGCACCGCCCGCGTCTTCGACAGCGAGGAAGCCGGCATGACCGCCATCATGGCAGGCAAGATCAAGAAAGGCGATGTCATCGTCATCCGCATGGAAGGCCCCGTCGGCGGCCCCGGCATGCGCGAAATGCTCGGCCCTACCAGCGCCGTGATGGGACGCGGCCTCGGCAAAGACGTCGCCCTCATCACCGATGGACGCTTCTCCGGCGGCAGCCACGGCTTCGTCGTCGGCCACATCAGCCCGGAAGCCTATGTCGGCGGCCCCCTCGCCTTGGTAAAGAATGGCGACTCCCTCACCATCGACGCCGCCAAGCGCAAGATGGACCTCCACATCTCCAAAGCCGAAATGGCCAAACGCAAAGCCGCCTGGAAACAACCCAAGCCCCGCTACACCAAAGGCGTCCTCGCCAAATACGCCAAATGCGTCAGCTCCGCCTCCACCGGTGCGGTGACGGATTAAACCTTTGGCATGTAGCCATCATGCTTCAACTCGCTTCGCCCTGCTTTGCTGCTCTCCACGTTCGTAAGCGTTCGATGACTGCCTCAAACCGCCGCTGAAGCTTCGACGGTAGAGTGCGTCGCTTGAGCAAACGAATGAAGACATTACGGTTATACTGGGCTCGGTAGTAAAAAGGTCGGAGTTCCAGATAAATGATTGCGGCCTCCACCGCACGGATGTCTCCAGCCTCAATCCTCCGCAGGCCAGACCTGAGGCCTCCCGGAAAGGCAAGCTCATCGTAACTATCATGAAACTCCCGCGCTGCTCTGCGCCATGCTTGCAATGCCTCTGGCCCCTCCGTTCGATGCAAAGACGTCTCCTTCACAGTTTCGCGAAGTTTGCGTAGCCGGGCTGCGTTGCTCTCGATAATTGATTGCATGGAAGCAAGGGGTGGTGAGTGGACGGCAGAACATCCTTTCAAGCAGTCCATCATCACTGTGTCGCTATGAGCCTGCCGGGAACTTGCGGACACAAAATACCAAAACTACCTAACCGCAATTCCCATGAGCAACCAAAATACCAAATCAATGGGCGCAGCCCGCACCGGCAAGCGCTACGACGAGACCTTCAAACTAGATGCCGTGCGCCTGCGTCAGCCGGCCGGGCGGCCTCGCGCGCAGGTCGCCCGCGACCTTGGCGTCAGCCAAGTCTCCCTGGCAGCGTGGGAGGCGCGCTACGGCACTGAGGGGGCCGTAGCGATGCCAAGGAGCGTAGCGACGAAGGCGAG
>CALQSQ010000080.1 GCA_943333275.1 Akkermansia muciniphila
TCTTCGAATCCTTGGCCTTGCCGGACGGGTTGGTCTGGCCCTGAGAAACTTCCTGAAAGCCATTTCCCTCCTCTTCCTCCTCCCGCTGGGGGGTGAAGTTGGGATCGAGTTCCTTGAGGATTTCGTTGCGGGTGCGTTCGATGTCGATTTCGAGGCTCTTGAGGACATGAGCGGCCACGCCCTCGCCTTCGCGCAGCAGGCCCAGCAGGATATGCTCTGTGCCGACGTAGCTGTGGTTCAGGGCGCGCGCCTCCTTGCTGGCCAGAGCGAGCACTTTCTTGACGCGGGGGGTGTAGGGAATGTTTCCCGGCATCTTGGAATCCTGACCGGATCCCACATGCTTCTCCACCTCCATGCGGACAGTTTCGAGGTCCAGGCCCAGCTTCTGCAGGACGTTGACAGCCACACCCTGACCAAGCTTGATGAGGCCGAGCAGCAGGTGCTCGGTGCCAACGTAATTGTGGTTGAAACGGTCCGCCTCCTTGCGGGCAAGGGCGAGGACCTGTTGGGCTCTGGGTGTGAAATTATTCATGGTCGGATGCAGTTGGGGACGTGGATGAAACGCGCAACCCGTGAGGTTGAGACAATGCGGGGGGCTTAGTTTCGGGAAAGCATAAATCTGATACGCACCGGATGCAAGGGGCGGACGATGGATTCTTCCAAGGAATTAGACTCCGCTGCGGGAATTCTTGTCTATCTTTCTGCGGTTTTCCGCCTATTCCCCGGTGAGCACTTTACTGAAAATCAAGGCTATCACAATGCAGGCCAGGGCGACCCGGTAGTAGCCGAACACCACAAAACTGCGTTTTTGCAGGAAGCCCACCATCCATCTGACCGCCAGAATCGCCGAGAGCCAGGCGGCGATGAATCCAAAGAAAAGGACTCCGGCTCCGTAGGTGTGCACCATGAGCGAACCATGATCCAGCGTATCCTTGGCCGTGGCGGCACTCAGCGTGAGCAGGCCAAGCAGGAAACTAAACTCCACTGCAGCGGAGAGTCGCAAGCCCACCAGCACACCACCGACAATCGTCACCAGGCTGCGACTGGTTCCCGGCCACATGGCCACGCACTGCATCAGTCCGATGATCAGCGCCATCTGCAGCGTCATTTCACTCAATTCCCTGCCCGGTTTGCGCGGGTTGGACGGACGGAACCATTCCACAGCCAGAATCGCCAGCCCCCCAATGAGCCAGGCATAGGTCACCGGCCAGAGGTGCATGAGGTGGAGATCAATTTTCTTTTTAAACATCAACCCCACAACCACCGCGGGAACAAAGGCGATGAGGATCCGCAGGGCGAGTTGCAGTCCCTCGGGATTTTTCCCCAGCACGCCCATGACCATGGTTTTGACGCGCGAAAAATAGAGACCCAGCACGGCAAGAATCGCCCCCGCCTGGATGCTGATCGTATAGGCATCAAGGGCGGTCTTCTCCTGCGATCCCACCGCCGCTCCGAGGCCCATGGCTCGCTCGGCAAGGATGAGGTGACCGGTCGAACTGACGGGTAAATATTCGGTAAGTCCCTCAACGATGCCGAGGATGATCGATTGGAAAATGGTCATGGGAGGAGACGAGGAGAGACTCAGGGGCGGCGGAGGCTTGGGAAAACCTGCTGTTCCACCGTCGAACAAACGTAATGCAGGAGCACCTGATGGGCCTCCTGGATGTGCGAGGTCGTCTGGCAGGCGACGATCAGCGGGATTTCCGCCAACTCGGCCGCCGCGCCGCCATTGCGGCCCAGCAAGGCGATCGTTTTCATTCCCCGCGTGCGGGCGGAGCGGAGGGCCTCGACGATATTCGGGGAATTTCCCGATGTGGAAAAGACCACCAGAATATCCCCCTTGCGCGCCAGACCGTCGATCTGCCTAGCGAAGACAGTCACAAACTCATAATCATTGCCGGTCGCCGTCAGGAAACTGCCATCGGCCGAGAGATTGATGGCAGGCAGCGAGGGGCGGTCCCGGTCAAACCGGCAGAGAAACTCCGTGGCAAAGTGCGCGGCTTCCGCCGCGCTGCCGCCATTGCCACAGCTCAGGATTTTACCCCCGTTGCTGAGGGACTCTGTGATCGCATCGCAAGCGGTTTTCAAAGCCTCCTCGAGGGACCGGAGGGTTTCGAGGGCGGCGATCGATTTTTCCAAATAAGGGAGAAACATAGTTCAGCGGGTGGACGGGCGAGCTGCCCGGCCCGCTGATTTGCCCAGCTTCCGGCGAATGTCAACTGACCTCACTCCCCGGATGCCTAATTTCGCGTAGCCCTTAGACGCAGAAACTGCACCGGCGTGGAAGGCGAAACGTAGGCATTGGTTCGCACTGTAACGGTCAGCGTTCCATCCGGATTCACCACGGGGGTTCCGACGACCTGCGATCCCGTCGTGGACCATGTCAGAAGGTCAGTGGAGGACTCCACGTGATAAAGAAAACCCTGCGCGCTATACGCCGTCCCATGAGCGCCGCTGCCGTTGGCAAGGACTCGATAGGTCAGGGTGGGAAACACCGAGGCACTTACCATGGTGGTGCCCACGACAGGGAGCAGTGCGAGATCCGCCGCACCACTGTTCATCCCCATGGCCTCCTCCAACAGCAACGGAACACCGTCTTTGTCCGCGTCCAACGCATCATCCGCTCCGGTGGGTGTGTTGGGCAGGCCAGGCGTCAGATGACCCAGGCAACCGGACGGGAAATACTGAACTTTATCAGGTGATCCCGGAGCGACAGCAGTTTCAAAATTCGAGGATGTGGCGGAGGTGCCGGCGAGGTTACCCCCATACCAGGCACCTGCGAAATTGGGGATATTATTCGAACGGTAGCGCGCGACCGCATCCGGAGTGTATCCCGCCGAGGTAAACGATTCCGCCTGACTGAGATCCACACCGCCATAGACCCGTCCTTCAAGGGCGGGAAAGAGCGCGTTGCCGTTTGCATCCACGCGGTTGGTATTCCAAAGCTTCATGCCGATGGCGTCGGTGATCGGTTGCTCCCAGGCCACCAGATCAATCACCCCGTCATCGGCGGCCCCTACCACTGTTCCGGCGGCATTCATTCCTGAATCCAAGTCCACACCCTCCCTTTGGTTGAAACTTTTTACCAACAGCAAACTCAGGGCTCCATTGAGGCTTTGCTCGCCGATGATGTCGGGCGTCATGCCCGGGGGGAATCCGAGGGCGGTTTGCGCGCTGGCTTTCATGGCATAGACTCCATTGGCATTGGTCGTTCCGTTCCAGGGGATGTTCGCACGGTTTGCCTCGTTGTAGTTGTTACCCAGCAGCAGCAATCCATTGGCTCCAGTGCCCATTCCATCAAGACTGAAGGCCTTGAGCACCGTGCCGGTGTCAGAGGTCCCGGTGGTCGAAACCTTGGAGTCTATGAGCAGAAGGGTGTATCCATTGGTGCTGGCGGCGGTGTTTCCCACGTTGCGAATTTCGATGAATTCCTTGTCGTTATCCGCCCCGGGGGGATTGATGTTTACCTCGTTGATCAGAAAGGTGGCCCCGGCAACGTTGGCAACCGTGGGATTCAACCGTCCCGGGCTGGCAAATCCCACAAAGGAACCGAAACGGTTCGCGGTGTATTCCGTGCTGGTCAGGTCGGCGAGGGCATTGCCATACGCTTTGAGCTGTCCCCCGAACCAGGCTGAGCCGGAATTGGCATTCGCGTTGGCGTTATACCGCGAAAGATTTCCGGGGTTGTAGCCGGAAATGTTCAGATAGGTAATTGAGGGGTCCACAGCCAGTCCGAAACCAATGCTGTCCACGATCGATGTCCACGGCTTGGTATCAAGCACACCGTCATGTCCGGGATCCAATTCCTGTCCAACCACCGCCGTGTTGAGCAATCCCTTGACCAGAAGGACCGCGAGGCCACTGTTGGGGGTCAGGGTATCCGTCCCCATGTTGAAAGTGGTGTTCTCCACACCCGTATCGGAGAACGCCCGCGGGTCATCCGTGAGCGTGAGTGGGGAAAGGTAACCACCCACCCTCCACAAATTTGTGGCTTCCTCCACACCATCAGCAAAGAAGGCCAGGCCATTGGCCCCCGTGGACATGCCGGTAAGTTGAATGATGGCATTGATTCTTCCGCGGTGGGCGGCCGCGGCATCGAGCACCACGAGCGACAATCCATTCATGCCGACGATACCTCCAGCAGGATTGATCACCTCAATGTATTCATTGGAGCCGGAGCCGTCCGGCGGGAACAAATGCACCTCATGGAGCAGGACATTTCCCGCCACCGGCAAGTTGGTGGAGGAATAGTTGGCCCGACCCGGAGTCGCCTGCCCCTTGAATCCACCAAAATAAAAACCATTGGCCAGACCCACGGCCTGCGGATCCGCGCGTGGCCCGAATTTTCCGCCATACCATGCACCCGCCGAAGTGGCGACGGACGAGTCTGCCTTCCTGGCCATGAGTTCCGGGCTGTAGAAGTTGTTGGGGGAGGCAAACCCGCTGACCGTCAGGGCAAGTTTGCCTGCCCCCGCACAACTCTTGCTTCCGGAAACTGGCCCCACATCGGATCCCAGCGGAACGTTAAGCTCATCCGCGCCAATCATATCCTTCACCGTGCCGTAGGTGGACGGGGTGAGGAGCGTGGTGCCTGCAGCATTGGTAATAACGGTGTCAATGGTGGCGGTTCCACCCGCATACCCCTTCACGAGCATCAGGGTAAATCCATTGTTGTCGCCTATTTCGTTGGCTCCCAACGAACTCCATTTCGTAGGGTTGAGCGATGGCTTGGCAGGATCAGCGAGGTGCGTGGCGGGGTCGATGATGCTGTCCCACGGCGTGCTGCCGCTCTGGTAGTTATTTCCCACGAGCAGCAGACCGTTGCTGCCCGTGGAGTATTTGCTCAAATCGTAGGCGCTGAGGATGCGGCCGTTGTTGGCCCCTGACGAGTCCACCAGGATAAGGCCGTAATCATTGAGGCTGGCGTAATATTCACCCGTTTCAGGATCGACGGTCTTGTTGATGATTTCGATGTATTCGAAATTGCCATCGACGCCAGGGGGGTTGAGGGCCAGTTCGTTGATGAGAAAGAGCGGGGTGGGCTTGCTGGTATTGCGATTTTGACGTCCGGGCGTGGCTTCACCCGTGATGCCGCCGAACACAGCCGTGAAGGAAATGGTCTCGGGCACTCCACCAGTGATGGTGCCGCCATACCAGGCGTCGCGCTTGTTTCCCTGATTGGGAACCAGCGTGGTGTTGGTCGGACTGGTGGGACGCAGTCGCGATAGATTAGCGGGCGTCATGCCTGAAGCGGAAACTCCGCTCCGCAGGCTGACATTTGTCGCCGATCCCGAATACGGGACACGGGAACTGCCTCCCACCTCGGTGTAGCCAACGCTGTCCACAATGGACGTCCAAGGCACCGTGGCCTGGGCCCCGGGCTGCCTTGATGAATCCACCCAGTCGTAGACGTTGTTGTTCGTCGTGTTGGTGTTGCTGGTGCCGATATCCACATCACCCAGCACCGTGAGTCCTCCGCGATTCGAAAGGCCTGTGTAACCAGACACGAGGAGGATATTCACCCCTCCGTTGGGCTTAATATTTCCCGCCTTCATGCCACTGTAGGCGTTGATCGGAGCACCACCGGAGGGGGAAACCACGGTTGGCGAACTTGGATCACCCACTTCTGTCGCTGATTCGATCAAACCTGCCCAGGGCCCGCCCTTGGGAAGTTTGGTGTAATCATCTCCCAGCAGAAGCAAATAATTGCTTCCCGTCTTATACGGAATGACCTGCACCGGATCGCCTGGGGTCGCCCCAGGAACTTCATACGCCAGCCTCCATGCCTCCATGACCTCGCCAATCTCCGTCCCCTTCGCGTTAATGAGCAGAAGGGTCAGAGGCTCGCCAGTGATCAGGCCGTTGGTGGTGGTGTATTCCCCCGGAGAAAGACTTCGCAACTCAATGTATTCGGCGTCCGTATCGCCCGGGGGGGCGATGTGGATTTCGTTCAACAAAATTGTGGCCCGGGCAGGGGAAATTGCCAAAAGGGCACCACCGAGGAGTGGGAGGAGGCGTTTCATGGGGAGGGAGGGGGGGAGACCCGCTAACGTCAGGACCTTTTCTTACGGAAATGTCACAATATTAACGGTTGATACGGGAATCGTAAGGGATTTGCCTATGAAAGAAAAGCAAAAAAGACCCCACGAGGATAATTTGACCACTTTGTAACCGGTGCAATGCGCACGTGCCGGGGCCACCACACAATTCACCGCCTCACCGCCCGAATCCGCAGAAACAACGGCGGTGTAACCGCCTCAGCAAAGGGGGCCCAGCGCAGTCGCGCAGGTTGATTGGGAGCATGCGACTCGCCCACATAGTTCCACGAGCTGGGAGCCCAATTTTCCAAATCCCTCGATTCCTCCAATTCGTAATCCGCCGCATCGGCACCGGGAGGGGGGGTGAACACAAATTCCGATCCGGAAATCGCCACCTGGGACGGCGCACCGAGGGCATAGGCCGCCCAGGCTGCAGGGGTATTTCCGGTATAGGGCAGGCCATCGTGAGTGCCAGGAGTTCCACTAGGGTTGCCACTGGTTCGCCATCGCGCAGGCTGATGCGGATCGCCCCCGCGCCAGGTGAGGCTGAAGCCTGCGCCATCTGCCGCCGTTGGCCAGGGTGCGAGGTCGCTGAAGCTCACCTGCTGCAGCACCTGCCCGGTGGAGGTTTGCAGCGTCAGCATCTCGCCCTGGTTGCTTAAATTTCCCTCAAAGGTTCCCGCCACCGCGACCGCCGTGCCATAACGCGCCAGCATCGCCTTCCTGCTTTTGGCTATGACCAGCCGGGCGCCGGGTTGCAGCGTCCATTGCGAGCCTGTGGAGAAATCGAAATCGATCCCCTCGCCGTTCAAGCGCACGGCGCGCACGTCCAGCAGGCTGATTTTCTGCGGACCAATATTGGTGAGTTCCAGGAATTCAAAATCATCGCGATTGGTAAATCCAGCCGCCACCTCATCCGCCGTTGGTGCGGCGGGATGGTAGTGAATTTCAGAAATCCGCAGGTTGTCAGCCGTGGCCGGCTCGGCATCGACGGCATAGGTGGCCACGCTGGGTCCGCTCCACGGATAGCTGCCGGTTCTGAGGGATCGCGCGGTCAGGCGGGTGTCGGCGACGAGATTTAAAATCACCGTGCGAAATGCAGCGGGGGAAACAGCGCCGCCGGGGAGGCGTGGATCCGTGCCATCCAACGTCGTGGTAATGTCCTGGCCATTGGCGGAAATTTGCACCTGCGTCCCGGACGGCACATTGCCACCGGGCACACTGAAGGATGGCACCGGGGCGAAGCTGGCGTCGAAATACGCCGCACGACCCACCACCCATGCTTTCATCGCGTTCAGCCGATTCGTCCAATCCACCGCATTCGGCACACCCTGGGACACGGCCTTGGCGGCGGTAATTTCCGCCGACTGCGCGTCGATGAGCGCGGTCATCGCCGCATCCTTCATGCCGGTGCGTCTCCACTCGGTCCACAGGTCTATGTAATCCTGGACGAAATCCGGATCACTGAAAAGCCGCGGAAACCACAGCGAGGTGCTGTGCCAGAAAAGCGAAGCCTCCGGCGCGCCCTGGTCTGCATAGCCTCCGGTGTTGGTGTCCCAGACCGGCCCCAGCCGCAACTGCCGGTCGTTTCCCAGCCAGGGATAGAGGCTGAAATACATCGCATCGGTATGTCGCACGAAATTATGCAGCAGGTAGCAACCGGCAAAATCCTTCACCTTCAGGTAGCTCCGATACCCCAGCTCCGGATCCAGCCACCTGGCGTCATCGTAGAGCACGTCCTCAAAATTTTTGAACCACAGTTCCACCGCCGCACGCTGGGAGGCATTGATGCGATACCCGTTGGGTTGTTCAAAGTTAAAGAACGCTTTCGAGTTCACCGCTGCCGGACTGGAGGGGATGTCATCGCCGACCACCGTCTTGACGTTCGCAGGGGTTTGCAGAAGGCGATTAGGCCCGGAAGTGTGGAAAAATTGCGGCGTCGTCGCACCATTCATCGTCGGCCAGCCCGTTTCCGGAGTGGCATCCATCCGGTTGACAGAGAGAATGCAGCCTCCGCTGGTGCCGTCGGCGCTCAGCGGGCTGAAATCAAGCCGTTCCGATCCGCGCGAGATCTTCTCCATCAACAAATACACCCCCTTGCGATCCACCAGCTGCAGGTCCCCGCCGTTGGTATTTAAAAAAACCTCCACGAAACGAAACCGCGCCGCATAACGCCCCAGATTCCGACTGAGCTGATAGGAAAAGGCGTTGTTCAGCATCGACGAATCTTTGAAAGCGCCGGGATCAGGGTAATAAAGGATCCAATCATTGTTGGACGGCATGCCCAGTGGCGATGCCGAAACCGTCTCACCCGCCGCGTTGCGGGGTTCGATGCTATAGGGCTTCTGCGCCCATTGGGATGAGAAATATCCCCTCCCCCGAATCCCGATCTCCCCCGCCAACTGCGCCGGATAGGACATCAGCGTAACTCCCGCCGCACGCTCTTTGATAATCCATGAGGCTGATTGCTGAGCGACCTGTTGGACGCCGGAGCCATCGGAGGCACCCAGTGGTTTGATGGGAACATTGCCTGCATTGAAATTTTCCAAAATCAAAATGGGCAGGGGCGATTGATACGCGACGATGTCCGGCCCCACCTTCACCCAGACCCCACCGCTGACCGGACCGGACTCAACTCCTAAGAAGGCCCGGGCATGGAGCCGCGTGGTGGCGGAGATGGAAATGGGTCCGGCGTAAAGCGCCGAGGATGCTGTCGGCGAAGTTCCATCGGTCGTGTAACGAATTTCCGCTCCGGGAGTGGTCACGGACAGGGTGACGTTTAGACTGTTCGTAAATGTGCCGCTCGCCGGCAGCACCTTGACGGGAAGAGGCCCCGGCGGTGCCGGATCATTGGGCAGACCGGGCGTGGGATGGCCCATGAACTGCGACGGCGTCATGCCGTAGGAGACGTTCGGATACTGCGCCGGAAACTTCGGGGCAAACTCCTGCACCATTTGACCGTTCAGACTGAGGGCCAGGTATTCGCCGGAACTTTTCAGGGAAAAATTCGTGTGCCATGGAGTGCCTATGAGCGTGCGATTTTTTCCGGAGGCAAAGATCACCAGATAGCCTCCCGCAGGAAGGGTGGAAGCCGGCAGCGGCCATTTATCAAGGTGCAGAGGATCATCGGTCAGTTGGAAACCCGCGGTGTTGACGGGCAGCGCGGAAGTGTTGTGCAGTTCAATCCAGTCCGACGTCTCTCCATCCTCGTCCTGCAATCCACTCTGGTTATCGGCCAGAAATTCACTGATCTCCGTGGCCCCAGCGCATCCCAAAACCAGCATCCACGACAAAACCATCCCGGTGAGGCAGCCAAAGCTGCACCTGGCGCATCGAAACATGGTGGGGAGGGGGGCCATGTGTTCTTCACTTATACGAAATCGCCGGGGCTTTGCCAAGCATTGATTCGGTGCCGAACGAAATTGCAGATGATTTCCACTACTCCCCAATCTGCTTCGCCGAATAGGCTATTTCATAGATACTGTCCGGATCGCAGGTTTTCGGCAGCGGAATGAGAATGAAGTTATCGGCAAAAACCGGATGCAACTCCGCACCCGTCGTCATTTTTACGGAAGCAGGATCGATTCGTTTTTCCAGGAACTGAATAATCGGTCGTCCGCCTCGCTGGCTGCCGTTGGCGTTCACCGTGGCAAAACTTTCCTTCCCGAGCAACGGCGTGATTTTCAAGGACGCCACGCCATCCGCTTCCTCATGAAACTGCTGCTTGAACGAACATTTCCCGTCCGCAAGTCGCGCATCCCAGGCCGGATCTCCATAGAAAGCCACAACATCCCGATCATGTTTCAGACCTGCCGCTTCGTCCGCGTTCTTCTCTCCCGCCAGTCGGTGGACGAGGGCGTGATGGTTGGCAAAAAAGGCTTGGTTTAAAGAATATCTACCAGGTTGCTCCACAAAATAATCCAAGCACCCCCACCCCGCATATCCATACCAGGTCGGCACGATATAACCCAGCATCTGCCGGACCCCGGCACTCTTCATGAACGCAAGCGCCATGGCATCGGGACCGTCGATATGTCCCATCAGGCAGTTCCCAATCGGCATGTAAACCTTGGGATTGGAACTTTTCACATCGGTGCGACGTCCTTTGGTATCGATGCCAAACAACTGCCCGGCCTTGCTCTGCCAGGAGCCATTTCGATAGCGAAATCCGATCTGCCAATCGCGTTCCGTGGCATGTCCCGAAGTCACAAATAAATCCGCCTGGTAGTCGTTCAGCATTTCCACGAGCGGAGCGGTGGTGTCGGCCGGACCCTTTTCCACGATGGGTTCGCCACCCCTTTCCTTGTGCACCGTATAGCCCTGGCGCAGTTCACAATACCAGCGCCCCTCCTCACAGCGGTCCAGTTCCACATCGGTTCCGGAGGCCACCTTCCGAATCACCAGCGGCTTGGTTTCACTGGCAATTTCCAGGGCATTCGCGGCATCGTAACCTGTCAGGATGCCCCAGAAAACATCGGCATAGGGATCGGCATCCATCTCCATCGTCAGCTTGTGCACGGCGCGGACCATGGCCTCGCTGGCTTCCGATGGGGGGGCCACAAAACAGACATAACGGGGAAATTGTTTGATCAACGCCTCTTTGGACTCCGCCACGCCGTCCTTCCAGAACAGGACCGTCGCCCCATCATGCTTATGCTGCAAAGCATCGATCACCTTTCCCCACTCCGCATCAGCCCGCGTGGCTTCGGAAACCACAATGGCATAGTCGGACGCAAGCGCAGCCGAGTCCGTGAATCCAAGAGTGGCCAGCAAAGCAGAGATAAGGAAAAACGATTTCATTAACGCCATCCTAATGGCCCCACCAGTGCGGGATCAAGCAGCATTTCCTTCTGGGCATTTGCCGGATTCCAAACTTAAATCCCCCCATGTTCACACCACCTTTACGCCCATCGCTCGCATGCCTCCCAGCCTTTGCAGTGATCCTTTTCTCCGGCACCTGCCCGCGCATTTCCGCAGCGGAAATTTTTGAACAACCCGCCGTGCTCGCTCAACCGTTCGACAAGGCACCTTTCCATGCCGTGCAAGTGCCGGAATGGGTGCAGAACACCCTGGGTGCGGGCTACACCCTTTCCGGTATGGATACCGCGCAGCGCGAGCGGGCCGCCGCCGCCGGAGTGACGCTCAGCGAAATGGGATTCGTGGATCCGTTTTTCACCTACTATCCCAGCAAGCTGCTGGAGCGTCGCAGTCCGCACGTGCCGCCGGAGCGGCTGGAGAAAGACCTCGCGGAATACCGGAAATTCGGGGTGCGCGTGCTCGGCGTTTATCCTCCCTGTCTACAGAGTGAGGTCTATGAAAAACATCCGGACTGGCGGCGCATCGCGACAGACACGCGCGAGATCCCGCAGGTGGACCTCGTAAAACAGCCCGCCGGCGGCATGCTCTGCCTGCTTGGTCCCTATGGCGATTTTTTCATCGATGTCCTCGCGGAGATCGCCACGCAGTATCCGGATGTCGCGGCGTTCAGTTTCGATGGGCTGCACTACGGGGGCAGCTGCTACTGCCAGCATTGCCGGGAGGATTTTCGTGCGGAAACCAAAAACGAAATCCCCCCGGTGAACATGGAGGTTCCAGCCTTCCGCCGCTACCAGCACTGGGCGGACCGGCGGATGGAGAATCTCATTCAACGCATGCAAAAACGCCTGAAAGGCATCCGTCCGGAAATCTCCCTCGTGACGTGGACGACCAATTCAGGCCGCTTTGGCCACCTGATGGACATCCCGCGCAACATGCCCGCGCGCATGAATTTGCTGCTCGATGCCCCCGATCAGGAATTCTGGCTCGATGAGAGCAACCGCGGAGCCACCATCGTTCCGGCCTTTGCCAATGCCTACGCCTGGGCCGTGACCAACCACCGCACGGCCTTCAGCGAACCTTATTTGATGTCGCACGGAAATCCCTACGGCAAAGACAGCTTTCCAGCCCATGAGATCGGGCGGCGCATGCTGCTGGCCCTCACGCATGGAACCTCACCCAGCCTCGCTGTCTCACAGCCGCCGCACCTGCAGGGCGAAGTTTACCGCCTGCTTGGCGAGGTGAAGAAATGCGGCCCCTGGCTGACGCACAAGCAGCCCGAGCCCTGGGCGGCCATCGTGATGAGCGACAACACCCGAGTATTTTACGGGCGAAATTCCGGCGCCGTCGAGGAACGTTATCTGGCCAACGTCTTCGGGTTTTTCCGCGCCGCGCTTGAGGAACATCTGCCGTTCACGCTCATCAACGATTGGAATCTCACGCACACCGAACTGGCGAAATACAAAGTCCTCGTGCTCCCCAACACCGCCTGCCTGGACGACGCGCAATGCGCCGCCATCCGTGGTTTCGTCGAGGCCGGGGGCGGCCTGGTGGCCTCCATGGATGCCTCGTGGTGCAATGAATTCGGCGATCCCCGCAGCGACTTTGCATTGGCGGATATCTTTGGCGTCAGCCGTCTCGGTTCTCCCGCCGAAGCGGTCCCCTCCGGCGATCTCGATGTCAATTTTGCCCGGACCCTCGGCGCCGCCTATTGGGAGAAACGCAAGGGGGTCTGGGATTTCCTGCCCGTGGCCGGCAGTCCGCAGGGTACGCCACGGCTGAAGGGAATGATCGGCGAACAACCCGTGACGTTTAAGGGACCAGCGGTGAAAGTGGCTCTGCGGGATGGTTCGGCGTCCGTGGGTGGACTGGCACCGAAACCCGGCGGCGCGGGCGAGTCGCTCCCGGCCATCGTCACCCACTCCTTTGGAAAAGGCCGCGCGGCCTATCTGGGGGCGGGTATCGATGCCGCCTACTACCTTTATTCCTATCCCTACCAGCGCATCCTGCTCCAGCAGGCCATCGAATGGGCTGCGGCATCGCCCTCTCCGATTTCGGTCCAAGCCCCCATGTGCGTTCACGCCGTCACCATGCGCCAGCAGCGCGACGGCGAACGGCTCGTCATCCATCTTTACAACGATCTCAACACCACCGCCTTCCACGCCAAGCCCGATGAGGACGTCCCGCTGCGCGAGGAAATCGTGCCCATCCACGACATCCGCATCACCCTCCGCGGTTACAACATCCGCAAAGCCCATCTCGAGCCCGAAGGCCGCGAAATTGAAGTGAAAGGCACGCAGGAGAGCGCGGAAATCCTCGAACCACGGCTCGATGTCCACACCATGGTCGTGGTGGAGCTTCCCTGAGTTTTACGCGCCGGACAGCATTTCCCCATGCGCGGGAAAGCGTACGGTTGACGATTTCCGCCGCCCCCGCTTTCATCGCTGCGGGCCGATGCCCGTATTTATCCTATGAAACTCATCCTCACCTGCGCACTCACTCCCCTCCTCCTCACTTCCGTCTTCGCTGATGGAGCCTTCTATGGCGATCCACCGGACGCCACCCACCCCTGGACGATTCATGACATGAACCGCCCGCAACCCCCGGTCATCAAGGGCGCCACCGCCAGCACCCAGGAGAAACCCGGCCAGCCACCCTCCGACGCCATCGTCCTTTTTGATGGCACCGAAGCCTCGCTCGCGAAATGGTGCTCCGATGCGGATGTCAATCAGCCCACGAAATGGGTGCTGCACGACGGCGCATTCGAGTGCGCGCCCAAGTCCGGCTACACGCGCACCAAGGAGGAGTGGGGTGACTGCCAGTTGCACATCGAATGGTCCGCCCCTGCAAAAGCCGAGGGCAGCAGCCAGGGCCGTGGCAACAGCGGGATTTTCCCCATGGGCCAGGTCGAAGTCCAGGTGCTGGATAACTACAATAATCCCACCTACCCGGACGGTTTCGCCGCCTCCGTTTACGGCATCAATCCCCCCATGGCCAACCCCCTCAATCCACCCGGCCAGTGGCAGGTTTACGATATCATTTTCCGCCGCCCCCTCTTCAAGGACGGCAAGGAAATCGATCCCGGTTACCTCACTGTTTTCTCCAATGGCGTGCTCGTGCAGGATCACACCGCCATCGAAGGCGGCGGCGGTCACCGTGCCCGCTCCAAGTCCCATCCCTTCCCTGAAAAAGGCCCCTTGAAACTCCAGGATCACGGCAACCCCGTGCGCTACCGCAACATCTGGTTCCGCCCCCTCCCCGCACGCGCCGCCGAGGGCGGAGAGATCGGCCAGCTCAGCCCCGAAGCCACCGCCGCAAAGCGCAAGGAAATCGCCAAATCCATCCGCGACAAAGCCGCCAAGCTGGAAGGCCGGGAAAAGATGCTCCACCTCATGGAGTCCCTCTGCTACGAGTCCGACCCCGCCACCGCCAAGGCCGCCGAGGAAATGAACGTCGCCGCCCTCGCCGCCATCACCAAGACCCCCGCCGCCGAAATGGAATCCAAGAAAGGCGAAGTCAAACAACTGGCCGACGCCCTCAACTACCTCATCAATGCCAAGGCCATCCCCGCCCCCAATGCGACAAAGGATGCCCTGGACAAGATCATCAAGGAAAAGGGCTGGGATAAATAACCCTGATTCCCCATCCACTCACGAAGCCGCACTTCCCCCGGGAGTGCGGCTTTTTCATTTTTCTCATTCCACGCAGCCTCTATTTGGCGAGATCCGCCTCCGTCCACAATTCCACGCGGCTTGCATTCGCTTCCCGCAGGGCTTTCACGCTCGCGGCATCAATGGCGGCGGACTGATTGCCGAAGTTGCTGCGGATGTAAGTGAGGACGGTGGCGATTTGTTCATCGGTCAGTCCGCTGGGAGGCATGGGGATGGGAATGTTTTGCGCGAAAGGCTGGCCGTTGACTGTGATGGGGCCGGTCAGGCCGTGCAGGAGGATTCTGCCAAGTCGCGATGGATCACCGTTGATCCAGTCGCTGCCGGCCAGTGGCGGATAGAATCCGGGCAGGCCCTTGGCATCGGACTGGTGGCAGTTCATGCAGAGGGTTTCAAAAAGCACCTTGCCCACCGAGGCGGCCTCGGGGGTGGCCTGGCGGATTTTCGTAAGCAGGGCTTTGGCTTCGGGCGATTCGTTCGCCGCAAACTGGCCGGCATCAAACCGCTGGTGCCAGAAGGATTTCATGGCACGGAGGGATTGGGCGAGGGCGTAGTCGATAAACTGATCCCGTGGCTGCTGGAAGGCCGCGAGCACAAGATCCGCAACATTATCCGAGGCCATGTAACTGGCCGCAACAATGGCTTCGAGGCGGACACGGGGATGGGCATCCTTCAGACTTGCGCCAAGCAGCGCCGCGGCATCCGGCAGGGTCTCCGCCCAGGTGCCGATGGCTCGCGTGGCATAGGCACGGACGCGGGCATCCGTGGCTTTGAGCAATTTGCGCAGCAGGTCCGGATGCGGGTGATGCTGGGCGAGATACACTCCGAGCAGCTCGCGCAGAAATGGCTCGGAACTTTGCGGGGCATCGACATACGGCTGGGCCGCCGCGATAACCTTGGCCTCCGGCAATGTGGCGAGCACACGCTTGGCCATCAGGCGCGTCCAGCGCTGGGGTGAATCGAGCTGTTTGATCAACAGTTCGGTGGGCATGCCGACGAGTTGGGGGACTTCCACGCTGGGACGATTTTTGGCGGAGATGCGCCAGATGCGGCCGTGGGATTTGTCGCGTTTGGGATCACGGTAACTGTTCTGGTAATGACCGATGATCGGATTGTAGAAATCGCACACATAGATGGCCCCGTCCGGCCCCACACTCACATCCACCGGACGGAAGGTGTCGCTGGTGGATTCGAGAAGGCGCGGCAGTTGCTCGGTTTTGAAACCCGATGCGTTGTCGACCATCCGATGCACCTCGACCACCCCGCCCATGAAGCCCGCCAGCACGGCGCAGCCTTGCAATTCGTCCGGCATCGCGGTGGTGCCGATGAAATCAAGCGCGGTCGTTTTGGGATTGGTCTGGAACATGTTTCCAATGCCGTGGTATTCATCAGGATCACCGGCTCTGACCATTCCGGGCACGCACCAGTAACCATCCGGGCGGTCGCCGGACTTGTGAAAGACCTGCCCGAAATCATCATATGCCACGCCCCAGCAGTTGTGCCCTGCCTTGGCTCCGTTGAAAAAGGAATCCAGCCGCAGCGTGCGCGGGTCGAGCCTCCAGATGCCCGATTTCTCAAGGATGGACACGCCAAAGGGAGTTTCCACGCGACTGAGATTGTGCAGGCCCTGGCTGAACCACAGCGTGCCATCGTCGCCATGCGAAATGGAATTCACCAGCTGGTGGGTGTCGCCAATTCCAAACCCGGAGAGGATGACATGACGATTGGTGGAAACCGTCCGTCCCTTGGGTGATGCGTAATGCACGATCTTGTCGTAATCACACACGTAGAGTCCGCCGTCACCCGGTTCCAGGCCCTGCGTCATCGTAAGATTCTCGGCATATTTCCAGGTCACCTCCGCCCGTCCATCGTGATCGGTATCCTCGCAGACCAGCACATAATCCTCGGGTTTCTGTCCCGGGGACAGTTGCGGATATCCCGGGGTGCAGGCGACAAAGAGCCTGCCACGGGCATCCCAGGCGATCTGCGTGGGCTTGATGACACCCTGCGATTCATCGGCAAACAACTGCACATCATAACCAGGCGCCACTTTGAAAGTGGCCTGCTCCTCCGCAGGGGTGAGTGCCGGAAAGGCATCGCTGGGGTGCGGCACGGGAGGCGGAAGAATCGGCAGCGGTTGGTGGTTCACCCTGGCGGAAATAAAATTTTCGTGCGCGAAAACGATCGGCAGGAGCTGAGCATATTCCTCCTTGAGAAAAGGCGCGCCGCCACCCGGTTTTCCAAATTCCGCCCAGACGCGGTCACCGTAGGCGAACGGCCAGTTCGCCGGACGCCAGCACGAGGACCAGAGGCGGTTTTTCTCAACGATGGCTGCGAGCAATTCCCCATCCGCCGCCTCACCCACTTTCGCCAGCATCGCGGCGGCGAAATCAGGCGAATCCGCGGCGATGAGTTTCCGGTCGCGGGCAATTTGCACCACCGCAGCCGCATACGCGCGCAGCTTTTCATTCAGCACCGCAGGATCCGGCGCGTGATCACCAATCACCCCCAGATTCCATTTCTCAAATGGACGCGGCGGCAGGAGCACGATGCGCGATGTCACCGTCATCAACTGATCGAGTAAGCGGTGATACGCGGCCGTAAATTCCGGCAGGCGCGCCGGGCCGTCGGTCGATTCCATTCTCCCAAACTGGCACACCACCATGGTCGCCCCGCAGCCCTGCAATTGCGCTGGCCAGGGGCCGAAATTCATTTCCCGTCCCTGCACATAGACGGTATCGCCCGCCACCGCCATCCAGCGGAATCGCGGACTCAGGGCCGCGTAAGTCTGCGCCACCGCCGCCTCCCCCACCCCGTCGGCTCCCGCCTGGCGCAAAGTTTCCCCGCCAAGCATGACAATGGTCTCGCGCTCACCCAATACAAATTTCCCATCGGGAAAAGGTCCGCGATCCTTGGGGACGGGCGATTCACCCAGGCGTTTCAGCGCATGCGCTTCGGTAGCTGCTGGGTCAGGTGTCTGGCCGGAAAGGACACTGGTGAGGAGGGCGAAGGAAAGGAGTGAACGAAGCATGGCGGACTTTATGAAAGATAGGCAAGTCGTCCATGCATTAAACACGTGGACGTTTTCATCCGGGTTGCCGGAGCGCGTCACTCTCCCGCCTTGACCGGACAGGCCCGCGCTTTAGGATCGGTCCTCCATGAATAAAATATCGCGTTCCCTGCTCATCTACTGGCTTGCCGTGCTCCTGTTGGCGGGAGGCTTGTTTTCGATCTACAAGCAATGGAACAACAACGGCCGTGCCGAGAAAAAAATGAAGGCGATTCAGGCCTCGGGTGACAAACTTCCGTGGCATTACTATCTCGATGTTTACGGGCCGAAGGCGGTGCTGCTCAATTGCGGCATGTGCGTATTTCTGCTGGCGGCCGGACCGTGGGCAACGCGCAAGCTCCGCGCGCAGGCTGAACTGGACCCCAGCGGACCCGGCAGGGGAACTACTGTCGCCGTCGTGGCAGTCACCATGGTCGGCTGCGCCATCTGGGCCTCTCCGCGCCTAACCCAGAGCCTCTGGACGGATGAGGCCACCTCCATGTACAAGTTCATGGTGGGCGAATATGAGAATGAGGATGGAAAGTTGGTCTTTGACCCCGTGGAGCCCAAATACCGGCAGTTCTCGATGATGACTCCCAACAATCACATGCTCTACAGCACCATCGCCGGATTCACTCACCAGGCTCTGGCACCCGAAATGAAGGAACCCCAGGACACTTATTTCAAGGAATGGATTCTGCGTCTCCCTGCCTTTATCGCCGGTTTGGCAGCCCTGGCTTCGCTGGCATGGCTGGCTGGGGAGCTTGGGTTGCGGAAGGCCGGATGGCTCGCGGTGATCTTTCTCGCTTTGCACCCGTGGCACCTCCAATACCTTGGGCAGGCTCGTGGCTACAGCATGATCATGGCCCTGGTTCCGTGTTTTCTGGCGGCCTCATTCCGCGCGGTGCGCACGGGGCAGTGGCGATGGTGGCTGCTCTCCACGCTTTTCCAGGTGGCGATGATTAATACATGGCCGCTGGCTGCCGATGTCGTCATCCTCGGCAACCTTGTGATTCTAGGCCTGCTGCTGACCGGACCATGGCGGGGAGCGGACCGCCTGACGCAAATTGGCCGATGGGCCGCCGTCGGAGCCCTTGGGGCCATGGCCTCAATCCAACTGCTGCTGCCCGTCATCCCCCAGATTGAACTGTATATGCAAAAGCAGGCGGTCTTCACCTTCCACGTCTCCCAGTTCATCACCAATCCCCTCAGCGCCCTGTTTACTGGAACCGGCCTGACGACGCTTGATCCCAATAATCCCTACCAATTCCCCTGGCTGCCGACCCTCCGCGAGCATCCCATCGCTGTAGGGCTCTTTGGCTGCATGCTGTTGGTGCTTTTTCTGGCGGGCCTGCGGGCGCTTTGGCGGCATTCCCTCCCCTCAAGATGGATGGCCGTCCTGGTCGTCCTCATTCCGGTGGGCATCACCCTGCATTTGATTCTCAAAAAATTCATTTTCCTGACATGGTATGGTGTGCCCGCGCTCCCCGGTGTGATTTTGACCATGGGCGTGGGACTCGCAAGCCTCGTGGAAAAATGGCGGTGGGGCTGGTGGCTGGGCGCACCAGCCTGTCTGGCGGCCTATGCCCTGGCCGTCTCGCCTCAGCACTGGGCGCTGCGCTCCAAACCGGGGGGACAGAATCGCGAGGCCGCCCTCATCACCCGTAAAATTCTCAATCCAGAATATCCCGGCTATGGCGACGATTCGATCACGGCCTTTGTCTCTGCGTTCTACAAGGGATACGACAATCTCGCCATTCGATTGGAAACCGTGGACGAACTTCAGTCATTGATGTCCCGGTCCGATCAGGAAAAGCGCCCCCTGTTCGTGAATCTGGCACGCGAGGGCCTGGTGGATGGCACCGGGCTGGAAATCCTTAAAATGCTGCGCAATCCGGAAATTTTCGACACCCTGCCGCCGCTCTACGGCACCGATCCGGAGGCCACGCGATGGCTCTTCAAATATCGCAATCGCTAGCGTCCCATCCTCTCGGTCAAGCGGCTAGGGAACGTCCGGTGGCGTATATCTGAGGTGAAAAAAATAGCGATTTCCCGTCAGAGTCACCGTCACTGACTTGTAGGCGCCACTGGTCACTGGTGTGCCCGGCACCGGAACCCAGGCACCGGAAAGCGTAGCATTCATTTCGGGCACGGCCCCGGGCAGTTGCGCCCACCAGCGCAGCGTCCACTGGATGGGATTGATTCTGGTGAGCTTTAACTCAAGCGGGTCGCCATAAATCTGCGTCACCCAGTTTGGATTGTCGATAAAGGGATTGCGATTTCCCTGCCGGGCATAGACACCGTCATTGCGCAGGCGTTCCTCGGGACTCACCGGATCGCACCGGTGCCAGAGCAGCAGCGTTGTCAGTTTGCCCATGTAATTGGACGTTCCGTTGATCAGCGTGAGGTTGTCCGTGAGTTGCAGGTTCGACTCGGCGGGATCACCATCATAACGGAGATCCATGTAGAAACACGAACGGGCAATGTCGCCTTTCACCATCGCGGGCGGCTCCCAGGAGTTTGAATCGCTGGAGGTTAATGGGGCTTCCGGCGAGCCAGGCACCGCGCGGGACTCCGCGGCACTGCTCTCGTCAAACCAGAAGTTTCCCCTCGTGGCATTCACATCCACATCCGCTGGTCGAAGATTAAACAAATCACTGTAGGCAGGCAGTGCATCGTCAATGCCCAGACTGTTCGGCCAGAGGTGCTCCTTGTTCCATGCCGCCGTTCCGAATCCCGTGGTGATGTAGTTGGTTTTCAACTCGGATCGCCGGGCATAGATAAGGATCACATTGTTCGCATTGGCTGGATCCTGATCAAGAAATTTGAGTTGTTCCGTCGTGGCTGTGTAATTGAAAGGCACGTGTCCTGACTTGATGGTCGTATGCAAAGCCGCGTGCAAAACGGCACCCGGCTGATTCACCAGGGCGTAATAATTTGCCGGTGGATCAGCAACCGCAGGGGAACCTGCCAGGAAGGCAAACAGGATGGGGAGACGATGCAAGAATTGGAAGGGGAATGGGCGATCGACTCCCCATCCTAGCTATTTGCATGCAGAATGCAGCAGAAAAATCAGGCCGGCAACCGGTGGGAGCCAAACTCAGGGAGTTGATTATTCAGGTGAATTCCACGCGATGGGAAAGCACCATCTGGCGAATGACGCTTATGGACTGATGCGCACAGCGGGCTGGCGGTGCGGGGCGGAAACCCGGGAATTACCGGGAAATATCCTGAGCAAAAGGGCATTTGCCAGACGCTTCACTTCAAGCCACACTCCCCGCCCCGCCCCGCATCGTCCCCTCCATGCAAGAACAACTCTCCGAAATCCTCCGCAAGGTCCGCAAGATCGAACTGATCACGCGTGGCATTGTCCGGGAGGCGGTGGGGGGGGAATACCAGTCGGTTTTCAAAGGCCAGGGGATTGATTTCGATGACTTCCGGGAATACCAGCCGGGCGATGAGGTGCGGTCGATTGATTGGAATGTGACGGCGCGCATGGGATTTCCCTACATCAAGAAATTCACGGAGGAACGGGAAATGACCGTGATCCTGGCGATCGATGTCAGCGGGAGTCAGTCGTATGGAGGGAAGGATCGCTCGAAACGGGAGCTGGCGGCGGAGATTGCCGGGGTGTTCGCCTTTAGCGCCAATGCTGCGCAGGATAAGATCGGACTGCTGCTCTTCAGCGACCGGGTGGAAATGTTTCTGCCTCCGTCCAAGGGCAGCCTGCATGTGCTGCGGGTTATCCGTGAAGTGCTGACGGCGGAACCTCATGGCCGCGCGACCGACCCCGCCAAAGCGCTGGAGCGCCTGACCAATCACCTCACCCGGCGGGCGCTGGTCATTCTGATTTCCGATTTCGACTGCACCGGATTCGAACGCGCCCTCAGCGTGTGTGCGATCCGTCATGACCTGGTGGCCGTGCAGGTGAGCGACCCCCATGAATTCGAACTGCCCGATATTGGCTGGGCGACCTTTGAAGATCCCGAGACCGGCATGATGGAGGACATCAACACCTCGTCGCGCCGCGTGCGGGAGCGTTACCAGCAGCGGCGGGCGGCATGGCAGGAGCAGCTCGATGCCACCTTCAAGGCTTCCGGTATCGATAAAATCGACCTGCGCACCGACCAGGATTATGCACCGGCCCTCCACTCCTTTTTCAAACGCCGCGCAGCCCGCGCCTGAAGCACTGGCATGATCGAATTCCCCACCATTTCTGATGCCCCCAATTTCACTCCGCCCGCCGGGCAGGAGTGGATCCTGCTGGCCCCGCTCACCTGGCCGATGTGGGTGTGGATCAGTTTGCTGGCGGGAGTGATGGTGCTGGGGATTGCCGTTTATTACCAATTGCGCCGCCCTTCGCTCGTCCTGCCGCCCGCCCCTCCGCTGGCCACCAACGTGCTGGCGATCAGCCTGCTTGAAGACCTGCGGCCTCAGGCCCCGACGCTGCCGGCGGCGGAATTGGCGGCCCGGGTCACGGAAATCATCCGGACCTACCTGCACCGGCAGTTTGGCATTCTCGCAAGATTTCGAACCACGCAGGAAATTCTCGCGCAACGCCGCGATCCCACCATGCCGCCGGCCGCGCCAGCCCTGCGACATTTCGAAGATTTCCTGCTGCGTTCGGACGCCTACAATTACAATCGCGACGATGCCCCGGCGCCGACCCTCATCGACGAGGCCATCGAAACGATCCGCCAATCCCACGCCCAACTTCAATCCGCCTGATCCCCCTGCATGGCTGAGTTCCTCAGAGAGTTTCAATTTGCCAACCCCCAGTTGCTGTGGCTGCTGGCCCTGCTGCCATTGCTGCTGCTGCTGCGGGGTGGCCGCTCCAAGGCACCCGCCATCACCTTCTCCTCCCTCACCCATCTCCGGGGTTTGGGAAAAACGCCCTCGGCGGCCCTGGGCCCGTTTAAATTTCTCCTGACCCTGCTGCCACTGGGATGCGGAATCCTGGCCCTGGCGCGACCGCAGACGGTGCATACCGATGAGCAGATTCAGGACAGTGGCGTGGAAATCATGATCGCACTCGACGTCTCGCTCTCCATGGCGATCCAGGATTTCCGCATCGATGGCCAGCCGGTGGACCGCCTGACCGTGGCCAAGAAGACGATCCGCGAATTTGTCGGGGGCCGGAAATCCGACCGCATCGGACTGGCCGCATTCGCCGGGCGCCCTTACGTCGCATCGCCCCTGACCATGGACCAGCGGTGGTTCAATCAAAGTCTGGAGCGCGTGGCCTTCAATCAGGTGGAGGACGGCACCGCCATCGGCTCCGCCCTGGCCACCTGCGCCAAGCGCCTCGACAAACGCGAGGCAAAATCCAAGCTCATCCTGTTGCTCACCGACGGTGCCAACAACTCCGGCGACATCAGTCCGAAGGACGCCGCCAAGCTTGCCAGCACGCTCGGCATTCGTATTTACACCATCGCCATCGGCACGCCGGGCAAACACAACATCCCCCTGCCAAACCGCCAGGGCATGGTGCCGGGCGTGCGGCAGGAGTTCGACGAAGCCACTCTCAAGGCGGTGGCGGAGGTCAGCCAGGGGAAATTTTTCATGGGTCAGGATGTGCAGGCGGTGAAGAATATTTTTCAGGAAATTGACCAGTTGGAGAAAACCAAACTTGTCGTCCGGCACCTCAGCGAGGTCACCGAACTGTTCGCCTATCCCACCGCCGCGTCCATTTTCTCGGCCGTTCTTGGCATGGTGCTCTGGCAGATCATGGGAAGGAGGCTGCCCGCATGAACCTCACGTTTGCACAGCCCGTTTATTTCCTGCTGCTCATCGTGCTGCCGGTGCTGATCATTTTGAAACTGGTAGCCGATGCCCGCCAGCGCACCCTCGTGCGGCGTGCAGCCGCGGCGCGACTCCTGCCCAGGCTGGTGCATCGGCGGCAGCCCTGGCGCGATTGGACGGCGGTGGCCTTCGAACTCATCGCTCTCGGACTGCTCATCACCGCGTTGGCCCGGCCGCAGCTCGGGATGGTGGAGGAGGAAATCGTGACCAGCGGGCGCAGTGTCATGCTTGCACTGGACACGTCCCGCTCTATGTTGGTGGAGGATCTGCGCCCCAACCGCCTGACCCGCACCAAACTTGTCATGAACGATCTCATCGTGAAACTCCCCACGGATCGCATCGGCCTCATCGCCTTTGCCGGCAAGCCCTTCCTGCAGGCACCCGTGACGCAGGATCACGATGCCCTGCTCGAAACCCTGGAGCAGTGCGACACCGACATCATTCCCCGCGGAGGCTCCAATCTGGCCGAGGCCATTGATCTGGCCATCAGCACCTTCAAGAGCGCCAACCTCCCGTCTGGTAAAACCATCGAAAGCCTCAACGCCGAGGAGAAGGCCCTGCTCGAGAAATCCCAGGCCACCTCCCAAGCCCTGATCATTTTCAGCGATGGCGAGGAACTCGAAGGCACCGCCCTCGCCGCCGCCCAACGCGCCAAGGATGCCGGCGTCACCATCATTGCCGTGGGCGTCGGAACCGAAAAGGGCGGCGTGGTTCCCAATCCGGATACCAAGGGCCGCGACTACATGCGCGATGAAAAGGGCACTTTGGTCATGTCCAATTTGAAAAAGGAAATTCTGGAACAGGTTGCGAGCATCACCCGCGGACTTTACCTGCCGCTGGATGAGGTGGTCAATGACAGCCGACTCAATTTGATCCTATCAAAACTCGACGCCTCCACGAACAAGAACAAGACGCTGAAGAAAGCCGTCGAGCGCTATCAGTGGCCGCTCGCGGGCAGCTTGGGCTTCTTCCTCATTGCCGTCTGCGTCCGCATCCTCCGCCGCCGTCCCACTGGACTTACCATGGCCGCGCCCGCTGCCGCCGCGCTGGCCCTGCTGGCCGCTCCCCTCCCCTCGCAGGGTGCGGTCGATACCGCCGCCCTCGCCCGCTACGAGTCCACGCTGCAGGATTTGCAAAAACGCCCCAGCGGCAGCCCGGAACACGTTGCCTGGCAGCGGCTGGGCGAAGGAGCCGTGGCCTATACCAACGGGGATTTCGACAAGGCGCTCGAAAAATTCGGCAAAGCCCTGCTCGGCAATGATCCCTCTCTCCGGACCCAGGCGCACTTCAATCTGGGCAACAGTTTTTATGCCCGCGCGAAATATTCCGCCAGCAAGGCCAAGAACCCGGACCCGGAATTCCTAGGGCATCTCATCAACCAGTTGGAGGATTGCATTTCCAACTACCAGGCCACCCTCGCTCTCAATCCCCAGCACAAGGAAGCCGCTGGCAATAAAAAGATCGCCGAGGACCTGCTCAAGAAATTGAAGGAACAAAAGCAGCAGCAGGAGGAGCAGAAAGGCGATAAAAAGAAAAAGGATAAGAAAGACAAGGGCGACAAAGGCGAGGAGGGGGACAAGGAAAAAGGCGACCAGGGCGAAAAAGGTGAGCAGCCCGGTGAATCCAACCCCGGCCAGGAAAAAGGCGACAAGGGTGAGGGCTCCGGCGAACCCAAATCTCCAGGCGAAGAGCCCTCCAAGGAGGAGGGACCCGGCAAGGAAGGCGACAAGCCCAAGGATTCCGGTGAAGGCAATCAGAAGGAGGAGGGCGACAAAGGTGACAAGCCGGACGAGCGCACCGAAGCCCAGAAGGAACAGGAAAAAGCCGCCCAGAAAGAGAGCAACAAGGAACGCGATGGCAAGGTGGAGGCGATGAAAAATCAGCAGGGTGAAAAACCCGGCGAATCCAAGCAGGGCGATGAACGCAAAAACGAAAAGACCGGATTCAGCCGCGCGGAGGCCCGTCGCAATCTGGAACATTTCAGCGACGATGTGAAGATGCGCCAGCAGATCGAAACGGCCCGTCCGGACCGTCCCTTCAAAAATTGGTAACTCGGAATGCAGCAACGCATTCCGCAGCGCGGGCATTGACATTGCCGGGGCAAAATCCTAGCCTGCAAGCATCCCCCCGACATGCCTTCCCCCTTTATTCGGTTTTCCTCACGGATGCTACCTCTTGCAGTGCTGCTTGCGGGCTTGGTCCACGGCGTGGCCAATGGTGTGGGAGCCACGGAATGGGATCAACTGCTAAGCACTCTGGGAAATTTCACGACGCGGGGCGGTGGACCGTATACGGCGGATTTGAATCCCAATGAATGGAACGTGGCCATGGAGGGGGGCTCGGCTCTCACTGCGGAACTCTCCGAACCTCACACTGCCATGGATGACATCTATGGCAACATTTACGTCGCCGATAAAAACGCCCATGCGATTCGCATGATCAAGCCGGATGGAACAATCGTCACCGTGGCCGGACGGCATGCTTTTTTCAGTCCCAATCACGGCAGTTTCGACGGCGATGGCGTTGCCACGGAGAAGGCCCTGAGCTATCCCAACGGTCTGTTTGTCTTTCCGGACGGAACTTTTTATATACTTGAAACCGGCGATGCCGGCACGCTGGGACGCATTCGCAGGGTGGACCGGTCCGGAATGATGACCACGCTGCTCACGGACAACGGCAATAACTTTCAGCGCGGCCTCTGGGTGTCGCCCGATGAGACCTATCTCTACTTTTGCACCACAAACCGTCTCAAACGCTGGAATGCGGCCACGCCTGGAAGCGTCACCACCCTTCTGGACTTGAACGGGACTTCCGGTTCCGATCTATCGAATATCGACGTCGCGCAGAATGGGAATATTTATGTCACAGACCGCGGACTTCATCGAGTCTATTCGATTCCCTCCAGCAGCGTCAACCTTACCACCCCAGTTACAGTGGCAGGGACTGGAGCCTCCGACTCAAATGCCATCAACAATGGTGATCTTCTCCTGCAGGGCCGGGATAACGTGTCCGCCACTACGCTTCCATTCACGGAGCCACGCGGCATCGCCTTTCATCCCCTGGGTGGTTATTTCCTGGCCTGTCACAAGGGCGGCGACATTTATTACATCGACACGGCGAATATCGCCCACGTTGCGATTCAGGGAGGCGCCAGTGGATCCACGCTGGCAGGTGAAGGCATGCCGATTACCGCGCTGCGGAGCACGCTGAAAATCGCCGAACCCCGCTCGGTGCGCGTGGGCTGGCACGGGGACCTCATCATCTGCACGAATGACAACGGATTCGTGCGCGTCGTTCCCGGCATCTGCCCGATTCCCAAAGTGCTGCCGCAAATGAATCCGCAGCGCCAATTGAGTTGGAATGCCCTCGCCGGGCAGGCCTATTTCGCAGAGAAATCCACGACGCTGGCTGATCGTAGTTGGACGACACTCCTGCACCGGTATCCAACGGCCAGTGGTCCGCAAACGTTCACCGACCCCACTCCCCTCTCCCTGCAGCCACGCGCCTTCTACCGCGTTTTCGAACATCGCAAATGGCCGTTCTAGGGTTGCAAACTACCCGCACCGCAGGCAATCATAGCCTCCATGAAGCGCATTCTCATCGTCGAAGATGATCCCAGCATCAGATTCGGATTGGAGGAAATCCTCAAATCGGAAGGCTACGCAGTCGTCTCGGTGGATCGTGGCGATGGAGTCATCGAAGCCAGTTTGCGCGAACGCCCCGCCGACCTCATCATCCTCGATGTCATGCTTCCGGGCCGCAACGGCTACGTCGCCTGCAAGGAACTGCGGGCCAACGGCGTGCGCGTTCCCATTCTCATGCTCACCGCCAAGGGGCAGGAACTCGACAAGGTGCTCGGGCTCGACGTCGGCGCGGACGACTACCTCACCAAACCCTTCGGCGTCCGTGAACTCGTCGCCCGCATCCACGCCCTGCTCCGCCGCGCGGACGGCCACCTCCACACCGCGCAGGGCACCCAGCCCTTTGCCATTGGCAAATGCCAGATCGATCCGCAGAATTTCACCCTGACACGCGATGGAGCATCGGAAATGGTGACCCCCAAGGAAATGGCGCTCCTGGTCTGTCTGCACCGCCACCGCGGCGAGCTGCTCAGCCGCGAGCAGCTGCTCAATGAAGTCTGGGGCGTCAGCTACATGGGCACCACCCGCACGCTGGATCAAACGATCGCCCAGCTGCGCAAAAAACTCGGCGAAGCCGACCTCGTGCAAACCGTCCATGGCGTCGGCTACCGGCTCATCGCCTAGCCGCCCGCTCAACCACGCCCCCCCAGGCACCCCCTCAAGCGAGCCAGTCCATTTCACAATGGCACCATTCCGCCCCCCAATTCTCAATTTAAAATGCTCAATTGAAAATTTTCAATCCCCCACCACCCCACCACCCCACTTCCCCATTCCCTTTTCCTCCATCCTTCCTACACCCCCCTCATGGCCACCAACCCCACCGCCAATATGACCA
>CALQSQ010000081.1 GCA_943333275.1 Akkermansia muciniphila
CTCGTCAGCCTGCTCGCCACCTCGGTGGGTCTAGCCAGCGCTGACACGCCCGTTTCCTTCTCGGACGATATCATGCCGCTCTTTGCTAAGCACGGATGCAGCGCCGGAGCCTGCCATGGCAATGCCAATGGCAAGGGTGGCTTCAAGCTTTCACTGCGCGGTGAGAATCCAGCGCAGGATGCCGCCACACTCACGAGAAAATTGCCGAACCGGCGCGTTGCGACCGATGATCCCAATCTCAGCCTCCTCCTGAAAAAACCCGCGAAGTTGACCGATCACGAGGGGGGCGAAAAGTTCACGATCCAGAGCGAATCCTATCAACTCCTGCAGCGATGGATCGCGGAAGGGGCTCATCAGGACGTGGAAAAAGCACCGAAGCTCACCAAACTTGAGGTGACACCATCCGAACAAATTTTGGAAGCCCCGCAGTGGCAAACCCAGTTGCGGGTGCAGGCGACATTTGCCGATGGATCATCGAGGGACGTAACCAGATGGGCCGTGTATGAAGCATCCAACCTTCTGGCCGACCTTACTCCGAACGGCCTGGTGAGCGCCTCCCACGAGGGTGAGACGACCATCATCGTGCGGTATCTCAATCTGCAATCGCCGGTGCGTCTGGCTTTTGTGCCGCAGCGTCCGGACTATGCGGAGCCTCCCCGTGAGTTTGGAAATTTCATCGACGATGCGGTCGCTGCAAAATTACGACTGCTTAAATTGATGCCGTCGGCGGTTTGTGACGACACGACCTTCCTGCGCCGAACCTACTTCGATGTTCTGGGCCTGCCACCCACTGCGGCAGAGGCAAAGGCCTTTATCAATGATCCCGCAACCAGTCAGGAGAAGCGCGCCACGACTGTGGATTCACTCCTGGCGCGTCCCGAATACGGCGAACAATGGGCACTGCGGTGGAGCGACCTGCTGCGCAATGAGGAGAAGACGCTCGACCGAACCGGAGTCGTGGCGATGTATGATTTCCTACGGGATCGCTTCAACGCGGATGTCCCGTTAAGCGAAATCACCGGTGAACTGCTGACCGGCGATGGCAGCACCTATCTCAACGGCGCGGCCAATTATTACCGGGCGCTGCGTGATCCCTCCACCCGTGCAGAGACAACGGCGCAGGTATTTCTGGGAGTTCGACTGCGTTGTGCCAAGTGCCACAACCATCCCTTCGAGCACTGGAGTCAGGACGATTACTATCGTTTTGCCGGACTCTTCGATGCCATTGATTACCAGATGGTGGGCAAACAGGAGACGGACAAATTCGACAAGCACCTGTTTAATGGAGAGCAGATCGTCTATTTCAAAAATCCCGGGGACTTCAAGGACCCGCGAACCAATCAGCCTCCGCAAGCCGGTCTGCTGGATTCCGGAGCGGCCGCCTTGCCCGTGGAGACTGGCAGGCCGCGATTCCAGGCACTGGTCCAGTGGATCACGGATCCCACGCAGACACGCTTTGCGCAGGTGCAGGCGAATCGCATTTGGTTCCATCTTCTGGGCACCGGCATCGTTGATCCCGTCGACGATTTCCGCGCCACCAATCCTCCATCCAATCCCCCTTTGCTGGGGGCACTGGCGGCTGAGTTCATTGCCCGGGGATACCGTGTGAAGCCACTGGTGAGGGCCATTTTGCTGAGCCGCACGTATCAAACTTCAAGCGTGCCCAATGCCAGCAATCAAAACGATGCCATCAACTTCTCGCATGCGCTGGTGCGACGCCGGACAGCGGAACAGTTGCTGGACGGCATTCATGGCATTCTGGACAGGCCCACCCGATTCCGCGATCTGCCCCCAGGCCAGCGCGCGGGCCAGCGCGCCGGGGTGCCGCAACTCTCGCGTATAAAATCCGCCCTCACCGAGGACGATCAGTTTCTGATCTGCTTTGGCAAACCCCGCCGCCTCATCAGTTCGGAAACAGAGCGACGGCAGACCACTTCCCTTGGTCAGGTCTTCACTTTGACCAGCAGTCCGGGGGTGCAGGAAATGCTCGCCGCGCCCGACAACCGCCTGACCACCCTGTTGCGGGAATTTCCAGAAGATTCCGGTCTGATTGACGAACTCTGCTGGCTCGTGCTGAGCAGACCCCCCACCAGTCTTGAACGCAGCACCCTGCTGGAGAATTTCCATCCGGGACGCGATCGTCGGCTGGCGGCCGAGGATCTTGCCTGGGCGCTGCTTAACACCAAGGAATTCCTGCTGCGACCGTGATGACTCCGGCATCGCGGCCGACTCCTACTTGTCGCGCCCCAGGATGGCTTCCTTCTGCACTGCCGCCATCTCAGCTGCAAGGTCCTTGGTAAATTCCGCAAGGTCCGTCTTTTCCACTTTTACATTCATCCAGCGGTATCCGTCCGATTCCGCCTCGAAGAATTTCTCCTGAAAAAGACTGGGCATGGCGGCCACGGTGGCCGGGTTTAGTCCGATCCTGAGATCGGCATCGCAGAGGTATTTCATGGTGGGAATGGATTTTTCCTCCTGCCCCACCTGCCGCTTGGTGGCCGACTCCACCAGCAACTCACGGGCAGAGAGACTCCCGGTGATCCGGATGAGATCTGCGCTCTGCAGGTCGATATTGGAAAGCGTCAACTGACTGTCGCCAGTGGTGAGGTCAAATGATCCACCGGTCAGGGGAGTCTGGGTGAGAGCCTCTTCACCCGAAGCAACGTAGAGCGCAAACACCACTCCCACCTGATTCGTAAGATAAGCGAGCACGGGCTTCCCTCGGAAGGTGGGTTTGCCGCCCGTCGGCCTCAATCCGTGTGAGTCCTCAACGGGAGGCCGCAAATCCACATGAATCTGCGTCTGCAGTCCTTTGACGTGATTGAGAGTGCCGGTGGCATTCCCGCGAAGATCGCCGGTGGCGAAGAAATACTTTTTGAGCGGCTCCGGAGTGGCATTCCTGAGGTCAAATCCCTTGATGTCGAAGCCAAGATTCAAGGCGGGCATGGCCCCCATGGCCACGGTTCCCTGCAGGGAGGCCGTGGTATTGGGCCCCATGTTAAAATTCGCCGAGACCACCCGCACCTCATCCGTGCCCAGCAACACCTCCATATCCTCAAGCTTGAATCCCTTCAGCCAATTCTGTTGGAAACTCCCCCCTCTGGCGAGGAGCTTCCATCCGCCGGTGGCGGGGTACAGACTGGCAAACTCACAATTGCGCAGACCTCCCTCGGTGGTGGTGGAGAATCCCCAGGTCAGCGAAAAGTTCGTTGCCTCATAGGCGTTGATATTGAGTTCGTTGAAATCAGGGCGAATGCCGAATCCCGCAGTAAGCAGAGTTCCCGGCTTTTTTTCCACACGGCCGGTTTTGAATTCGGGGATGACCGCCCGGTCCGCCGGATCCACCTTGGGTGACAGGTGCTCCTCGGGAGTTGCAATCACGGGTTCCACGCCGCCGGTTCTGAGGTCGAGGCTCAGTTCCCCGATGTTCAGCAGGTCAATGGTCCAGTCGGTCCTGATGAATTGGAATCCCAAGTCGAATTGCAGGTTTTTGGCAGACAGCTTCTTGAAGAAACTACCGTCTGCTCCGTCCGCCGTCACCGATGACACCACACAGGAACGGCTGAGCATGGGAGAGTAGGCCTTGCCGCAGAAGACATTCGTGGCATGGTAGCGCGCGGAAATTTCCTCCGCCAAAACACCGCGATACCCCCTGGATCCCAGCTTTTTTTTCAGGAGTCCGTAGGAGGCAACCCCCACGATCATCAACGCCAACCCCACGCGCCACGCATACCCAAACACCTTGCCATACCATGGTGATTCGAAGGGGGGGTGAAGAATCCGGTTCCGCATCCGATTGATCAGATACCGTTGGTCAGCAAGGTTGATGGCCTGCTGAAGTTGTCGGACTTTTAGGGATGAATTCTTCATTGCTGGGTATCTGCACCTGCGAAGGGCGCCGACAGCATTATACGGAGATGGTGGAGGCTTGGCCAGTGAAAGTTCCGTGCGTCGCGCCTTGCGAGGAATGGGGATTCAACGAATGAAATAACTTAAATTTTCCAACTCCACCGCGAGGTCGACATTGTTCACCCAGACCCCCTCCGGAACATCAATCAGGGTGGGTGCAAAATTGAGGATCGCCTGAATGCCGCACGGGATGATGGCATTGACCACCCCCTGAGCTGCATGAGCGGGGACGGTCAGAATGGCCATTTTGACGCCGTTTTTCCTAATATATTCGGGCAGTTCCTCCATGGAAAACAGGGGCACCACCGCATGAGGACGGGGGGTGGGTTCGGCGTCGAAGGAAGCCGTGATCTCGAATCCCTCCTTATTAAACCCCCCGTAGCGCAACAACGCACTGCCCAGATTGCCAACGCCAATAAGAATGACGGGCTGCAATTTCGCCGTGCCCAGAACTTCGGTAAGTTCATTGGAAAGTCCTTCCACGCTGTATCCCAAACCCCGGGTGCCAAAATTTCCGAACAAGGTCAGATCTTTGCGCAATTGCGATGGTTTGACGCCCGCCGCTTTGGCGAGAGCCTCAGACGAAACGGTGGCAGTGCCGTTGGTTTTTAATTGCTGGAGGCAGCGCTGATAGAGGGAGAGTCGGTAAATCGTTTTACGAGGGATGTCTGGCTTGGGCATAATCTTGTGAAATTTCGCAAACTCCCACCTTTTCGCAAGTCCGTTTGTTAGGCATCCATGTTTTCCATACCTGAATCCGAAATGGGAGCATTTGCCACAATAGCCATCCCCGCAGGGGCCTTCCCAGAATCACGGAACTTTTCCTATCAGAAGATACTCCCTGCCCTTTTCGGGAGCGAATCGTTGATCGGTCACGCTGACAAGCAACTCCGTGAAGCCCCTGCCTGCAAGGCGCGCTCGAAAATCCTCGTCGGCCCAGGACTGCGGGCTCATCAGAAGATAGGTGGTATCGGGTGGAAGTTCGGAAATTTTGGCCACTTCAACGCATCGATTTCCCAGGTAAAAAAGAAAGGGCTGGGGCCCGGGACTTATCGCAGCGATGATGCCGGGCTGGTTGGTATGCAGGAGAATTTTTTCTGCAGTGGGCCGCACATTTTCATGCAGATTGAGCACCGGCTGGATCGTAGTCATCAAAATGAGCACGGTCAGCAGCATGGACGGAACCACCTGCACAAACAACCTCAGTGGTTCGGTCACTCTGCGCAGGGCGTTCCACGCGAACCAGGCGATCAACACCCCGCAGGCATTCAAGCCCACGACCTGGGCACGGGAGTCCAGAGGAAGCCACCACGGAACGATCAATGCAGCCAGACTGACCAGCGACAGGAGAATGGGCCGCGACCTGTCCTGTCCTCGCCACCAGGCAAAAATCGTCAACACCGACCAGGCGCAGACCGGGGCGAGGGCCGACATAAGATAGCGGGCACGAGTGCTGGGCAGCAGACAGAAGGCCCCGCAACTGATCAGACTTCCCCAACCCAGGGCACTGCGCAGGATGCTGAGCCGGTCCTGCCGTGGAGGCTGGGAGCGATGTTTCCAGGCCAGCCATCCGGCCAGCAAGGGCCAGGGTGAGAAAATCAACAGAACCCGGAAGGGAAGTTGCGCCCAGTCGCTCGCATTGATATTTTGGAACGTCAGCCTGCCTGCGATCTGCTGCCACCACACATCCCCTGGCGAGCGCAGGCTTGGGGCATTTCCATCCTCATCCATGATGGGTGGAAGCGCGGGCATTTCCAACATGCGTTGCTGCACAACGTATCCCCACCAGACCATGGGAGCCAGAGCCAGAGCCAGCGACAACCAGTGGGCAGGATGCCGCAAATCTCGCAGGCGGCCCGACCGCCGCAGCGCGATGAGCACGAAGGCATAGAAAAACAGCAGATAAACCGGCCCCTTCACAAGGTTGGCGAGCGCAAACGGAATCACGGTCACCAGCCACATTCTGGCAACACTGGCCCCCTTGACCCAGGAGGCCATCCAGAGCAGCATCCCCATGCCCGCCAGGGAAACATACAAAGCTTCAATTTCAATCAGTCTCGCCTTCTCAGCCATGCCCACATTAAGCATCAGGGCCAGGGCCAGCGCCCAGGCCATATTTGGCCCTCCAAAAGTTTTTCCTGCCCACCAACCCGCCACAGCCAGCCCCAGCAAACCCAGCACGGATGGCAGGCGGGCGGTCCATCCATTTTGCTGACCAGTCAGTTTGAAAAAGGCGGCGATCGACCAGTTGATGCCCGGAGGTTTTCGGTGATAAGGGCGTCCCTCGGAATAAGGCACCACGTAATCGCCGCGCCGCAGCATTTCCCTTGCGGGAAGAATCCTCCGACCTTCCTCGCCACGCAATTCTGGATCGCCCAGACCCGGCAGATAGAGCGCGGCCCAGAGCGCGATCAGAATCATCATGGCGGTGGAATGGCGCATCGTTTTCGGTCGGTTCTCCCGGTGGCTTTAGTGGCCCGCCCAGTTGAATGCAACCCAAAAGGCACCCTCCCGGCCGATCGATAAACCAGGGCTGCGGTTTAAGAAGCGGCGAGAGGTGGGGCTGCGTTTGGGTGGCTAACCTCCTCCGGGGAAGGATCGGCCTTTTCAGACTTCCGGAAGCGCTCCATGTAAAGATAAATCACCGGGGTGATATACAGCGTCATGAGTTGGGAAACAATCAACCCCCCCACAATGGCAATGCCCAGAGGCCGGCGGGAATCCGAACCAGCCCCAATCCCCAGCGCAATCGGCAGGGTGCCCATGATGGCCGCCATGGTTGTCATCATGATCGGACGGAAACGCACGAGGCAGGCTTCAAATATGGCCTGTGCCGGCGGCTTGCCTTCGGTGCGCTGGGCCACCAGCGCGAAATCGATCATCATGATCGCATTCTTCTTCACAATCCCCATCAGCAGCAGAATGCCGACAAATCCATAGACGTTGATTTCGAATCCGAACAGCTTCAGCGCGAGGAGGGCCCCAAATCCCGCTGAAGGCAATCCTGAAAGAATCGTAATGGGGTGAATGAAACTTTCATACAGGATGCCCAGCACCAGATAGATCACCAGCACCGCCATGAAGAGCAGCATGCCCAGTCCCTTGAGGGAGGATTGAAAAGCCTGCGCCGTGCCCTGGAAACCAGTCGTGATGGATTCGGGAATCATTGGTTTCACCGCCGACTCAATGCTCGGAATGGCTTCGCTGAGCGAGAGTCCGGGAGCGAGATTGAAGGAAAGAATCACGGCGGGCAGTTGTCCGAGATGCTGCACTGTAAGCGGACCGGTGTTCTGGCCCACGGTGGTGACCGCCGCCAGGGGAACCAATTTCCCGGCGCTTGATCGGATATAAAGGGTGTTCAAGTCAACTTCCCCGCGCTGGAATTCCGGCATCAGTTCCACTATGACGCGATACTGGTTGGTCGGCGTGTAGATCGTGGAAATTTGCTTGGCGCTATAGGCATTGGAAAGGGCGGTTTCAATCTGGGCCGCCGTGACCTGCAGCGCCGCGGCCTTGTCACGATCAATGGTGACCAGCACCTGCGGGCTGGTGATTTGCAGATCGCTCGTGACATCCTGCAGCCCAGGGATCTCACGCATCCTGGCCTCCACCCTCGGTGCGGTTTCGTATAGCTCGGCGAGATCCGGACCGAACAGCGTGAATTGATACTGACTTTTCGTCAGGGTGCCGCCCAGTCGGATCACGGGCACCACCTGCGGAAAGACACGCAGTCCGGGAATGCCCGACAACTTTGGCCTGAGGGCGGCGATGATTTCGTCCGCCGGGGGGCGCTTGTCCGGTGGGACAAGATTGATGAAGAGCCGGCCGGTATTGGCCGTGGCGTTCGGCCCTCCCACGCCAATGGAGGACATGTATCCTTCGATGTAAGGATTGTCCACCAGCATGGCTGCGGCCTGCTGCTGCAGTTCCCCCATTTTTTCAAACGAAATGCCCTGGGCCGCCTCGGTCATGGCAAAGATCTGCCCGGTATCCTCATTGGGAATGAATCCCTTCGGCATCGTCATGAAAAGCCAGGCGGTCGCCCCGAGGCTTCCGAAGGCAGAGAGCAGCACCAGGAAACGATGCCGCAGGGCACCGGTCAGCGTTCGTTCATAGAGCCAGCGCACGCCATCGAACAGCTTCTCCGTCCTGTGGAAGAACCATCCGGGACCAGATGCATCATGCGGCTTGAGAAACCGCGAACACAGCATGGGGGTGAGCGAGAGGGAGACAAATCCCGACACCAGAATGGCCACCGCGATCACCACGGCAAACTCGTTGAGCAACCGTCCCAGAATCCCCCCCATGAACAGCACCGGCAGGAAGACCGCCACCAGAGACACCGTCATGGAAATGATGGTGAAGGAAATTTCCCGCGCACCCCGGAACGCCGCCTGCATGGGAGTTTCACCGGCCTCGATATGCCTCACGATGTTTTCCAACACCACGATGGCATCATCCACCACGAAACCCACCGCCAGCGTCAGCGCGAGCAGGGAAAAGTTGTCCACACTGTATCCTAGCAGATGCATGACCATAAAAGTTCCGATGACCGACAGCGGCATGGCAACCGAGGGAATGATCGTCGCCCGCACACTGCGCAGGAAAAGAAAAATCACTGCGATCACCAGGATGATGGAGAGCACCAGGGTGAATTCCACTTCATGTACCGATGCGCGGATGGTTTGGGATTTGTCCGACAGCACCTCCACCTGCACGGCCGGAGGAAGTTGGGCACGGAAGGTTGGAAGCAGCTTGCGCACACCATCCACAATCGCCACGGTGTTGGTGCCGGGTTGTTTCTGAATGGCCAGCACAATGCCGCGCGTCTGCCGGAACCAGCTTGCGATTTTGTCATTCTCCACGCCGTCAATCACCCGGCCCAATTCCTCCAGGCGAATGGGCGCACCATTGCGATAAGCCACGACCAGCTTTCGAAAAGATGCGGCATCATACAGTTGTCCCGTTGCCTGAACCGTTCGCGCCTGGTTTGGTCCCTGTAAAATTCCAGTGGGAAGATTGACATTGGAATCCTCGATCGCCGAAACGACCTCGTCCAATCCAAGTCCCTGGCTGGCCATGGCGCGGGGATCCAACTGGGCGCGCACCGCGTATTTCTGCGGGCCAAAGATTCCCACCTGAGCCACTCCCGGCACGGTGGAAATCCGCTGCGCAAGCATGGTATCGGCAAATTCATTGACCTCCGATAGTTGCATGGTCGCACTGGTCACCGCAAGGTAGAGGATGGGTGCATCGGCGGGATTTACCTTTTTAAAAGTCGGAGGTGTGGGCATGTCCCTGGGCAGCAGCCGCAGGGAGGCGGAAATGGCGGACTGCACATCCTGCGCCGCCGCATCCAGATCCCGCTCGAGGACGAACTGCACCGTGATGTTGGTGAGGCCGAGCGCGGAACTCGACGTCATGGAATCGATCCCGGCAATGGTGCTGAACTGCCGCTCCAGCACCGTGGCCACGGCGGCGGCCATGGTCTCAGGGCTGGCACCTGGAACATTGGCGGTGATTTGCAGCGTGGGAAAATCAACGTTCGGCAAATCCGAAACGGGAAGCTGAACAAACGCAAACAATCCGAATCCCAGGATCGCCGCCATGATCAGCGTGGTCGCCACCGGACGACGGATGAAGAGGTCGGTGGCGCTCATTTTTCGGATGCTGGCTCAGGTTTGGCGACAATCCTGGAACCAGGCAGCAGCCGGGATTGGCCGGAGGAGACGACATTTTCCCCCGGCTTGAGGCCATCGGAAATGATGCTTTCCTGATCTACGGTCCGCCCCACCACCACCGGGCGCGATTCCGTTGTCAGGTCCTCCCTCACCACAAAGACCTGCGTGCCGCGCTGCCCGATGGTCACGGCGGAAGTCGGGACGACGATGGCATCGCGGTCTGTATCGAGCCTCAGGATCACATCCACAAACGCACCGGGCCAGAGGGCGCGATCAGTATTCGGCAGAGTGGCCTTGAGAGTGATGGTGCCGGTTTCCGGATCGACCGTGTTGGCGATGAAGGTAAGTTTCCCAGTGCCAAGCGGCTGCCCACTCTTGCGATCCCGCACGGTGACGGGCATCTCACGTTCCGCGAATCCCCTGCGGATGGCCGACAAATGCTGCTCGGGCATGGCAAAGGTGGCATAGATGGGCGAGAGTTGCACCACGGTCGTCAGGGGAACATCGTCCGTCACCCTGATGAGGTTTCCCGGACGCAGCCGGACCGCTCCCGTTCGGCCATCGATCGGAGATTCAATCGTGGTGTAGCCAAGCTGCGTTTGAGCAATCAAGACCTGAGCCTCATCCGCCTTCACCACCGCGGCAGTCACGGCGGCGGACGTGGTGGCCTTGTCTAACTGTTCCTTCACTCCGGCACCCTTGGAATCGAGCAGGCGATACCGCTCCAGATCATTGCTGGCATTGAGCGCCAGCGCCCGGTCCCGTTCCAAATTCGCCTCGGCCTGGGCAAGCTGGGTGGCATACAGTCTGGGCTGAATGGTGAAGAGCAAATCGCCCTTCCTGACATCCTGGCCCTCCTCGAAATTCACCTCAATGAGGTCGCCCCCCACCTGGGCTTTCACGGCAATGCTGGCGATCGGCTCAACATTTCCAAACACCCGCAGATCGAGCGGAACATCCTTCTGTCGCACTTTCACAACGTGAACCGGTACCGGCTGAGCCGCCGCCCCGCCGGCCGCAGCAGGCGGGTCCGACTTGCCTTTGCAGGCGCTCAGGCCCACGCAAAGACAGCATGCGCCGGCGGTTTGTATCGATCGAAAAATGGCAGGCATCATGAAATTTGGAATCAACGGAATAAATGGAGTGGCAGTTCAGGATTTACGGACCTCGAGTGGCTGGAAGATGGACCGGAGGACTTCCAGAGAATGACGCATCTCCTCCAGCACTGACGGAGCGAGTTGGGAGAGATGGTCGGCGAGAAATTTCTCCGCGGACTGAACCGCGCGTTCATAGATTTTTCGTCCGGCGGCGGTCAGGGAGAGTGAAATGCTGCGGCGGTCGGTGGTCCCGGCATACCGGAGCAGCAGCCGCTTCGCCACCAGGCCATCGATGAGCTTGGACGCCGAGGGGGGCGTCAGGCCCAGAAAGGAGGCGACGTCACACAGCATGCCGCCCTGGTTTCGCCCCACAAAGGCGAGGGCGCGAAACTGGGGGATGGAGAGCTCCGGACTGCTGGCACTGCGACTATGGGCGCGGAGTACACTCATCAACAGCGGGACAGTTTCAAGAATTTCTGCGGCGCAAAGTTTGGGCTGGGCAACATGAACTTTCATTTGCCAATAGTTTCACAAGGAAACTATTGCACAAGAGAATAATTTGATGGATCGCCCCCCCTGACTCAATCACGCGATCAGTGCCTCCACCACCTTGCCATGGATATCGGTCAGCCGGTAATCGCGGCCTGCGGAGCGGTAGGTAAATTTTTCGTGATCGAATCCGAGCAATTTCAGGAGCGTGGCATGGAGATCATGCACATGGATGGGGTTTTCCTCCGCTTTGAATCCAAACTCGTCGGTGCTGCCGTAGATGCTGCCCGCTTTGCACCCACCCCCGGCCAGCCACATGGTGAATCCGTAGTGGTTGTGATCCCGGCCGTTGATTTTGCCCTCGTTGGAACCGGGAGTCGGCATTTCCACAGTGGGCGTGCGGCCAAATTCACCACCCCAGATCACGAGCACATCATCCAGCATGCCCCGCTGCTTCAGGTCCTTGATAAGGGCGGCAATCGCCTGGTCTGACTCACCTGCGAGTCGGCGATGGTTCACCTCGATGTCATCATGGTTGTCCCAAGGCTGACCGGGCCCGTGCCAGAGCTGGACAAAACGCACCCCGCGCTCCACCAGACGGCGGGCGATGAGCAATTGCCGGCCCTGCTGGGTGTCACCGTAAAGATCGCGGATGGCCTGGGGCTCGCGGGTCACATCGAAGGCATCGGACGCATCCATCTGCATGCGGTAGGCCAGTTCGAAGCTTTGCACGCGAGATTCCAGCGCCTCCTCGTTGGCGCGTTTGGCGGCATGTTCGCGATTGAGGGACTGGAGAAAATCGAGCTGCTTGCGCTGGTCCTTCAGCGTAAGCCTGCTGTTGGTGATATTTTCAATGAGCTTCTCGATTTCCCGGTGCTGGGAGTCGATGTAGGTTCCCTGGAACGTGCCGGGCAAAAATCCCGCCTGCCAGTTCTGGCTCTCCTGGATGGGATAGCCGCCCGGGCACATGGAAATGAAGCCCGGTAGATTTTGATTCAGGGTGCCCAGACCGTAGGTGACCCACGAGCCAAAACTGGGCCGCACCAGTCTTGGTTCGCCGCAGTTCATGAGCAGCAGGGAGGGCTCGTGATTTGGAACATCGGCAAACATCGAACGGATGACGCAGAGGTCATCGGCGCATTCCCCCACCTTGGAAAAAATTTCACTCACCTCCAATCCCGACCGGCCGTATTTCTTGAATTTATAGGGCGAACGATACGCGGCACCTGTCTTCCGCTCCGTTGGCAGGCGCAGCGGAATCTCCTTGCCGTGCCATTTGTCCAGCGCGGGCTTGGGGTCGAACGTGTCGACCTGCGAGGGTCCGCCGTTGGCGAAGATGTGGATGACGTGCTTGGCTTTTCCGGGCTGCTGTGACGGACGCACTGCCAGGGGATTGGCGGCCTGGGCGGTTTCCTGAAATAGCGAGCCGAGTGCCAGCGATCCCAGTCCCATGCCGCAGCGATTCAGGAAATCGCGGCGCGTGAGAAAGAGGTGCTGGGGATCGTATGCATGATGGCTCGTCATGCAGGAAACTAGCACTCCGCAAGGGCCATGGCAAAAGCGATTGCGCGTATGACGATGGGCTCTTCCGCCTTGATTGTGACACCGCCGGACAACGCGCCTACTCGGAGGGTGAAGGGACGGATTCGCTGGCCCAGAGTGCCAGACTCTCCGCCGGGGTCACCGCGGAAGTTTGGAGACAAGGCTGGGATTTCGCCACCGACAGGGGTGCGGGGATGGGGGGCAACGGGCGCGGCAGGATTTCCATGGTAGCTTCCAACTGACCGCCAGCCTCCATGACCATGGACTTGGCCTGGATGGAGCCGGAAATTTGTCCCCGACGTGAGAGGAGCAGCCGTTCCTGGATCTCAAATCTTCCGGTGACCATGCCGTGGATCTCCGCTTTCTCAGCAAGGACGTGCTGCAGAAACTGGACGGAACACTTTTTTTCAACCAAAAGATGCCCGCAGCGCACTTCCCCGAGCACTTTTCCCGAACTGCGGAAGGTTACGTTTCCAGACGCGTAAATGCTGCCGGCGACCTGCCCGTCCACAACCAGATTACCACACGTGATGCTCGTGCCAAGAAGGGCGCCTTTTTTTTCGACGATGACATCCCCGCGGGTCCGGATTTTTTGAGTGGTGCGATCCTTGATGACCACATCACGCAAATCAATGTAACTCCCGCAGTTCGGACAAAGGCTGCTGGTAGAAAGGCCGGAAACCTTGTGCAGATGCTGGCAATCGAAACAGATGACGGTGCGATAGGTCTTCTGCGGACGTTCTGCGCGAACGGTGTTGGGTTTGGATTCAGCAATCAGGTCCGCTTCCTCGCTGTATCCCATGACCTGCAGGGGCATGGAAGGCTGGCGGGAGGAGGGGGAGGGCCCCGCAGGGGCTTTTACGCTTCCCATGAGACGGGAGAAAAGTCCCCTTCCTCCAGTTTTTGCCGGAGGCTCAATTCGAAAATACTGCGCGCACTGCTTGCAGTACGTAGAAAACCCGCCTGTGGGTTCCATTTGCTGGAACCCACAGTGCGGGCAGGATACCTGGTGTTTGTGTGGCTCTATACGGCTTGATCGGTCTTAAAGATTGATAGCATGGCAACCAATCGACGATGAGCCGAAGTGCTTGGGCCGTTCTAGCCTTGTGCCTTGCGCACAGCGGCCGCCCCAACGGAACTTTTACCCATGAAGGTGGCTCCCTCTTCGATGGAAAGGGTGCCCGCCACGATGTCGCCTTCGAGGACGGCATTGGATTTGAGTTCGCAACGCTCGGAGACAGTGATGTTGCCCTGGACGCGGCCGAAAATGACCACGGATTTGGTACGGATTTCACCAACCACGAAAGCATTTTCACCCACGGTCAGCGCGCCGTCAGAGGAGACTTCACCCTCAATTTTACCATCAATGATCAGGTCATTGGAAAACTTGAGACTGCCTTTGATTTCTACGTCGCTGCTGAGGATGTTTTTATTGGGGCTCATTTGGGAACTTTTTGGGGAAGGGGCGGATGAACGGGTGGGAGGGTAATAGGTTTCTGCAGCTGGTGAGCTGTAGGATGATTCAACGGGAGCGACATTGACTGCGGGCTCGGGTTGTTGTTGACTTTTCTGTCCGATAATTTGCTTTAGCACGGCAGGAGGGGTTCAATTTGGGGGGTGAATGGGGCGGGGTGAATGCTGACGGATCTCAGATTCCGGACACACAGATGCGGATCATGCCAGCAGGGTGGTCGGTAAACATGAGGCCTTCATTGTAGGAAGGCGGCGGAATTTGGCAATGAGTTTTTTCCCAATTCTCAGGGCTTCGGGCGTCGCTCCCACCTTTTCCCGGCACGTTTGCGCAGATGAAAATTTCTTAGATGCCCGCGTCCCCCCACTTGCGTCATGGCGAACTGTTGGTTAAATGCAGGGGCCTCCCAAATTATGCAGTTCACCCGATTCCTCACGCTCCTAACGTTTCTGATTTCATGCGGGAGCGGAACGGCTGAAACTCCCGATCCGGCGGCTGCTGCGCGCGAAGCCAGCATCGCCCACTGGCTTCCGCTAAGTCACGGCAGGCTGAAGGAACGTGCTGAGGAATACAAGGTGGTCGTGATTGGAGATGATGTCAGCAACTACAACGTGCCTGATCCACGGCGGTCGCGCGATCTACGTAATACCTGGCACTGGAAATTTCTCGACACCCTTGGACAGCATTACCGCTACACCGGAGGCATTCGACTGCGGAGCGGTTCCCGTGGATACAACGAAACGCTTGCTCCCGTCATCCATGACGATGGCGAGGACGGGCCCGAGAATCTGCCACCTCTAGGGGTTGATTTTGACGGACCGGTCGTGTTGCTGGAGAATCTGACGCGCAGCGGGATTGGAACGCTGCAAACGCTTGAGGAAATCAACTCGACCGCCTTTGATCGTGATCCGGATCTCGTCCTTTTAATGGCTGGAATCAATGACGGCGCTCAAAATGGCAACCTAGCGGGCTACCGGGCGGCACTCGAGGAGGTGATCAGGGCCTGCCGGGAACACAGCGCGGATATCATCATCGCCACGCCGCCCCTCATTCTGCAGGGCAGGGATTTGCGCACACTCGGTCTCACCCGTCCGCTCGCTTCCGTGGCTAGGGAGGTGGCTGCCGCAAATGATGTCCTCTGCGTTGACGCAGGCGATGCCCTGGTAGCCAGCCGTCCGGGATTGGTGGCCGTCACACCCGACGAGGCCATGGAGAGCGCTTTTCTCAGGCTGAAGGATCGGTATCGTCATCCCGTGGAGCAAGTCGCCAGGGACGCCGCCGTCCTGCAAATGTTGGTGCCTAATCACAGGGGGCAGCAGGCGATCGCTGAAGCCGCGTGGGCTGCACTCATCGAGGCTGCGCCGACGGAGCCAGTGCTCATCGATGCCGCTCTGACACTGCCCGTCAATGGTGCCAAGGAGGCGTCCCTGGAATTGAGTTTCCGCGCCAATCCCGCGGTCTCAGGAAACCGCTTGGAGACGCCTGCGGCAGTCGCAGTATTGGGCCTTGGGGGCACCTGGCAGGCACGGGAGGACCTCACCGAATCCGCACTGAACACGGGCTTGAGCAATGCCCGGGCCTCCACCTCGCGGTTGGCCGAATGGAAATTGCGCATCCCCTGCGCAGCAGTTCCTGCAAACTATGGCGGCAGAATCTGGGGGGAGGAATCCATTGTGCGCGGCAGCGTTTTACTCTGTGATGGCAGCGGGACGCGGCTGGTAAATTTCAATGCCTCGATCTTCCCCATCGTCGTCAAATTCCCCTCTGGGAGACTCGAAGGATCCGGGAGTGAACTCCCCCTGGCGCTGGAAGTCAGCAGCAGCCTGCCGGAAGCCTTTGTAGGCACCGCCGAGGTGATCTGGCGTGGACAAAGCCAGTCCTTCGCGGTGAGCATCCCCCCCGGCCCGGGCTTCCCCATGAAAATTGGACTTCCCCTGCCGGCGGCCAGTTCGTCCGCTGCCTTCAAAAGCAGGATGATCTTAAAGCTCAAAAACGATGCCCTGAACCTTGCGTTCGAGCGGGAAATCCAGCTCACCCCCGACCTTCTGCTCGGACAGACCGTCGCCCTGATGAATCGTGCCAGGTATGTGGCGGACGCCCCGCCTGGCGATCAAGCGGACACCATCTCTGTCGGACTGCAATGTCAGGCGGACAATAACGGGTTGTACTTCATCTTTGACCTCCCGCCCATCGATGTGCCAACCGGCCAGAAACAAGCCTCCGCCCTGGTAGACATCACGCTGGACGCACGTGGTCCCGGCGAACGCGGCAAACCCGGATCCTGCCCCTTGCTGAGCCTGGCCGTTCCCTGGCAGGACGGAAAGTTTGCCATCGAAAAACTGCCCAATGGACTGTTTGGTTCAGGCTACGACCGCGAACTCATCCCGTCGTATTTTCTGGCCTCCGTGAAGACGCTGGCGACGAATCGGCGTCAGGTCCGACTCAGTGTGCCGCGCAATTATTTTTACCTGCACCAATGGTCGCTCGATGGCTCCGCCCAGAGCACCCTGGGACTCAATGCCCAGGTGTCCATGCTGACCATGGGGGCGGAAAATGCTCCGGGCACCTATCCCCCGGAACGAACCTTCAGCCTGATCGCCGCGCCACTGCCCCGAACTTCAGCCTCGGCTCTGGGGCTGCTCCAACTGGCAAAAAAACCGCCCGCGTGGGCCGCCATTTTCCCCTGAACAGTGGCCCTCGTCATGACCCCCACTCGCCTGTTTCTTTCGATCTCCTGGCTCTGGCTGCTGCTGGGACTTGCGGCCTCGTTCCTCCCCCAGATCAGTCCGGCCTGGATGGTCACGGGAGTCGTTTACCTAGTCCTGGCCTTGGTGGATTTCTTCAATTTGCGGGGAAAAATGCGCATCGAGTTTACGCGGGAAATTCCGAATTTTCTCGCGCTCAATCAATTGCACGAGGTGGTGCTGCGGATTCGCAATCTGCATGGCTCGGGTTTCAAATTGGAGGTTTATGACGGACTGCCCCTCCAGATGACGTCTGACCAATTGCCCTGGCAGGGCCGCATCCCCGGCAGGGGCTTCGTTGAAATCACCTATCAGGTGAAGCCCCTGGAACGCGGCCCCCAGGTGCTCTCCCCCGCCCATCTCAAACGCACCTCGTTGCTCGGCCTCTGGCAGCGCACCCTGCGCTGCGGCCCGACCAGCGAGATCAAGGTGTATCCGAATTTCGAGCCCATCATCCGCTTCCATTTGCTGACCATGACCAACCGGGTCGATCAAATGGGCATCGTCTCGCTGAATCGGGCCGGAGTCAGCAAGGAATTCCACCAGCTGCGGGATTACCAGGAGGGGGATGCTCTCACGCAGATTGATTGGAAAGCCACCAGCCGCCGCGCCAGCCTCATCAGCCGGGAATACCGTCAGCAGCGGGACCAGACGATCATTATCGTGGTGGACTGCGGCCGGCGCATGCGGGCGATGGATGGCGACCTTTCCCAGTTCGATCACGCGCTGAATTCCGTCCTGCTGCTGTCCCAGATTGCCCTGCGGCAGGGGGATTCCGTCGGAATCATGGGCATCGGCAGCACTCCGCGGTGGCTTCCTCCAGTGAAGGGGCCTCACATGATGCCCGTGGTGCTGAACCACCTCTACGATTACCAATCCTCGGGGGAACCCACCGACTTCAGCGATGCGGTCCAGCGACTCATGATCCAGCAGCGGCGGCGTGCCATGGTCGTCTTCCTGACCAACCTGCGCAGCGAGGATGCCTCCCATTTGGTGGGGCCGCTCATGGAATTGCGCAAAAAGCACCTCGTCGTCCTCGCCACCCTTCAGGAGCGATCCCTGCAGCCACTCGTCAGCAAGCCGCTGCAAACTTTGGATGATGCCGTCACCTGTGCGGCCACGCACCTTTACCTCGACGAACGCAGCTCACTGATGACCTACTTGCGCAGCCAGCGTCTCCAACTCGTCGATGCCACCTCGCAGGATTTGCCGCTCGCGCTGGTGAATCGCTATCTGGATATTAAAAAGGGCGGACAGTTGTAAAATCATCCGGCCAGCGACTGCAGTCCCCTGATGAGCCGGGAATTTGACAGCCACCTCCCCACCCTTTCAGGATAGGCATTGAGCGGCGTCCACTCGACCGCCCGGCTTTCGTGGTTCGCCCGCAGTTCCACCAGGGTGGTTGAGAACAGGAAACGAATGTCATAGTGCAGATGGTCGGGCTGGGACCCCTTGGCGGGAAATCCGTGAACATCCAGATCAAAGGGAGCCGCCTGCATCAGCACCAGATCCGTCAGCCCCATCTCCTCCTCGGCTTCGCGACGGGCACCCATTTCAGCGTTGGCATCACCGGCATCAATGTGGCCGCCGGGCCCGACCCAGATGCCCAGTTTCGCGTGGTGCATCAGGGCCACCGAACGCAACTGTGGATTAATGACCACCGCCTGGACTGTGAAATGCCCCGGCAATCCCAGTTCATAATTGTGTCGGTTGGCAAAATGGTCCGGTGCCCTTTCGATCAGGTCCAGAAACTGTCTCTGGTATTCCGCGCTCACTGGATCGACCGGCATATAGGCCTCGATCAACCGTTTCGTTGCGCCTGCCGCCAGTCGGGATCCAGTGGAGATATCGATCATAAAGTGTTTGTCATCAACGGATAAGCCTTCTTTTTCCCGCTGCCAATTCCGCGTCATATCCCCGCCCCGGCAACATGACAAAAGGGCAGCCGTTTGGCTGCCCCTTGGCGGAAAATCATTCGCACAGTTGCCAGGGACGTTTCCGTCCCGGCGGATCAGGCGATGAGATTGACGGCGCGGGAACGCTTGATCTCTTTGGTGATCCGGCGGTGCATCCATGCGGAGACACCGGTGGTCCGGCGGGGAAGGATCTTGCCGGTCTCCGTGGTGAACTTCGCGAGGTAGTCGGGATTCGTGTAGGTGATCTTCTCAATTTGAATGTCGTAGCGACGACGCGGCAGGCGGCGGTTGGCCTTGCGGAAATTGATGAGACGTTGTTTGGTTTTCGGTTCCATAATGGGTAATTGGGGTGGGAGGCGGTTGCGGGTTTAGCGGAGTTCCCGGTGAACCGTCCGGCGTTTCAGGAAGGGGTTGTATTTCACCTTCTCCAAGCGTCCGGGGGTGCGAATGCTTTTTTTGTTGCGGGTGGTGACATAGCGGGAGGTCGGACGGCCTTCGGCTTTGGCTTCCGTGCATTCGATGATGATGATTTCGCGTGGCATAAAATTTTCGTTTTGGAGTGGGGAGGGCGGAGTCTAGGTTAGTTTTTCTCTTCTTCAACAGAATCTTCATCCCCATCTTCATCCTCGTCATCGGTTCCCAGCCCGAAGAGGCTGCGGATGCCGCGGCGGAGGCTGTTGGGGCCGTGCTCGCGATCGACGATTTCCTGCATTTCCACCGTGTAACGGGCATAGGGCCGGACTTCAAGGCGTTCGACGGGGATGGTCTTGCCGCTCAGTTCGCAGATTCCGTAAGTTCCCTTCTTGATGCGCTTGAGGGCTTCCTCAATTTCGTAGAGGGCGTCCTGCTCCTGGGAAAGCAGGCTGAGGGTGAAATCGCGATCGTAGGCATCACTCCCGGCATCGGCCTGGTGCATGCCAAAGGCGGAGGCCTCGCTGTCCTGGGCACGGGAACGCAGCGTCTCGCTGGCCATGCCGGACATGGAGTCCACCAATTCATCCTTCAACTGCAATAGACGCTGGTGGGAAAGATTGATGAAGACCTTGCTGTGGGGATTCTTGTCGGGAAAAACGACGGCAATCATCGGGATCTCCCTGGGAACCACTCGTTTTGCGGGGGGCTTGGCCAGGGCGGCACCACGGGTGGCGCGGATGGAGACGGGCTTGTCGGCCTTCGATGGCTGGACCGCTTTCTTTTTGATCAACTGCTTGACCACCGGTTTGGCAGCGGCCGCCTTGCCTTTGGCGGCTGGTTTGGAGGTCTTGGTGGCGGGGGCTTTTACGGACTTGGTCTCAGCCTTGGCCTTGACGGGTTTGGGGGATTTATTAATAGGTCTGGTCGGTTTGGTCGGTTTTGGGGAAGGCTTGGCAGCCTTGGGGGAGGATTTGGAAGCCTTGGCTTTGGCCACTGGTTTGGCTTTGGCCGCTGGTTTGGCTTTAACGACAGGTTTGGCTTTCGCGGCAGGCTTTGTCGTTTTTTTGGACGGCGCCTTTTTGGGGGCCTGCGAAGCTTTGGACTTGCTGCTGCTTGCAGAGGTCTTGGCAACGGACTTAGAGGTCGTCTTTTTCGCTGGCTTGGCCATGTGGGGAGGTGGTTTGTAGGATGATCGGACTGTGTTGACCCTATCCTGCGAGGTTGAATTTCCGGTCTCGGGTCAAGGGGGGCGGAGACTAGTATCTTGATTACGGGCGTGCAACAGATTTTTCATACCCCTGCGAATTCTCCCAAAATGCCGCAAGCCCCCTTGCTTGCGGGTTGCGTGGAGCATTGTTTAAATCGATTAATCCATAATTATTATTTGCTTAGCGGAAAATCTCGCGTCCAATGCAACCCTAGTATTTACCCCTAGGGTCAGGTTCGTTTTCAAAAGCAAGCATCGTGCCAGATTACCCCCATCCAACACGCGCCGTTTCCATGTCCTCCTTACCGCCAGCCCCCTCGCTCACCTTGCGCCAACAGCAACTTTTGGAGTTTCTGGAAAAGGCTCATGAGGACCAGGGATTCATGCCTTCCTCCAGGGAGGTCCAGCGTCATTTCGGATTCGCCAGCCAGACTGCCGCGATGGATCTGCTCCGGGCACTGGAACGCAAGGGGTTCATTCGCCGATTGCCCGGCAAGGCGCGGGCGGTCGTGCTGAACCGGCAGCTCGGTGGCTCGAAATCCACGGGGCCGGTTTCATCCACTCAGGAGAATTCGCTTCGCGCCATTCCGGTCTATGGAACCATCGCCGCCGGCATGCCCCAGGATTCGACGATGGAGAGTAATCGCAATCTGCTCGTGGACCCATTGTCCTTCGGTCTGCCCCGCAACCACCCCACCTTCGCCCTGGAAGTGCGCGGGGACTCGATGCAAGACGCCCATATTGTACAGGGTGATTTCGTGATCATGGAAATGCGCGAGCCGCGCTCCGGGGACATCGTGGCCGCCCTGATCGATGGTGAATGCACCTTGAAACGCTTTCTCACCCGCTCCGGCACCGCCTATCTGAAAGCGGAAAATGCCGCCTATCCAGACCTGATCCCCGCGCAGGAACTGCTCATTCAGGGCGTCATGGTGGGTCTCATGCGCAGCCCGGGAGGATCAGTGGGCACCACGCATTCCTGACTCAGAGTTTCCACAACTCCGCGTTCTCCCACCCGGCCTCCCACAGGCTTCGCAAACTGCGCGCAGCATCCCGTTTGGCCAGCCTCTTTCCGTCATCATCGCAGATTAGCCTGTGATGCTGCCATTGCGGCACGGGCAGTTCCAGCAGAGCCTGCAACAACCGGTGAACATGCGTCGAGGCCAGCAGGTCCTCCCCGCGCGTGACGAGGGAAATTTCCTGCGCAGCATCGTCGACCGTGACTGCCAGATGATAACTGGTGGCGATGTCCTTGCGGGCGACCACCACGTCCCCCAGCAGTTCCGGCAGAACACGGAACACCCCGCGCCCCCGGTCCTCCCAGACCAACTCGCCACAAAGCTGGGAAGCCAGCCCGGCATTCAAGCGCCACGCATACCCTTTGCCGGATTCCCGCATTTCCTGTGCCTGCAATCTGGAAATGGACTTGCAGGTTCCCGGATACAGCGGGCCCTCCGGTCCCTGGGGAGCGGACAGCGATGCGATCTCCTGCCGCGTACAAAAGCAGGGATAGACCACGCCCATGGCCTGCAATTTTTCCAGCGCAGCCTGGTAAACCGGCATCCGCTCACTCTGCCTCGACACCGGACCAGTCCAGAGCAATCCCAACCGCGTGAGATCCTCCAGAATAGCCGCCTCGAACTCAGGACGACAACGCTTGGTGTCGATATCCTCAAGCCGCAGCAAAAATTCCCCGCCCGCCCGGTGCGCCTCCTCCCAGGCCACGCGCGCGGCGTAAGCGTGGCCAAGGTGCAGCCAGCCCGTGGGACTTGGAGCGAATCGGGTGCGCATAGTTCAGGGAAACAGGGAACGACATTGATGAAATGCCGGCTTAAGGAAAGGAAACTCTTTCATCCCCCAGATGACCCGACTCGTCCAACCAGAAATGCTCGATTCCCTGCCCGCCACCGCGCCCGAAGCGGTGCGTAGCCGCCGTGAACTGCGCTGGATCAATGCGATCATGGGCAATCACCGCTGGTTGAGGAGATCCCTCCGTTCCCACTCCCAGGCTGGCGACAGGGTTCTCGAACTCGGCGCAGGCGACGGCTCGCTCTGGACCCCCGCGCTCCTCCCTCCCTCGCAATGGACCGCCCTCGATCTCGCCCCGCGCCCCGCGGACTGGCCGGAATCCGCCCACTGGCTGCAGGAGGACTTGTTTCAAGCATCGCTGCCAGAAACAGAAATCGTCGTGGCCAATTTGTTTCTGCATCATTTCACCACGGACTCGCTGGCCGCCATTGGCAGGAAACTCCCCGCCTCCTGCCGCCTGCTGATCGCCTGCGAACCTGCGCGACGGGCACTGCACCAGTGGCAGGGGCGCACGCTCAGCACGTTGTTGCAACTCAGTGCGGTCACCCGCCATGACATGCTGGTGAGCATCCGTGCGGGATTTTTGAGAAATGAACTGCCAGCCGCACTCGGGCTTGCGGACTGGAAATGGCGTGTTTCCACCACCCTGCTCGGAGCGTATCAACTGACTGCATGGAAATGAAGCCCCTAAAGATTGCCGGCGGCGGACTAGCCGGACTGGCGCTGGGCCTGGCCCTGCGGCGTGAGAGTGTGCCGGTGACGGTGATCGAATCCGCCACCTATCCGAGGCATCGCGTTTGTGGCGAATTCATTTCCGGCATCACCGATGCGGAGCTTGAGTCTCTTGGCATGGAAGGGTTGATGGCCGGGGCCACGCAACTCCAGGAAACACTCTGGTTCGACGGCGAACGCCCCATGTTGCGCACCTCCCTGCCCAATCAGGCGCGGGGCATCAGCCGCCATCTCCTGGATGGCATCATGGCGGAACGCTTCGTGGCGCACGGCGGCGCATTGCTTACCGGCCAGCGTTTCACGGACCCGGCCATCGAGGGTATCGTGCTGGCCACGGGCCGCCCTTCCTGTGAGTCCACCTGGATCGGACTGAAGGCGCATTTCCTGGGATTGCCGCTCAAGGCGGACCTGGAGCTTCATTTGGGAAACGGTGGTTATCTGGGGATGACGCGCGTGGAGGGGGATCGCGTTAATGTCAGCGGACTGTTTCATCGCACGGAATCACTCACCGGCCGGGAACATCGGCTAGCCCAGGCGGCGGCGGATGCGGGACTGGGAAGTTTGGCCGAACGACTGAGGGAGGCCACCATGGTCGAAGGTTCGCTCAAGGGAGTGCATCGATTTCAGCTTGGCTGGCAATCGCCCACCGATGATGCCCTGCGCATCGGCGACGCCGCGGCCATGATCCCACCCATCACTGGCAACGGCATGAGCATGGCATTTCAGAGCGCCCTGGCCGCTGTCCCGGCACTCGTTGACTGGAGCCGCCGGCAAATTTCGTGGGATCAGGCCAAACAATCCATCCGTAAATCCCACCACACCCTTTTCGCACGGCGCTTGCGTTGGGCCAGACGCCTGCAATGGATCCTCCTGCGACCCTGGGGCCGACGCCTTTGCGCTCAGGCCGTTTCGCGGCGTTGGGTTTCGTTTGCCTCGCTTTATCAATTAGTCCGTTAATCCCTCCCCATGTTCCTCCGCAGCATTTCCCACGCCCTTCCAGCACGTTCCTGGACACAAACCGAATGCTGGGAGGCCGTGCGCGACTCCGCCGCCATGCAGCAGTTGCAACCGCGCTCGCAGGGACTGCTTGAAAAGGTCCTGCTCGGCGACAGCGGGATCGCCACACGCCATTTTGCAACAGACACGCTGACCACGCTCTTTGATCGCAACGCCGAGCAACTCAGCACCGCCTTCGAAAAGGAGGCCGCCGCCCTGGCCACCACCGCGCTGCAACGCGCCATGGAACAGGGAGAAATTGGTTCCGTGGATGCACTCATCATCTGCACCTGCACGGGCTATCTCTGCCCCGGACTTACCAGCCATGTCGCGGAGCAAGCCGGCCTGCCGGACAGCACCTGGCTGCTCGATGTCACCGGAGCCGGCTGCGGCGCGGCAATTCCCGCGCTGCGCGCCGCCACCCAGTATCTCCAGGCGCATCCCACGCACCGCGCCGCCGTGGTGGCCGTCGAAGTTTGCTCCGCCGCCTTTTATATTTCCAACGATCCCGGCGTGCTCATCAGCCTCTGCCTCTTCGGTGACGGAGCCGCCGCCGTGATCCTCGATGGTGAAAACGTCCGGCGCGGCGACCTCCGATTTTCGGAATTTGCCACGCTCCACGTTCCCTCGCACCGCGAAAAAATCCGTTTCGTAAACCGCGAGGGAAAACTCTGCAATCAACTCCACCGCAGCGTCCCGGAAATTGCCGCAGGCGCCGTGGAGAAACTCCTCGACGGAACCGCTCCGCACTTCCTCATCAGCCACGGAGGAGGACGTGAAGTGCTCAACGCCATTCAGCAGAGATTGCCGCAGCATCCGCTCGAGGAAGCCCATGCGGTGCTGCGGGATTGCGGTAATGTCAGCAGTCCCTCCGTGCTGCTGGCCCTGGAGCGATCCCTGAACTCAGCACCACATCAACCACGGCTGCTGGTATCCTTCGGCGCCGGGTTTTCTGCACACCGGTGCCTGCTGGCAGAGTGAGTCGCCGCATCCTTTGGGAATCGAAATCCCCGGCGCCGGGTCATTTTCATTTCGCGAAGCCGCAACGAAGATGCTGGATCCCATCAGGATGGGTCCTCCGTGGAGAATCGTTGATAAAGAAAAGAGGCAAGAAGGGCGATCACGGCGACAACGACGAGGGCTCCGATGCGGTAGATGCTGTCGATGTTGGCGAGATCGTGGAGGAAAAGTTTGAGAAGGGCGAGGGCGAGGAGTCCGATGCCGGCATAGCGGGTGGGGGCGAGACGTTTCCAGAATCCGATGCCGAGCAGTCCAAGCGCAAAGAGGGCCCAGGAGATGGTGTAGGTCATGTCGCGCGCGAGGTTGCCATCGAACTCAAAGACAATGGAGCGGCTTCCGGCCGGGGTGAAGGCATCGGCGATTTCAATATTCAAAAGGAGGAAGAGGAGGATGCCGCCGAGGGAACAAAGCACGCCGCGCAAATTAAAGCCATTCCAAAAATCCCTTGGGGGCCTGAGCGTCCGGGCTGCTGCGAACATCGCGCCAGCTGCGATGCTGTAGGTATAGAGCTGCCAGTTGAGAAGGGGAGTGGCACCGGGGGACTGGTAGCTGAGGACGGCGGGATTTACCGCAAGCCTGATGAAGGCGGCCCCCAACAGCCCCAGGCCCGTGGCCCACAGGCCCGGATGGGGCACGCGGCGGAACAGCCAGCACAACGCCGCACCCTCAAGCGCCCAGCCGAGGGTGATCCATTGTCTGTGAAACTGGATGGGGAAAATCAGCGTGACAAACAGGAGAGTGACGCCGCCAAGCCAGGCGAGTTGGGAGAGGCGCGCAGGGTTCTCCGGGGCGTGACGTTTCGCCACAAACAGGAGCAGTAAGGCCGGCGCGATGGCAAAGCCCGCGGGCAGCAGGCCCATCATTTCATTCGGCCAGGTGGATTTAATCAATTGATACACGAACCAGAAGGTGCCGATGCCCGCAGCCGCAGAGGCCGCCCATGGCAACCGCCGCTCCACAAAGGACCTGCGGAAGACCAGCGGGAAAACGGTGAACAACGCATAGAACCCAAGATACCAAAGCAGCGGCAGGACCGGCGCCTGGGGGTTGAACTGCCCCTCGTGCCACACCCATTCCAAAGCCACCACGCAGCCCAGTGCCGTGGGAACCAGCACCGTCGTGCCACTGACCCGCGCCAGTCCCAGCAGAAACACCGCGAGTAGCAGCGCCAAACCAAACATCGGCGAAGGGTCATCCACGCGCAGTCGCAACGTGGCCATGATCAGCAGCACAAAGGGGAGCACGGCGGAACTGATGGGCAGATACGAATTATGCCTGGCCTCTGGAATCCTCCGGTTGAGGAAACTGCTGGCGACCCCAAAGAGCATGGCAAACCCGCCCACTACCGTCAAGAAAGGAATCAGGGAATGGGGCTCGTGCACCGGCAACCGGAACAGCCACACGCCAGCCGTGAGCAGCGTGATCCCCAAGGCAGCCAGCACCGGGGCGAGCGATCGCGTGGAGAGCGCTAGGCCGATAATGAGCAGATCGACCAGCAGGATGACCGGCCAGATGGCAAAGCTTACGGAATCCAGACAGATCATGGGCATGAGCAACAAAACCAGCGAGATCACGGGCGTCCACCCCATGGCCAGCGGTGCAGTTTCCTTGCGCCGCGTCCACAGGATCGCGAAAACCGTATGCAGGATGCCGAAGGCCAGATAAATAAACAGGGCTTGCGGCAACAGGGCGTTCGTCAGGACTGAGGTGGTCCAGACCGAGAGATGCAGGAACGTCAGCATGGCGATGATGAGCTGAGCGATGACCACACGCGGTTGCTGCCAGACGATGGCCATGACAAGGGCATTGATGCCGAACACAAAGCCATAGAGCAGGAAAGGCCGGTCCGCGATGGTGCCACAGTTCACAAACACAAAGGCCGCCATCATAGCACCACCGCACAGAGCCAGGGCGGATATTGCCGGAAAGGCATCGTCATCATCACGCAGCCGCGATCTCCAGGCCGCATGGGTGAACAGGCCCGCGAAGCCCAGGAGGATGCCCATCGGGATCACGGTGACCGCACCCATGGCATAACCGGAGCTCTGGAAAAATTTCACGAACCATCCAAACTGCATGAGCATCGTGCCCCCGGCGGCCAGGGCGGTGAGATAAAGCCAGCGTTTCCGCTTCGCCACCGCCAGCACTCCGATATCCAGCAGCGCAATGTAACTGAACAGCTCAAAGGGCCTGTCCACGCCCGTCGAGCAGAGGATGGGCGTGAGGAATCCACCGATCATCCCCAGCACCGCCACCACCTGCGCATCCATGCGAACAGCCAGGGTAAAGGCCGCCAGCGTAATTATCGCCATGATGAAAAACGTCACAATCGGCGATTCGAACGGTGGCAGCTTGTACAATGCATGGGCGGCATACGTCACACCATACAAGACCAGCACACCCGTGGCACACAGCGTCTGCGCCAGCACCTGGTAGGCCGCCCGTCGCTTCATGGCAACTCCACCCGCCACCAAGCCAAGGCCAAGGACGAAACCGATCATCGTCCGAACCCCGGGCGGA
>CALQSQ010000082.1 GCA_943333275.1 Akkermansia muciniphila
CCGAGCGTGTTGATGGAAATGAAGAGCTGCCGGATATGGTAACCCGAAGATACGAAGTCGGCATCCAGTTTTTCCAACGCGCCCGCGCCATAGGCGGCCGGAGGCTGCTTGATGAGAAACTGGAACATTTGCCGCACATACCCGCGACGTGCCTCCGGGCTCGTGCTGGCATGCGTTGCCAGATCCCGGGCGCTTTGCAGTGTGACCACATCGCCATTGGCTGTCGTATATTCGCTCTTGGTATTCACGGGTTTGTGATTTTCCTCGGTGCGGAATCGTCCTGCGGCATCGAAGTTTTCGAGCGTGAATCCGAGGGGATTGATCGTGGTGTGGCAGCCCATGCAGGCGGTCTTGCTGGTGAGTTCGGTGACCTTCTCGCGCATGCTCAGGGAGGGGTCGAATTTTGAATCCTCGAATGCCACCGCCATCGGAGGCGGCTTAAGTTTGCGTCCCAGCACATTGCGGGTCAGGAAGACGCCGCGATGAATGGGGGAGGAAGATTTGGTGTAGGAAAAGGCCGACAGCAGGAAGGGATGGGTGAAGATGCCGGAGCGTTGGGCCGAATCGACCTTCACCGGTTGGAAATCACTGCCGGGAGGCAGGGGATAGCCGTAGTAATCCGCCAGCCGACTGTTCAAATACAGGTAATCCGCCTGCAACAACTCGCGATAATCCGCCGTCTCACTCCAGGCCACGTGGTCCACAAACAACTCCAGCGAGCGTCGCAAATCCGCCACCAGCGCGGCATCGAATCCCGGATACACCTGCGGGTCTTTGTTCAGGTCATCCGCCTTTTCCATTTCCAGCCAATGTTTGTTGAAATCGCGCAGCTTGGCCCGGGCGCGCGGGTGGCTCATCATGCGGAGCGATTGCGCGTGGACCTGTTCCGGCGTGTGAAGCTCCCCTTTCGCCGCTGCCTCCGTCAGTGCCTGGTCTGGAAGCGAATCCCACATTCCCAGGGCCAGCCGACCCGCCACGGCATAATCATCCGCGGGCACATCCACGCCAGGGTAGAGGAAACGCGGCGATTTTAAAATAAGCACCGTGGCTCGCTTCGCCGCGATCTCCGGCACCACTCCATCGACAAACACCCGGTCCACGTAGAGTTGCCGATGTTCCGGCGTGAGCGGACGGCGGAAAGCCCGCTCGGCGAGCTTGGCGATGAATTCTTTGCAACGGTCCTTGAACTCCGGGGCCTCGGGACTCACCCCCGTAAGCAACCGCAGCCGCCCCTGCACTTCCGTGCCCACCGCCACCGCTGCTTTCGTCGTCGCCTCATGCCAGCCCAGCGAGACTCCCGTGCCTCGCTCGTAGCCCTCGCTGCGATCATCCGCCGGCATCGTCGTCGATACGATGGCCACATGCCCCGCGGGTGCTGGCGAGAGAAAGGGGGCCTGCAACACGGTCCAGACCCCATGCGGCGGTTTCCAATCCAGCGCCACCATGCCGCGCTTTTCCTTGTATTTGAAATAATCCAGCCGGATCGGATAAGCCCGCCCTCCCAGCAGATAAACGTGGGCCGTCGTTTCGCGGATTTCATCCCCAGAACTGACCCAGGCATCGATGAGCGCCGATTGCCGTTTCTGGTCCGAGTCATCCCGCTGGTTGGCGTCGCCATCGCGCATGTCGGTATTGACATAGACCCGCGCACCATTGGGTGTGCGGACCCGGAATTCATACCAGCCGGTGGTGTCGACCAGCAGCGATCCCGACCATGCAATGGAAAATTGCTCCGGCTTGATCCCCTCCGCAGGCGGACCGCCCGCGAAATCGAACTCCAACTTTGCGTCCACGCGCTCCAAGCCCTGCTTCACTTTCTTGTTCATGCCATCCGAGCTGAAATATTTCCCCGTGAGTCCCTTTGCCTCCCCCAGCGGATATTCCTTGTCGAAACTCCCCAAAAGATCCGCCACCGATTCCACAAACTGCCGGTTCGTCAGTCGCACCAGATCACGTTTGGCAGGATGCAGCCGCGCCTGGGCTTCGGGTGAATAAAACGCATCGAAAATGTATTTGGCCACGCTTTCCGCCTCCGGCCCCACGCACAACTCCGGTTTGTCCTCCGGCATGTTCTTTGTGATGTATTTCGCCAGCGCCGCCAGGTTCCTTTCCCCCCGAAGCGGGTCATCACATTTCTTGGCCACACCCTCGCCCTGCTTGCCGTGGCATTCCACGCAAAGCTGCTGGTAAATGGCCTCGCCATTCGGCGCAGCCACCGCCGGCACCGGCTCTTGCGCCAGCACCCACGAGGCCACGGTCGAAAACAGCGCCAGACATAAACGACGAAGGGAGGGGGAACGATCTGTCATCCAAAATGGATACGCCACCGCGCCCTCCCATGTTGCACAAAAGCATACCCGTAAACGTGCCCTTGCTGAGCGGTGCGTATAAATCTCCCAAGAATTACTGAGGGTTCCTTCCTGCATGATTATCGAGACGGTGAGGGGCCCCGCGCGTCCGAATTCACTGGTCAAAACGGCCGGGGGTGAGCTAAAATGCGGCATCCTCCCCATGCTGCTGATCAGGCCGATTGATCGGATGGCGTGTTGTGTCCTCCTATTATCCTCCCCCCCCTACATGAGATTTCGCGATTCCTATTTTCAGATCCTGATGGTGCTTCTGTTTGGATCGACGGCGATGGTTCAGGCTGGTCCTGAAGCCGTGGTGACTTTTAATGAAATCCAGTATCACCCGCAGGATTCCCAACTGAGCGGGGAGTGGATTGAGTTGCGCAACCAGCAGTCGGTGGATGTGGATATGTCGGGCTGGAGGCTGGATGGTGGAGTGGATTATGTTTTTCCTGCGGGGACGAAGATTGCCGGATCGGGGTTTTTGGTGATCGCGGCGGATCCAGTTGCCTTCACGGCAGCGACAGGCGTTCCGGCGATTGGGCCTTTTTTGAATTTGCTGGCGGATGGGGGCGAGAAGGTGACATTGAAAAATCACAATGGTCGGATGATGGATGAAATTTCCTACAACGATCGCTTTCCCTGGCCGCAGCCACCGGATGGTAGTGGGGCGACGCTGGCCAAGATCAATGAGCTGGATTCCTCACAAGATCCGTTCCACTGGAGGGCCAGCGTGGCGTACGGAGGATCGCCGGGGGAATACAATTTCGTAGCCCCGGTGGGTGTCCTTCCTCCGCCTCCGAGCCAGGCTGGAAACCGCAGGTATTTTCCATTGGACGGGGACGCAAAGGATTTGTCGGGCAATGGGATGCATGGCACGCTCAAGGGGGGCGTCGGATTCGCTGCGGAATTTCCTCCCATCATCGGTGCGGGGCAGTCGCTGAATTGTGATGGGGTGGATGATTACGTGGAAGTGCTGGACACCAATGGCGGTTCTTCAGCCTACACGATTTCCCTGTGGGTGAAGCCTGACCTGATCAGGGCTCAGTGCATTATCACGCGCGCCTCTTCCAGCAGTCCCAGTGTGGCGCAATCTCACCAGATCCGCATGAAATCGACGGGTGAATTCCAGCACTATACAACCTCCTCCAGCTACAATGTGACCAGCACTACCAAGGCCGTGGTGGGCCAGTGGTATCACGTTTGTGCCGTGGCTGGAAATGGCGGCAAGGTGAGGATTTTCGTGAATGGGGTGGAGGAGGGCACCGCCCCAACGGTTACCGGTCTTACCAACGTGGGGGATCGCTGGTTCATCGGGTCCAAGGCCCTGGGCGTGACGAACTACTTCAAGGGACGCATTGATGATGTGGCCATCTGGCACACGGCGTTCGATGCGGCAACGGTGGCGAAACTGACCACCAGGGTGGTGTTGCCGACTGATCCGGCCCCGGTCAACCGGGCATTGAACAAGGCGGTGATTAACGCCAGCGGGCACTGGCCGAATCAGGATTTTTCACAGGACCCCACGGCGGGCAATGATTTCCGGCCTTTGCATGTCACGGACGGGAGCATTTCGGATGTTTACAGCAACACTTACTGGCTGGGTCGCGATGGGGTGCCCAATCAATGGTTTATCGTTGATCTTGGTGCCCCGGTGGCGATGAAGAGCATTCTGCTGCGCAATACGCACAATGCGAGCAACAACGACCGCGGGACGCTGAACTTCACGTTGTCGGCGTCAAATGCCGTGGATGGGTCAAACCTGCTGGTGGCTCCGACGCAGATTCTCAGTGGTTCCCTGACGAATGTGGCCGGGCAGAGCCCCATTTTGGCCGCGCCCTTCAGTACGCAAAACGGACTGACGGCGACGACGGCCCGGTATGTGAAATTTGAGTCCCTGACTGCGGTGAACAACCACGCGGGGCTCAATGAAATTGAAATTTATGATGCCTTCACGGGTGTCAACACTCCCACGCAGAACACGCATCCGGGCGAGGTGCCTCTGATCATCAATGAGATCACCGCTGATGGGAGCGATCCCTTCTGGGTGGAATTGTATAACCCCGGTGCCTCCATGGGGATTGGAGGATACATGCTGGTCAGCGAGTCCGGGATCGAATTCCCGATTCCCGCACAGACGCTTTCCAGCGGAGGGTATGTCACCTTCTCTTCCACGCAGATGGGATTTGCCCCTGTGGAAAATGAATTTCTCTATCTCTACGGGCCGGGAAAATTTACGGTCATTGATGCCGTGAAAGTCAAGGCCACCCATCAGGCAAAGCGCAGCAGCAACGTGCGCAGCGATTTTCTGGAAACGATCAACCTTGCGGAGCAAACGCCGGGTGCCGTGAACAATGTGGCCCTGACCACGGGAATCGTGATCAATGAAATCATGTATCACCACCGCCCCCAGTACCGGGACGGCGCGACGCCCTATCTGGCGAATGAGGAGGCTTGGATCGAGTTGTATAACCGTTCAGGAGCCAGTATTGATATCGGAGGATGGAAATTAGATGATGCGGTAAGCTACACGTTTCCTCTGGGAACCGTCATAGCTCCGGGTGGGTTCGCGGTGATTGCCAACGATGCGGCGACGTTTAACGCGGCGCATCCCGGCGTTACGGCGGTGGGGGCATTCAGCGGTGGGCTCTCGAACCGGGGGGAGCGAATTGTGCTGCGGGATATGCTTGGAAACATTGTGAATGAAGTCTTTTACCGTGACAATCGGCCCTGGCCTGTCGAGGCGGATGGCGGAGGGTCCTCGCTGGAACTTCGCGATCCCGATGCGGACAACTCCGTGCCCGAAGCCTGGGCGGCCAGTGATGAGACATCGCGTTCCGGCTGGCAGAATTATTCCTTCACGGCCACCGCGCAGACGCCGACCTTCACTCCAAATATTTTTAATTTCCACGAACTCCGACTGGGACTGCTCGATGCCGGGGAAATTTTGATCGATGACGTTTCGGTGATTGAAGATCCGGCGGGATTGCACCGGGAGTTGATGCAGAATGGCGGCTTCACTTCCGGAACCACGGCATGGCGTCTGCTGGGCACTCATGGGCTTTCCAACGTGGTGAGCGATGGTGGAGGAAACGTTCTTAAGCTGGTCGCGACGGGAGCCAGCAATTACCACCCGAACCTATTGGAAACCTCCCTCAAGGCTGCGGGATCCCTGGTGCCAGTGGTGGAGGGGCGGCAATACCAAATCAGTTTCCGCGCCAAATGGCTGCGCGGCAGCCCGCAACTGCATGCGGAACTCTATTACAACAAGGTCGCCAAAACGATCATCCTTGCCCAGCCGGCCTTGAGTGGAACGCCGGGGGCGCCGAATTCCACGCTGGCTCCCAATATCGGACCGACCTTCCGCGGAGTCATGCACAGCCCAGTCATCCCCCCTGCCACCACGGCCATGGTTGTCTCAGCGCAGTTGAGCGATCCCCAGGGAGTAGGCACGGCCACGTTGAAATACAGCGTGGGCGGGGCGGCGGTGCAATCCGTCACCATGGCGCTGGGAACCGATGGGAAATGGGCGGGCACGATTCCAGGACAAGCCGCCAGCGCCATCGTTCAATTCTGGTTGGAGGCTACGGACGCAGCCGGTCAGCTTTCCATGTGGCCGGCAGCCGGGGCGGCATCCCGGGCGCTGATCCAGGTGGCGGATAATCGGGCGTCGGCGGGACGGCAGAATTTGCGCATCACGATGACGGCGGCCGATTCCACTGCGATGTATACTCAATCGGACATGATGAACAACCGCCGCCGTGGCTGCACGATCGTGCACAACGAGACGGAGGTCTTTTACGACGGACAGGTGCGGCTGCACGGGTCCATGTTCAGCCGCAGCAATTCCGCCAATGCATCAATGAATGTTTATTTCCCGAGCGATCACCGCTTCCGGGGAGTGCATGATAAGATCTACCCACGGGTGAGCGGACGCAATGAAATCGTGATCAAGCACCTCATCAATTCCTCCGGCGGACTGCCGGAGAATTACGACGATTCCGTGTGGTTGGTTGGGCCGACGGCCACGGTGGGGAATCAAGCGGCGCGGCTGGAGATGACGCAGTTCGACCGGATTTATTTCAATGATGATCAGCCGGATGGCGCGCAGGGAACCTCCTTTAAAATGGAGGGTATCCGCGAATACCAATCCACCGTCAGTGGATCTCCCGAGGGCATCAAATCCCCCTGGCCCAATATTGGCTGGGTGTTCGGATTCGACATCGCCAAGGGCGGCGGGTCGTCATCCGAAGTTTACCGGCACAATTTCAAACTCACCAGCAACCGGGACGAGGACAACTACTCCAAAATCGTGGCCACCTGCGAGGCCTTCAGCCAGCCGGTGGGTCCGGCCATGGATGCGGCGGTGGATGCGGCCATCGATGCGGACCAATGGATGCGCTGTCTGGCGCTGGAGGGGCTTTGCGGCATTGGGGATGGTTATGGATTCCCCAGTGGCAATCCACATAACATTAATTTCTATGCCCCGCCGGGTGGCGGGAAAATGCTGCTCGTTCCCTGGGACTGGAATTTTCCTTTCTACAACGCCACCGACTCCTCCCTGTTTCCCACCACTCACAATATCTCGGTGGTGGCTGCGCGGCCGATTTTTGCCCGGCTCTACTGGGGACACATCCGGCACCTCTGCCAAACCTCCTTCACCGGGGCCGCCATCTCTCCCTGGTGCACGCATTATGGTGCGCTCATGGGGGACAATTACGGTGGCTATCCGGCCTATGTGGAGGCCCGTCGAAACTATGCACTGTCGGTTCTGCCTGCGGTCGTGCCCTTCAATATCACCACCAATGGAGGGGCGCCGTTTACGACGCCGGACGATACGGTGATTCTGAATGGTGACGGATGGATCGATGTCAAAACCATCCGGCAGAGCGGGTCCACCGAGACGCTGGCGGTAACCTGGTTGGACGGGGACTCCTGGCAGGTAACAGTGTCCGTCGAGCCCGGGACGCACGATTTGACGCTCAATGCGTTCGATCACGACGGTCTGCCCGTGGGAACCGATACCATCTCGATCACCAGCACCAGCGTCGTCGTGCCAGCTGGTTCGGCCAACGTGGTGATCAGCGAACTGATGTATCACCCGGCGGCGGGGGGATCGGAGTTTGTGGAAATCATGAACATCGGCGCGCAGAAAATCAATCTGACCAACTGCTCCTTCACTCTGGGTATCAATTACGATTTCCCCAATGGCGCCACCCTTTTGCCCGGGGCCAGGTTCGTCATCACCGCAGGCCAATTTCTCAATGGCAAAGTGCTCTCCAACGGTGGCGAACAGGTCAGACTCATTGATGCCCTGGGCGCGGAGATCAAGGATTTCACCTACTCCGACAACGATCCCTGGCCCGGCACTCCGGATGGTCTCGGGCCAAGTCTCGTGCTCATTGCCCCGCAGTCCAATCCCGATCACAAGCTCGCCGCAAGTTGGCGGGCCAGTGTCGCTGCGGGTGGCAATCCAGGCACTGGCGATGGGATTTCGCTGCTCATCAATCCCCTGGGAGATGACGATCAGGATGGATGGACCAATCTCGTCGAACACGCCCTCGGACAAAATCCCACGCTGGTGCCATCACGTTCCGGAGGGTTGTTGAAAATGGTGGTTCCCCGCCAGTTTGCCGCCGACAACGCCCTCGTCCGCAGTGAATTTTCCACGGATCTCACGCACTGGGTTCCAGGCGTGCTGCAGTCGGTCACCGCCACCACCGCCACCTATCTTGCGCCAGCCACCATGCTCAATGCACCCCGGCAGTATTCGCGCATCAAAGTGGACTTCGTGCCCTAGCGAAACAGGAACTTTATGCCAGCAGCGGTTTGACGACGTTTCCAAAGACGTCGGTGAGGCGGAAGCGGCGGCCTTGGAATTCGAAGGTGAGGCGTTCGTGGTCGAGGCCCAGGCAGTGGAGTATGGTGGCCTGGACGTCGTGGATGTGCACGGGGTCCTGGACGACATGGAATCCCATTTCATCCGTGGCTCCATGCGTGATGCCGCCTTTGATGCCGCCTCCGGCCATCCAGATGGAATAGGCCTGCGGATGGTGATCGCGGCCCTGGCTCCGGCCGAGCGTGGGGTTGTTCTCAACCATGGGGGTGCGGCCAAATTCTCCGCCCCAGACGACGAGCGTTTCATCGAGCAGGCCGCGTTGTTTCAAGTCCTGGACGAGTGCGGCGCTGGCCTGATCGGTGGCCTGGCAATTGGAGCGATGGTTGCCGACGACATCACTGTGCGCGTCCCAGCCTTCGTGGTAAATATTGATGAAGCGCACGCCGCGTTCGATCATGCGGCGGGCCAGCAGACAGGCGCGGGCGAAGGAGGGCTTCGCGGGATCGCATCCATAGAGGTCGAGCGTGGCCTTGGTTTCGTTTTTCAAATCCATCAACTCAGGGGCGCTGGACTGCAGGCGGAAGGCCATTTCGTAAGAATCGATGCGGGTGCGGATTTCGGGATCACCGATGGTGCCGAGGTTTTCCTCGTTGAGGCTGCGGATGGTATCGAGCGTGCTGCGCTGCAGCCGGGTATCAACGCCCTTGGGATTGGCTACATCGAGAATGACATCGCCCTGATTCCGCAGCCGGACGCCGGTGTAACTGGTGGGAAGAAATCCGCTGGACCAGTTGGCGGTGCCGCCGCTGATGCCGGCGCCGGTGCTCATCACCACAAAGGCCGGGAGATTTTGCGTGGAGCAGCCGAGTCCGTAAGTCGCCCACGATCCAATGCAGGGCCGACCAGGCTGGGAGAAGCCGGTGTTGAAAAAAATCTGCGCGGGAGCGTGGTTGAACTGATCCGTATGGATCGATCTGATCAGGGCGATGTCATCAGCCACCTTGGCGAGGTGGGGCAGGGTTTCGCCGAGTTCCATGCCGCTCTGGCCATGGCGGGCGAATTTGAACTGAGGAGCCATGACGTTGGCATCCGGGCGGATGAAGGCATAGCGCTGGCCACCGATGACCGACGGAGGGAGCGGCTTCCCATCGTATTTCACGAGCGTGGGCTTGTAGTCGAAAAGTTCCAGGTGTGACGGGGCACCCGCCATAAACAAATGGATCACGGCCTTTGCCTTGCCGCCGAAATGCGCCGGCTGCGGAGCAAAGGCATCGCTGGCCATGGCGCGGCCACCCAGCAGACTGGCCAGGCCAACCTTGCCCAGACCGAGACCGCATTCGCGAAGGAACCAGCGGCGGCTGAGATCGGTGCCGCGCTGTTGAAGATAGGGGGAATGGCAGTTCATGATTTGGTGATGGTTTCGTCGAGATTGAGCAGGGTGCGGGCGATGATTGTCCAGGCGGCGCGTTCCTCCGGCGGGCCGTCGCCCGTGGGGGAGAGGTCGGTGGCGATGAGTTCCTTGGCGGCCAGACGCTGCCGGGAATCGTTGAGGAGGGCGAGCAATTTGGCTCGTTCTGAGTCCCGGGGCATGCGGGTGAGGCAGCGTCGGAACAAGTACGTCAGGCGGGCATTGTCATCCGGGGGCAGGCTCGTGGCTTTTTGCGCCAGCGCCTGTGCGGCTTCGACGAAGGCCTCGTCATTGAGCAGTGTGAGCGATTGCAGCGGCGTGTTGGAAAGATCACGACGGGCGACGCAGGCTTCGCCGCTGGGGGCGTCGAACGTATTGGCGGCAGCAAACGGGGCGCTGCGTTTCGTAAAGGTGTAGAGCGCGCGGCGGTAGCGGTCCTCGCCTGGGCTGACCTCCCATCCTGCGCCGCCGTATGCGGTTTCCGTGACGCTGGCAGGCTGGGGTGGGCGCACGGGTGGGCCGAACATTTTTGAGGACAGCAGGCCGCTGGCCTTGAGGGAAATGTCCCGGACCATTTCAGCCTCCACACGGAACCGGGGGCCGCGGGCGAGCAGTCGGTTCTGCGGATCGCGCGTCTGCAACTCGGGAGCAACCTGCGATTGCTGGCGATAGGTGGCGCTGAGCACCAGCATGCGATGGAGCTTTTTCATGGACCACCCCTGCTTTTGAAATTCCACGGCCAGCCAGTCCAGAAGTTCGGGATGCGACGGCAATTCGCCCTGGAATCCAAAATCCCCCAGCGTTCGGCTCAGGCCCGCACCGAAGATCGCGGCCCAGGCGCGATTCACCGTCACACGGGAGGTAAGGGGATTTTCCGGAGCGACAAGCCATTTGGCGAAAGTCAGGCGATTGCGGGGCATATCCTTTGGTAAGGCTGGAAGGAAGGCGGGAAATTCTGCCGTGACCACCTGCTCTGGTTGCAGGTATTCGCCGCGATGATGCAGGTGGGTCGTGCGTGGTTGGTCGACTGGGCGTTCGCGCAAGACGAGGGTTTCCTCTCCACGGGGCGGCGTGCGGAGGGCCCGGATTTGTTTTGCCGTTTCGGCGAGTTCCGGTGCGGCCATCAGGAAGGCGGAGCGGAGCTGTTGTTCCTGGGTGGCGGCGAGTTTTGGAAGCAGGAGCAGCTTTTCTGTCTCTGAACTGAGGGTCAGCGCCTCCATGCCCGTGGGTTTGGAGGTGAAGGAAATTCGGAAGTGGCCGAGCGATGCCGAGTAGTGACGGCCGGATTGAAATTTGATGACCATGTCGCCGCCCGGCCACGGTTTTTCAAAGACGAGCACTGCGGTGGAACTTTGGCCAATCTGGCCGCTGCCGCCCCAGCCGGATTGCAGATTCTCGTCGAACATCAGCGCGGCATTTCCACCGGTCGCGGATGACGCACCCAGCTTCCATTTTTCCTCCCCGGCCATGATGGATAAATCGCCAATGAAGAAATCACCGCGTGGACCTTCATAGAATGCCATGCCCGGGCCGTTGTCCGGCAGGCTGGGGTGGGGAAGGGCTTCGATTCTCAGCGCGGTCAGTCCGGCTGGCAGATTTGGGTAACGGATTTCGTAATGGTCCTCCTTGGTGGTGTCGCCACTGGCGAGGATGCTCTCGTCTGACTGCCAGGTAAGCGTGGGGGAATTGGTCTTCATTTCTGCCGGCTGCGGTGCCGTCCACGGCGCAGCCTTGATGCGGGAGGCTTTGAGCCATGCCTGGTAGGATTCATTCAAGAGCGAAGCCCGAAGTTCCGATTCACTTTGTTTTGCAACATTCGATTCAGGCGGACGCGGAATGCTGAAGCGGATGCGGCCCATAGTGTGATTCGTGCCGAATTGTTCGGACAGGGTGATGGTGAGGCTGGTGCCGGAGGGATGAGCAAAAGGCTTTTCAAAATGGAAAATAGCAGACTTGGTTTCGTGGAGATTTTTACCAGGTTCCTGCACGGCCCAACCTGTGGTCTCGTTGCCATCGAAGGCATGGGCCACCGGGTAGTTAGGTTGATTGGAATTCGCATCGGCTCGGATGATTTTCACGTCAGAAGCTGGCGCAGAGCCATCGAGCGGTTTGGCGGAAATGCGGATTTCCGTGAGGACGAAATTTCCGTGCGCGACGCGGCCGGGGCCCTGTGACGGCAGCGAGGGATCGGTGAACGCTTCGAGTCTGAGTTGATCAATGCTTGGGGATTTGGAATCGATCACGAGCGTGATGGCTTCCTTTTCCGGGCCGGGGGAGGGAAAGAGTGCGGAATCGTCCGGGAGAAATTTGGCCCGCTCCCCGCTGGCTGTGGTCAGGCTGGTGGGGTGGATGGGCAGCCAGTTTTCATCCGGCTTGGAAACCGGCCAGAGATTCGGAAGCGAAGCTTCGAGGCGGTCCGCCTCTGCTTCCTTCTGTTTGCGCTGCTCGGCTGATTCGCCGCTGGGCAGGTAATGGTAGGGCTCGTCCGCGTTGTTGAGGAACGCCATGAGTTGATAATATTCCGTGTGCTGGATGGGATCGTATTTGTGCGTGTGGCACTGCGCGCATCCGGTGGTCAGTGCCAGCCAGGTGGTGCCGGTGGTGGCCACGCGATCCGTCATGGCGCGGAAACGGAACTCCAGAGGATCGATGCCGCCCTCCTCATTGAGCATGGTGTTGCGATGGAATCCGGTGGCCACGAGCTGGTCTTCGGTGGGCGTGGGCAGCATGTCGCCGGCGAGTTGTTCGATGGTAAACTGATCGAATGGCATGTCCGCGTTCAGTGCGCGAATCACCCAGTCGCGCCACGGCCACATGGAACGCTGGCGGTCCTTCTCGTAGCCATTGGTATCGGCATAGCGCGCCAGATCCAGCCAGCGGCGGGCCCAGCGTTCGCCGTATTGGGGCGAGGTCAGCAATCGATCCACCAAGGCCTCGTAGGCATTGGGCGAGGCATCATTGATAAAGGCATCCGCCTCCTCGATGCTTGGGGGCAGTCCTGTCAGATCCAGAGAGACTCGCCGGATCAGCGTGGCGCGATCCGTCTCCGGGGAGGGATGGAGCCCTTCAGCCTCCAGTCGGGGGAGGATGAACTGATCGATGGGATTGCGCGGCCAGGACGGGTTTTTTACAGCCGGAGCCGCAACGGCCTTTGGAGTCACGAAGGCCCAGTGATCCCGATAAACAGCTCCGGCTGCCACCCAGCGTTTCAAAATGTCCTGCTGCGTTTCCGTCAAGGGGTGCTTCGCCGAGGGCGGGGGCATGACCTCTTCGGGATCGGAACTGAAGGCGCGTTTGATGATTTCACTTTCGTCCGGTTTTCCGGGGACGATTGCCACCGCCCCTGATTTGGCGGGTTTCAAGGCCACATCGCGCACATCCAGCCGGAGATTTGCCTTGCGCGTCCCTGCATCCTGTCCGTGGCATTTGAAACAATACGAGGCAAGGATCGGGCGCACTTCGCGCTCGAAGTCAGGGGCCTCGGCGGCCAGACCTGCCGGGGAAAGCATGAGCCAGCAAAGGCCGAGGCCGAGAAGGATGGGGGGTGTTTTGACTTTTACCATTTATCATACCTACGTTTCCAGCAGGCTGAGGGCAACACCCGCTTAGGCGGACTCATCCGGATGGGGATTTCCCCCGGCAACTTGCGTTCGTTTATTCCTCAAATTTCAACGACCGGGTATCGCGCTCCAGGCCGGTAGGAATGGTCAGGGGCGCATAGAGGTCCGGACGCCGGGCGCGAATCCAATTTCGACCGGTGGCGTCAGCGAGCAGGCTGGCATCCAGATCGGCGGTGACCATGGCATCTTCGGCCTTCCAGGTCTCGGCAAGGATGCGGCCATAGGGGTCGAGAATCATGGCATTGCCCGTGCGAATCTCATCGTCGTCCACGCCCACCCCGTTGCTGAAGATGAGAAACAAGCCGTTGTCATGAGCGCGGCTGGGCAGCCAGCGCATCAGCCAGTCGCGGCCCTTGTTGCTGCGGATTTCCTTTTCGATTGCCTCCGGATCGGCGAGGCGGTTGTCCCAAAGCCCGCGGTCGATCATCCCCATCAAGTGCGGGTTGCGACTGCGCACGGCCCCGGTCTGGTGCGGCGCGATGAGGATCTCAGCCCCCCGCAAGGCGGTGATGCGGACGTTTTCGATGATATTGCAATCGTAGCAAATCAGCACGCCTACCCGGAATCCATCCGGCAGATCGAAAACGGTGTATTCGGTTCCTCCGCGAATGGCGGTGTGCTCGAAGGCATGCAGCTTGCGGTGGCAATGGATGGTGCCGTCGGGCAGTGCCACCACGTAACTATTGTAAAAGACACCGTCCCCGGCGGATTCGACGAGGCCCGCACCTATCGAGATTCGGTGCTTTTGCGCCAATTGGATCAAGCGTTGGGTGCTGGGTCCATTGGGGATGGGCTCGGCTAGCTCCCCCAGTTGTTCGACCGTAAGATTGCGCATGAACCAATAACCCGTGATGCAACACTCCGGAAACACCATCAGCCCCACGCCCTGTGCGCTGGCTAGCTCCGCAAACATTTCCATCTTGCGGAAGTTGGTCTGTTTGTTCCCCGGCTGGCTTTCAAACTGAACGGAAGCGACGCGTAGGCTGCGGTTATCTGGTGCGGGATCTTTCATGCGGGAGTGGAGGGTAAAATCGGGGACAGGCCGACGATCCTAGCGGCGCGGAAGTTTCCATCAAGAAAATTAAGATTTCTGTAACCTTGCTCGCGTAGCCTCCGCCCTGAGTCTGCCGCCGCGTGCGGATTTAGAAACCCATCATCCCAATCATTTCCATATGAAGCCCACTGTTCCCCTTGTTGGATTGACACTCATCGCCCTTGCTTTGGCGGCCTACCTCTGGAATTCCAAAAGCCAGCTGGTCGCGGAGAATGACGCTTTGAAAAAACGCGTTTCCATCGCGGCGGCAAATCCATCGCCCACCAAAGCCGACGAGAACAAGCCGGAGGCAAAAGATTCCGCTGTCCAGACGACGGAAACGCCGGCGCCTCCGGTTGTATCCGAAGAGGAGGCTGCGAGGAGAAAGGAGTTTGGGGAGAAGATGGCGGCGCAGCAGCAGAAGGAATCCGACGCCCGCTACATCGCCAAGCTCAACGTGCTCAAAACGCGACTCGATTTGACGCCCGAACAACAGGAAATGGCGGCGGTCGAATTGCAAAAAGCCCGGGACGTTCGCAAAGCGGCCCGGGAAAGTTTCAAGCCGGGACAGCCACCCGATTTTGCGATGATGCAACAGATGATGAAGTCGGAATCCCTCGCTGCCGCAGAGATCCGCGCCAAACTGGCACCGGAGCAACAGGTGAAATATGACGCCTTGAGACAGGAGGAACGTGTCGAGCGGGCCGAGGATCAAACCAACCGCCAGATGTCGGACTGGCAGCAGTATTTAAAAATGTCCCCGGAGCAAAAGGACGCCGTTTTCCAGGCCATGAGCGGGCAGGCGCTGGCGAACGATCCGGAGTTGCAGCCTGACGCCGCCGATTTCGAGGAAGTCAAAAAGCGCATGGAAGCTTCCCAGACGGCGCAGCGTGAAGCTCTCGCCGGAGTGCTCGATGAGGCGCAGATGAATACCTATGACGAAATGAACAAGGGCCGCGCGGGCCTGTTTGGTGGCTTCGGAGGTCCAGGTGGTGGGGGGCCTCCCCCTGCACGCTAGCACATTTTCCTCAAGCACCCTTTACGGTCAAAATAAGCTGTTTGGACTTACCACGTCCCGCTCCTAATGTGACGCATTGGAACTCACTCTCACCCAACTCGTGGAGACCGCCCGGGGCGGCCAGTCCGGGGCTTTCGCGGCCTTGGTCGAGGAGTTGCGCCCGAATATCTTCCAACTCACCAGCCGATTTAGCCGAACCGCTCCCGATTTCGATGATCTCTCCCAGGAAATCTGCCTCCGATTATGGAAAAGCCTGCCCGCGTTACGGGATTCACAGGCATTTCTCGATTGGTTTAAAACTTTGGCCGTCCGAACCTGTTACGATTGGTTGCGCCGTCGGCGCCGCCAAGATCTTGAGGTTCCGATCACTGGGGTGGAGTTTGTGCCTGCGGTCGCGTCTGATGAAGATGCCGACCGCGCTGCGGAAATTGTTCACGCGGCCATGGCGAGGCTTAAACCCGACGAAAGACTTGTCCTCACGCTTCAGGAACTTGAGGACCATAGCATCGCCGAAATTTCCATGCTCACCGGCTGGAGCGAGAGTAATGTCAAAGTGCGTGCGCACCGGGCCCGCGCCTCCCTCCGGCAGATTCTGCTGGGTGGCGGTTAATCTAGTGCGTTTCTTTTTTGCCATGACATCTTCAAATCCAACTCAACGATGAAATCCAATCCCTCGCCCAATCAGGATCCGGAAGCGCGGCTGCCGGCGCTGTTGCGCGCAGCTGCTTCTGCGCCGTTGCCGCCTGCAGCGGAACGGCTGGCCATTGGATTTGGTCAACGAGCCGAGGCCCGGGTGCGGGCTGTTTTGCAGGAGGAGTCCCTGGTCGAACAGTTGTTGCGGCGCTGGCTTATCGGCATGGCGGCGGGAACCGCGCTCGTGGTGTTGGCGGTTGGATTGAGCAGTCACTTTAGTATGAATAATTCCACCGTGGCCTCGAACGTCGCTGATTTTCAATCGGCTTGGTCCAACTACACCGCAGTGCCGGAAATCTGGCCCGTTCCCTGACCCCGGATTCCACCATGTCTGATCCCATCCCATCCACCCCTCTGAAACGCAGCCTGATTCTGACGCTGCTGGCGGTCTTTGCCTGCGGCATCCTCGCGGGAGGAGCGGGGATGTGGTTTGCAATGCAATCTGTATCAACGGTTCCCAGCGCCAAACCCCACTCGCCCCCGCCCGAGGATATGCCAGTGTGGATGGCCGATAAAATGTGCGATGCTTTGAAAGTCGAATCAGAACTGCGCGAACAAATACGCCAGGTTTTCCGTGACGGATTCGTGGAATCCGAGCCCATGCGTAAACGGATGGGCGAGGAAATGAAGGAGCACATCGCCCGCCAGAACGACAAAATCCGCGCCTTGCTGAATCCGGAAACCGCCGCCCGTTTCGATGCTTTACTGGCCGAGTGGGAAAAGAAATTTTCTGCCGGTCCTCCTCCAAAGTAAGCGGGCAACGCGGGCCATCGTCCCTCACCAGATCAGCCTCCAGCCAGCAGATTTGCCACTTCACGCTGCACCGGTTCCAGTTCCCAGAGCTTGAGTTCCGGATCGCGGATGATGAAGACTTCGCCGGATTTGGCGTGTTCGTAGATGAGATAAGTCATCTCGGGCGTTTCGCGGGTGGCGGTTTGCTTCAGGGTCTTTTTGCGTTCGAGCATCACGGCGAGCACGTAGCGGGTGTTCTCTGTGAGCGGACTGTCCTCGGAGACAAGTTTGCGCAGGAGGGATTCGGCGGTGTGCTTTTCCACGACGTTGACCTTGGGATCGTGCGTGGGGGCTTCGTATTTACTGCGCCAGTGGGCCTGGGGCTGGGGATCGAGTGACTGGTGGACATCATGCCAGGCGGATTCTGAGAAATCTTTACGGACGAGTTCGCCGGTTTCGGGATCTTCAAACAGAGCCGTGAAAAACGCATCCCCATCCGCGAATTTGGTCCCGGTCTGGGAGCATTCGTGGGCTCGGGATTTGATATTCCAGTGTTCGTTGATGGCCATGGGGTGCGATGGGGGCGGGCGCAGGGAAATGCAAGGGAGGACGCGCTTTTTTTGAAAAGCGGTGGTGCGTCCCGGGGGTGTGGGGGGGCTCCCGACGCCGCCCTCTACGGGCTAGAGGAGGCGTTCCTTGAGGGCCTTGGCCACGGCTCCGGCGCGGGTGTGAACTTCGAGCTTCGTGTAAATGCTGCGAATATGCGCATCGACGGTGTGGTAGTTCATGTCCAAGTCCGAGGCGATTTCCTTCTTGATGCGTCCCTCGACCATGCGTTCGAGGATCTGGCGTTCGCGCGGGGTCAGGCCGTAGTCCTTGCCTTCGGGCGGGGCCATGCTGGAGAAAAGTTCGAGCACGCGTTTGGCGATGCGCGGGTTGATGGGAGCACCACCGCCGACGACATCGAGAATCGCGCTGCTGATTTCCTCCATCGGGGCGCTCTTGAGGAGGTATCCGGAGGCTCCGTTGCAGATGGCTTTGACGATTTTATCGTCGTCCTCGAAGGCCGTCAGGATGATGACGCGTGTCTCGGGCAGAGCCTTGCGGATCTTGCCCACGGCGTCGAGGCCGTTGATGCCCGGCAGGCCGACATCCAGCAACATGACATCGGGGATGTCACCAATCGCCAGACGGCGGAAGGATTCCTCGGCAGAACCGAATTCTCCGGCACAGGTCATGCCATCGAGTTTGTTGATAAGACGGGCGACCGCGCGGCGGAAGGGGATGTTGTCCTCCACCAGCCAGACACGAATCGGGTTCTTTTTTTCTTTCTCTGTTTCAGCCATGCATTGAAGTTTGCTGAGGATTTGGGTTTGGCGAGTAAATTTTTGCGGGTGCCGGGAAGGCGTCATTTGCCAACCTTGTACGCGGTTCCGGTGATGGAAATAACCGGGGGCGAGTGAGTTTTCTCGAAGGAATCGTAGGCTGGCTGGAGCATTTTCCAGAACGGGAGGTTGGCATCGCCCTCCGCGCCGGCCATGCGCTCAGGCGTCATCCGGAAGGGGAAAATGTGGACGGGAAACTTTTTTTGGCCACCGGCCAGAGCCTCATGTGCCAAGACGTAAATTTCCTCGATCCCGGGATCGGTCATGGCAAAGCAGCCGATGGAGACCTTCGCCCCGTGCACCATGATGGCGCTGCCAGTGCGATGGTGAGCCCGATCGAAGGCATTGGGGTAGCCGATGTTGAAGGACAGATGGTAATTGCTGTTCGGGTTCATTTGTTTCGCCTCCACTTCATAAAATCCCTCCGGTGCCTGCCGATCGCCCTCCGCCAGTTTCGGGCCGAGGGATCCGCCGCCCCAGGTGTGGATGGGGAAAGTCTTGAGCAATTTCCACTTTGACTGCCCTTCCGGGGACATCCAGACTTCGAGTTCCCTGCTTTCCTTGAACAAGCGCAGGTAAATGGGACGGCCCAGAGCAGCTCCGCGTTCGGTGGCAAGGGTCCGCAGTGCGGGCATGACTTGCTTTTGCACGGAAGTCAGGAGGTCGCTGGAAGGCAGGGCGGAGGAGGCGTGAAACATGAGAAGAAAGGAACCTCCGGCGATGCTCGAGAGCAGGAACAGCAATTTGCGGGACAGGCGGGGCATTTGCGGAATGATAACCCCGGGAATTGCCCCCGGCAAGCTTCCGTGGGCCGGGAAATCTAACTGCTTGCAGAAATCCCAATTGCCTCTGATTTATCCGCCCTCTCCCATCCCCACAGCCATCATGTTCGATTTCCTCCTCCCCGCCCATGTCAAGAAGGGCAAACTGCTCCTGCAGGGCGTGAAAAAATTTGCCCACCAAAACCGGGATTTGATGACCGGGGATCAATTGGCGGCTCTGGCGCGCGCGAAGGATGAATACGCCGCCGTTCTCGAGACGCGCGATAAAGCCAAGCTGGAGGAGGAGGAGAAGGCTCTCATCCGCGCCTGTGAAAAGGCCGTGCCCACCTACAAATCGGATTCGATCAAGGAGAACGTCGAGGTCATCATCGTGGCGATCATTGTGGCCCTCGGCATCCGCTCCTACATCGTCCAGCCCTTCAAGATTCCCACTGCTTCCATGCAGCCGACCCTGAACGGAATCATGGGCAAGGCGATGCCCACATCCGAGCCTACACCGAATATTCTCAAACAGGTCTGGGAATTTGCCTGGAGGGGATCCAATTACACCGAATTGAAGGCTCCGGAATCGTCCGCACCATTGGCAATCACGAACATAGCCCAGCAATCCTTCGCCGTCCTGGCCAGCCGGACCGTGGTGACGTTTAATGATGGGTCCACGACCTGGTGTTATGCTCCGGCGCGGCAATTGCTCGACGATCTCTGGCTCAGGCAGGAAAACGGCGAGCCTCCAAGGATTAATTTACCGCAGACGGATTCGTTCACCATCTCCTGCAATCATCCAGTGCGTTCCGGGGCGGTGCTGGCGCGCGGCCGGATCGATACCGGCGACCAGGTGCTTGTGGACAAAGTTTCCTACCATTTCCGACAACCCAAGCGCGGCGAGGTCTTCGTTTTCAGCACTCGCAATATCGTTGGGATCAGGGTTCCGGAAGGCACGGATTCACAGCACTACATCAAACGTCTCGTTGGCACGCCGAACGACGTCCTGGAGTTGCTTCCTCCCAATCTCCTGATCAACGGAGCGCCGCCCGTGGAGTTTGGCATGCAGCGTGTGATCGCTGCGGAAGGGAATCCGACTTTCAACCCAAAGATCAACCAATACCATGGCTATACCTATCCGGGCGGCCGGGCCGGCCGGACGGAGATTGACAGTGAGGATATTGAAAAGGACGGGCAGAGGGGGATTGTTTACCGCCTGCACGACAAGGAATACATGGCCTGCGGGGACAATAGCGGCAACAGCTCCGACAGCCGGTATTGGGGGAAGGTGCCTCAGGAAAATTTGATCGGCCCGGCGCTCATGGTCTACTGGCCATTCAGTCCGCACGCCGGATTCATCAAGTAGGCACGCCGCGCAGGATCGTTCCCTGCACCGAGAAGTCCGGTCGCAGCAGCGCAAGGTCAGCGAAATAACCGGATTCGATTTTGCCCAGTTTGTTCCATCCCAGCGACTGCGCCTGGTTGTATGAAGTTGTGGCGATGAGGTCCGCGAGGGGAATTCCGGTGAGTTCGAAAACATTGGCCAGTGCCTGATTCAGCCGCAGCGTGCTGCCGGCGATGGTGCCGCTGGCGAGCCGGGCCTCGCCGTTGCGCACGGTCACGCTGAGGCCGCCAATCTCATGGGGTCCATCCTCCTGATGGGAGGCGGAGATGCTGTCGGTGATGAGCATGATTTGCGCGAGAGGCTTGGTTTGAAACGTGAGCCGGATCATGTCGGGGCAGAGGTGCAGTTTATCGCAGATCATTTCCATGCGGATCTCCCGGTCCAGCAATCCCGCCCCCACCAGTCCGATCTCGCGATGGTGCAGGGGAGTCATTTGATTGCAGAAGTGCGTGAGGTGCGTCAGGCCGGCAGCCTTGGCATCGAGAAATTGTGCATAGGTCGCCGCCGAATGCGCGAGGCTGGTGCGCCACCCGCGCTGTGCGGCCCCTCTGACGAATTCCACTCCTCCCGGCATCTCTGTGGCCACGGAAATGATGGCGATGGGGGCGATCTCATTCAGTTTGTCCATTTCGGCGAGATCCGGAGGCCTGACATAGGCGGGGTTTTGAGCGCCGACGCATTTCGGATTAATGAATGGACCCTCGACGTGAATGGCAGGAGCGAGGGCACCATCGGGATGGCACTGGTAGGCGGCGACGGTGCGGAAAATGGCTTCGAGATCCGCAGCGGGCAGTGTCAAACTCGTGGGCAGAAACGTCGTGACCCCCTCCGCCAGCTTGGCACGGGCCATGCGTCGCAAACTGGCCAGGTCGGCGACACAGGCATCCCCGCCGCCCGCGCCGTGGGTGTGAATATCGATGAAGCCCGGAACCACCGTGAGCCCGGAGGCATCCAGCGTTTCCTCGATCACCGGCCAGGCAGCGCCGCTGCGGTGGATGGCATGAATCGTATCGCCGTGAATTTCAATGGCGGCATCCTCCAGGTCGAGACCCGGGGAAACGATTCGGCAGTGGGAGATGAGACGTCGCATGGTCCATCCTTACGCCAATAGGCAGGGTCATGGCAAGTTTCGCGATGGAATGAAACCTTCGTTTCTCAAGATATACACCATGGTCATTTCTTCTCCGAGATGCCATCCATGATCATGGCGCGGATGCCGAGGGTGACGGGCTTGAGGGTGGTCTTGAAAATGACGGCAGTGAGGCGGGTGTATTTTTTCCCTTCGCCCGGATTCTGCATTTTAAATCGGATGCCAGAGTCCGCGTAGTCGGCAAAAAGGCTGCCGGCCATTTTGTTTTCGACGATCTGGATGAAATTCTCCGCAATGTGATCGTTGAGAAACACGGCGAGGATTTCGCCCTGCTGAAGGTCCGCCTTGCCAGTGGGATCAATCCCAAAAGCCTGGAGCAGGTCGCGGGCCTTGGCGGGGTCATCGGTCCAGACATTGTTGCGCTGATCCTTGGAATCCCGGATGTAGGTCCCATTGTCGGCGATCAATTTGTGGGGCACGACGACGAGCTTGTCGTTCTGAGCGGGTTCAGTGGCAGCGTGCAGCGAAAAAATCCCCAGCGTCGCGGCCAAACTGGCAAGAATCAAAAGCAGGGTGCGGCGCGGGCGGGCGGTGGGTGCCGGGAGGTATTTCATGCGAAGGGTGTGAGTGAACGGTTGCTGCATGGCAATACGCGGCCGGCGAAATTTTCTTGGAGAAAATTTCCAATTCAGCTGAGCACACCCTTCACGACCTCGCCCTCGACGTTGGTGAGCCGGCGGTCGATGCCGTTGTGGTAGAACGTCAGTTTTTTGTGATCGAGCCCGAGCAGGTGGAGGATCGTGGCATGGAAATCGGGGATGGTGACTTTGTTCTCGCCGACGAAATAGCCGATTTCATCCGAGGTGCCGTAACTGAATCCTTTCTTCACTCCCGCGCCCGCGAGGAAGCAGGTGAAGGCGGTGGGGTGGTGGTCGCGTCCGGGAGCGCCGACCCCCTGCGTGGCCGGGCTGCGGCCGAATTCCGTGGACCAGATGAAGAGGGTGTCCTCGAGCATGCCGCGCTGCTTCAGATCCTGAATGAGGGCCGCGACCGGTTTGTCCATCGTGGCGGCCTGGGCGTCGTGATTTTCCTTCACGTTCTCATGGCCGTCCCAGTTGATGCGCGGCGTCGCGCCGAAGATGCCGCCGTTGAGAATCTGCACAAAGCGCACGCCGCGTTCGAGCAGTCGGCGGGCCATGAGGCAGTTTCTGGAGAAGCCCTTGTTGGCGGGCTCATCGATGCCATAGAGCTTTTTGATGTTCTCGGGTTCGCTGTCGAGATCCGTCGCCTCCGGGATACTGGCCTGCATGCGGGCGGCGAGTTCGTAGGAATGCAACCGTGCCGCGAAGGCCCCGTCGTCCGGATTGGCGTTGGCAAACTGGGTGTTCATGGAGGCGAGCAGTTGCATGTCGGCTTCACGGGCGGCCGGCAGCACGCCACCGGGCGTGCGCAGATCCGGGATGGGATCACCCCCCTGCGTGCGAAACGCCACGCCCTGATGATTCGCCGGCAGGAAGCCCGACGTCCAGTTGATGGAGCCACCCGCGGGCAGTCCGCGCGGATCAGGAAGCACGACGAAAGCCGGGAGGTTTTCATTGACCGTTCCCAGTCCGTAACTCAGCCATGCGCCCATGCTGGGAAAGCCATTGAGTGTGAACCCGCTGTTCATCTGGAACGCGGCGGGGGTGTGATTGTTGCTCTTCGCAAACATCGATTTGATGAAACAAACATCGTCCACGGTTTCGGCGAGATGCGGGAGCAGACTGCTCATCCAGGCGCCGGATTTCCCGTGTTGTTTGAAATCATAGACGCTCTTCATGAGCTTCCCGGGCTGGCCGAAAAACCCGAGATTCTCGCCCTTTCCTTCCATCGATTTCCCATGCATGCGTTCCAACTCAGGCTTGTAATCGAAGGCATCCAGATGGCTGACACCACCCGCGCAAAAGATCTGAACCACGCGTTTCGCTTTCGCAGGGAAATGCGGCTTGCGCTCTGAGGTGGGACCCGCCGCCATGGCCCGGGCCTTGTCCTGATCCAGCATCCAGGCCAGCGCAATGGCTCCCAGCCCGCCTCCGGAATTCCATAAAAAATGCCGCCGCGAAAAGGGCGCGGAGTCGTTTGAGTTGAGATCAGTGGAAAGGTCGTCGCTATTTGACATAAACAAATTCGGTGGAGTTTAAAAGAGCCCAGCACACGCTCGTGAAATCACGCTCCCGGGCGGCGGCTTCGGCGAGTCGCGCCTCTTCAGCGGTGGGCTCGCGACCCACCGCCATGCGATACACCGTGCGCACCGCTGCCGGGAGATCGTTTCCGGCGGCCTGCATGGTTCTTGTGGCAAGCCCTTTGGCCTGTCGTTGCACAAAGGCGTTGTTCATCAGTTCCAGTGCCTGTAGCGGCGTGGTGGTGATGCCACGGCGCGGCGTCTTCACGGAGGGATCCGGGCAATCGAATGCATCCAGCAGCGGATCCTTGCCGCTGTTGACATTCATGCGATACACCGTCCGGCGGTTGAATTCAGGGCCGTTGGGATCGGGGTTCGCGTAGGAACTGCCCTGGAAGCTGGGGCCTCCCATTTGCAGATTAATCTCGCCACTGACTGCCAGCATCGCATCGCGCACCGCTTCGGCTTCCAGCCGTCGCGGCGAGTAGCGCCAGAGCAGCTGGTTGTCTGCATCCTTGGTGGCGGCAAGTTTGTTAAACGCGCTCGACTGCCGGTAGGTGGCTGAGTTCAAAATCAACCGGTGCAGCGATTTCACGCTCCAGCCGCTTTCGATAAATTTCGCTGAAAGCCAATCCAGCAACTCGGGATGGGTCGGACGCATGCCGCTGCCGCCGAAATCATTGGGAGTCGTGACAATCCCCTGGCCGAAATGCAGATGCCAGATGCGGTTCACCATGACGCGCGCGGGCAGCGGATTTTTGCCATCGGCCAGCCAGTCTGCGAACTTCAGCCGCCGCTGCGCCTCCGGGGCATCGGCCGGCAGGCCAAAGTCGGATTCCACATCCATGACTGCGGACAAAGCGCCGGGAGTCACCACTTCCGCTTCCGAATGCACATCACCGCGCACGAGGCGTTTCGTGGGGTTCGGCTGAATGCGCACGCCGGCGTAGGAGACCTGGCTGTCGGCTTTCTTGATAGCCTCCAGGGCCGCGCGGGCCTGCTGCACTTCAGCCAGGGAGGATTCGCGGGCTGCAAGTTGTTCGACTGTGAGGCAGGCAAGGATTTCCGCCTGCGGAATGGAGAAACCGCCCGCACGGAACGAGGCGGCGACTTCTGCATCGCTCAGCGCGCGGTCATAGAGCGCCGCCCGCTGGATGCCACCGGTCAGGTAACCATTCCCCGCGCCGTGGTGGCGCAGGCCGAGCAGGATGTGCGCATTTCCCGCCGCATAGGTCTGGAGCGGCGAGCCAGGCATGTAGGGCTTGGCAATGGGTTCACCATTTCTGTAGAGTGCAATGCTGTTGTCGGAGCGATAGACGATCGCCATGTGCACGAGCGAGTCGGGGGACGATGTTTCCACAGGGACATCCAAGTCCTGCGTGCGGACAAAGCCATTGCTGCCCGCGACCCATTTCTTCGGCTGTCGTTCGCCGTAAACAATCGCGTCAAACACCCCTCCGTCCTGGCTCTCGATGGAAATGGCAGCCCCGCCGCCCTGTTCCAGCGTGGCCAGCGAGACCCACGCCTCCAGCGTCTTTTCGCGGATGTCCTTGGGCAGCGGGTCGGATTGGAAATAGGCCCCGTTGCCCTGGAGTTTCAAGCGCCCGCCTTCGCTGGCGGCCCCGCCTTCGAATTTCCCGGGCATCAACGACACCACCCCGCCATCAAATTGCCACGAAGCGTAGGGCGCCGCTCCCACCTCCTTCGGAAGTTCCTTGTGCCTGTCCTTCGCGAGTCGGATGCCGAGGTCATCAAGATCGGAGATCCGGGTATTGGCAGCGATTATTTGCTCCTGGAGTTTTTTTCTGGTCGCCTGCGTTTTGAGTTCATCGTCACTCACAATGGAGCGCTCACCGTGCTTCACGCCTTCAAAGACGGATTTTAAACGATAATAATCCTCGTGCGGAATGGGATCAAATTTGTGGGCGTGGCATCGTGCGCAATTGATGGTCAGGCCGAGAAATGTCTGCCCAACCACTCCCAGCAAGTCCTCCAGTTCGTCCTCACGCGTGATCATTTTTTGCGTCACATTGGCCTGCGCGTTTCCCGCTTCATCCCACGGGCCGCAGACCAGAAGACTTGGCGCGATCATGCCATCGCGCGTCACGGGTTCGAGCACATCCCCCGCGACCTGTTCCTTCATGAACTGGTCATACGGCTTGTCCTCGTTGAAACTCTTGATGACATAGTCGCGGTAGTGCCAGGCGTTGGGCCGGATCTTGTCATACTCGAAGCCCTGGCTCTCCGTGTAGCGCGCCACGTCCAGCCAGTGGCGTCCCCAGCGTTCGCCGTAATGGGGCGACGCCAGCAACCGGTCCACCAGGGCCTCGTAAGCCTTGGGTGAGGCATCGTTGAGAAAGGCATCCACCTCCTCAGGGGAGGGCGGCAGACCGGTCAGGTCAAAACTCAACCGCCGGATGAGTGTGGCGCGGTCCGCCTCCGCCGAAAGCGCCAGCCCCTCCTTTTGCAGGCGCGCGGTGATGAATGCATCGATGGCATTGGGAGTCCCGGCAGGAACCTCCACGGGTTGCAAGGGCTGTAGCGACCAGTGCTTGCTGCGCAGTTTCACCACCTTGCCATCATCCGGCCAATGGGCACCCTGATCGATCCACGCCCGGAGCAGACCGATCTGCCCCCCCGTGAGCGGCTCCCCCTTGGGCGGCATGAGGGTATCCGGCTCCAGCCCCCCGATGAGATGGATCAGCCGACTCTCCGCGCTCCGGTCCGGAACGATGACCCTGCCCTCGTCGCCGCCCTGAAAGGCGGAGGCTTTGTTGTCGAGCCGGAGGCCTCCCTTTTGTTTCTCCGTCCCATGGCAGTCCACGCAATGCTTGTTCAGCAGCGGCTGCACGTCGCGCGCAAAATCGATCACCACCGTGGACGCCGGTGGAAGCTTGGAAACATCCGGAGCCACCCCATCGGCAGCCTGGAGCAGCCGCAACAAGGCGGCACTGATTGCCAGGGTGAGAACGCTTAGGGTTGGGGTGAGGCCTTGTGACATGGAGGAAAGGCTAATTCCGGCAGGCGGGTCGCGTCAATGCACGCAACTGAGGCACAGGCCTTCCCAAGATTCCGCTCTTCTCCCCTCAGACTGGGGCACACACCCCATGGACAACTGGCGGATTAGTGGTTAGGAGACTATATGCAAAACTTAACTCTCACAACCCACAACCAACCCCCATCCCGGATGAAATCTCTTCAATCCCTGCTCCTGCTTTCCCTCGTCGCCGTATCCTTGTCCTCCTGCATGGTCTATGATTACCCCGGAGGCTACTACGGAGGCCCGGTCGCCCCGCCTGTTGCTGTGTCCGTGGGCACCTATGCGGTCCTGCCCCCCGGTTACGCTGGGGATGCCTACTACTACGGGAACCGCTACTACTACGGCGGGCTGTATCAAACCGGGCGTTACTACGACAGTGGCCGCTACTATTCCAACCGCTACTACCACAACGGGCACTACTACTACGGCGGCAACCATCGACACTATGCGGGAGGTGGATTCCAGTCCTATCGGCAACCCTACCATGGCGGTTACCGCGGGGGGTATTACCACCATTGAGCGTCATCCCTTCTGATTTGAGCCTCCCCTCCCCGGCCACGGGGACCGGGACGGGGTTCAGGGACAGGGTTCAGGGACAGGGTTCAGGGACAGGGTTCAGGGACAGGGTTCAGGGACAGGGTTCAGGGACAGGGTTCAGGGACAGGGTTCAGGGACAGGGTTCAGGGACAG
>CALQSQ010000083.1 GCA_943333275.1 Akkermansia muciniphila
CCGGGAGGATCTTCTGAAAGACCTTCATCCACCAACATGTCATCCTCTTTGGCTTGGATGTCGGCAGGCATCACAGGCATTTCCAGACTCACCTTTTGCTTGAGGTCGTGCTCCTGCATCTGTTGGAGTAGGTGGAATTGTTGCTCATATTCCTTTTTCGCCGTGAGGTATTCCGCATGGCGGGACTTGTCTCCGACTAGTCCCTTTTCGTTTTCACTGGTGCTATCTTCAAGGGCCTTCAGGGAGGCCTTGGCAATATCAATACGCGTTTGAATGGTATCCTTGAAGGACTCCACGGCCCGGGTCAACTGCTTGGACATGTTTTCCACCTGGCTGCGAGCTGCGACGACCTTTGGGTGGTCATCTCCCAGGCCTCCATCCTTCAAGAAAGGAACTTGTAATTGCATGGCACGGTATTTTGAGAGCGAATCCTTGATGCTCATTCCCTCAATATTGAGCGTTCCGGCGTATTCGATGAGCTTGTCCTGGTCTTTGATCTCTAAAAGTGCCTTGAGTTCTAATTCCAAGTTCTGCACCTCTCTGCGGAAATCCTCTTGGTGCTGACGGGCCTGGGTATAGGTTGCCTGGTCAGAATTCGCGACGCTGTTCTCTGCTCCAATCAATCCGTTCAGGCCGCTGAAGTCGACGATGCTGTATTGCTTCATGAGGCGGATCATCTCTATACGCTTGGCGTCCACCTGCTTGCGCTGATCTTCCATTTCCATGGCTAGCATGTTGATGGCGCTTTCAGCGCGGTCCCTTGCCGTTTGCTCGCTGCGGTCTTCGTAGGTATCCATCATGGCGGTCGAGGCCTTATGAAATTCAACTCCAGGCATCCTCTCTACCATCACAGAGGCCAAGGTGGGTTGAGCCTGTGTGAAGTCAGGTTCGAGCGTGCATTCGAAATCCGAGTAGGAATAACCGTCGGGGACATGGACTTCCCAGTGGGAGTTGAGTACGGGCAGGTGCGGGGGGGGGAGGATGATGGGGGTGAGTTCGAGGGATCCGCTGGTATCCCAGGGCTGGCTGGGGATTTCGTAGGTGAGCTTGATGCGCATCTGGCGGGCGTCGATGGTGGCGGGGAGTTGCACGCGCAGGCCGTTTTGATTTTTGGCGCGGAGGACGGGATCGGCCACGGGCTTGAGGGCGACGTCGTCCATTTCGAGGCTGAGGATGTTGGCGGTCTGGGGGAGCGGGCAGGTGAAGAATTGTTCGCCGTTGGACCGCATTTCAAAATTGAGCTGGTGGCGCTGGGTACCGTCGGCGCTGAGCACGGAGTGGATGGAAAGGTTATCGATCACCAGGCCGGGCAGTGGAGCGGTGGGATGGCGCGTGCCTTCGAGGGAAAGTTTCCAGACGGAACCGCGCCATGAGTAAGCGGCGATGACCCGGTGCTGCGGCGTGTAGTTGGAAATGCCGGAGAGCGAGAGGGCATCGCGGTCGTCCAGGCCCTGGGCGGTGATGGACAGTTCCGTATCGGTGTTGGCTTCGATGATCCAGGTGCCGGTGGTGCGTCCGGCTTCGGGCAGTTTCAAGACCGGCAGCGTCATGGCAAAGCGCTGGCCTGCGGTGGAGGCCGGGTTGTCGGCAGCTTTCGTTTCACCCAGCGGCAAGCTCCAATGGAATCGCAGGCTGGGCCGTCCGGCGAGTTCCTCGTGGAAGGTGATGGTCCATTCTCCGGTGAGCGGTTCGAGTTTGCGTTCGGCGATGAGCGGGCTGTCGAATCGCAGCGATTCCGCGACTTCTGGTGGTGCGGCGATGAGGATCTGACGGACGCCGGAGTTGCGAACATCAAAATCAATCTGGCCCTCGACTTCGCATGTGTGCAGCAGGGGCAGCGCATAGGCCGTGATATTGGCATGGACTTCAGACGGGCGGCGGGACACTCCCATTTCCAAGGTGAAATCCTCCGCCCGACTCCACATCATGCGACCGGTGAGGGGAATGCCGTTGGCGGCAAGGCGGGTGGGGTCGGTGGGTTCCAGTCCGGTGATGGTGGAGGTGCTGACGTGGAAGCGATCATCGAAATCCAAACCCACGTAGCCCGTGGTGAGTTCCGGGCCGTCGATTTTCGCGCTGGAAAATTTGAGCGGGCGGGGAGTTTCTCCCAGCGTGAACCAACCTTCGGGATCCATGCGCGTGGTCACGGTCACGGCTCCCGGAATCTTGGTGGTGATGGCGGTGGGCCAGGTGATTGCCAGAGCGCCATCGGGACGCATTTTCCAGGCGGCTTCGGTGCCGTTTTCCAAAGTGACCCGGAGTGTTTCCTCGCCGGCTGGGAGCGTGATGGAGGTGGTGAAAATCTGCCCTTCCTTGACGAGGATGCGCAGGGTGCGGATGACCTCAATGGCATCGCGCCGCAATTGGACGTGCGTGAGTTGGTCGGCCTGGAAGCGGGGCTTCAGCGGCTGATAGGTGACGACGGGTGGATCGCTGAGCTGCGGAAAGGCAAATCCGACCACGAAGCCGGGCTGCGTGGCGGCGTTGCCCGGCAGAGCGGTGGTGGTCTGGACATTGAGACCGGAAGTGGCGACGTGCCGCACGCGGACTTCAGGGGAGGCCACGATTGCAAACGAACCCGAGGCCCGGAGGAGGCCGTTGATCGAGGGTTGGGGGAGGGTGGTGACGAGATCGGAACTGCCTTCGACGGAGTTCGGCGTGGTTTCCAACACCAGCCGCAGCGAGGTCTCGTGGAGATCGGCGCTGGTGCATCGGACGGTGAGAAGATTTTCCACCAGAGCCCAGTCAAGCACGTCCGGACCATCGAGGGTCAAGACTCTGACCGCTGGCGGCAGGGGAATTTGCAGTTCCTGCGGCACGCGCGCCAGAGCGCTGCTGAGCACGATGCCCAGGTCCGAGGTGATGCGCACGGGATCGATATGATACAGGTAACTGCAGGTTTGCAACACGGCGCCGCCCGCCAGGGGTGCGATGTCGCGCGAACGCCATTGGAGTTGGAAGGGGTTAAGTTTTGCCGGGATCGGCAGGGTGTGTTCCACCACACCATTGGCGGCTGCAGAGGTGGAAACAGGGAAGTCCGTGAGCAGTTCATAGCGCTGGGGAAGTTCCAGAATGAAATGGCCCGCGGCAGATCCGGGGTTCGGCAGGGAAAGGCTGCTTTGCTGGTTCACGGAAGTCACCGGCAGGAAAAATGTGGCAGTAAGCGTGTGCAATCCCGGCGTGCGCACGAGGATGGCGCAATCAGTGGAGGGCTGGGCGGGATCGGCGGCGGGCAGTACCCGCAGGGCCGACTGGTCGTCCAGCTTGACGTTGCTCATGGATGCGAGCGGCATCGGGAGTTGCAGTGTCTGCCATTGCTGCAAATCGGTGGCGAGGCATTCAAATGTGCAGGTGGCCTCCGTGAGCACCATTTCCCCCATGAGCCTGCCGCGGTATTGCGTGCTGCGCAGCAAAATGGCGGAGGGCGGGGTTGTCACTTCAGGAGCGATGGGTGTGCCGGCCTCCCTGATGAGGGTTTTGTATTCCTCCGGTGTCAGCACCATGGCCTTGGGATTTTCCGCGAGGATGTGGGGGAGCGATTTTTCAGGCACCCAAATTTCCCGCTGGCGGGCATCGGTAAATCGCGGCGCATCCGCCCATGCAGAGATACATCCCGCGACTCCACAGCCCAGAACCAGAGCGCGGAGGGATGAGGAAAGGGGATGAACGCGTGCGAACATGGATGCGTTAGTCAGATTTGGAATCCGAGGGGAAGGGCGCCATGGGTTCGTCCGGGGAAGCGGGCGGAGGTGATTCCAACGGAGGCAGCGGGGCTGCTGATGGATCAGGAATCGGAGGAACGGAGCCGGGACCTGTCTCTGGCAGCGGGCGTTCGCGGAAAAGTATCTGCGAGCTTTCCACCGGGAGCGGCGCGGAATCCTTGTGCGATGGGGAAGGGTTGAAGGGCGGCCGCTCCGGGGCGGTCGGTGGTGGGGGCGGCGGGTTGGCGTCCGGGGGTGATTGCGGAGGGGCGGATTTTTTTGAGCCTGAAAAAATCGAAGCCAGAATCCTGGGAACGCCCACGATCAACCAGACAAACACGGCGAGCAGCGTGCCAATCCAGACACTTTCCCAGAGCGGAGACCAGGCCGCGATCATCAATCCGCGCAGGACCAGACTGCCCAGGCCGATGATGCAGAAATAGGTGGATTTCAATTCAATCGATTTGCGCAACAAGAGCAGTCCGATCAGAAACGCGGCGATCATGGCTGTGTAACGGACGGCGGCATCGAGCTTGGCGCTGCGATAGGTAATCGTCGTGGCGGAGGGGGCATCCAGTCGGTGCAACGGGAAGGCCTGGCCGTCGGCGGAGAGAGACAGATTGAATCCACCCTTGCTCTCTGATGGCAACGGGGGAGGAGGGTTCCAGCTCTGGGTGGAGGCGGGATTGATGTCGGGCCCGAGAGCGGGGATGAGCCAGCGCAGGCGGCGTTGGGGATCGCTCCACCCAGAAGCTTTTGGCGATGGCCGCATCGTGCCTTCGAAGTCCAGGTAAACATAATCGCGCGGCAGATAGAGCGTGAGCTGGCTCTGCAGCACGGTGGTGTGCAGCACCGGCGGTGGGATGGTCAGCGAGCCACTGTAACCGAGGTCCTTGCCAGCCGTATCCGCTGCGGCGGGGATTTCATAAAGGAAACGCACCGGGAAGGCATTGCCATTCTGACCGCTGGGAATTTTGATCAGCACGTTGTCGGAAGTCCTGGTCTCGTCAGCCTTCATGGCGCGCTGCATGGGCTGCTGGGGCTCGCCGTTCACATAGACATCGCTGAGCATGCGGCCGCCTTTGGGGAGTTCGACGTCGAGGTATTGGAGGGTGTTGTTTTTCACCCAGTAAATGGCCTCTGTGGAGGTGGCTCCATCCCTGCTGACGACTGTGTTGAGCACGGCATAATTGACGATGGCCTGCGGCACTTCCAGAAAAACATTTTTGCTCAGCGAGAGCTTGAGGCTGGAGGGATGGCCGAGATTTTTATAGCTCAGAATGATGCCGGGACGGCTCAGGGTCCCTCGCAATTCCTTGGGATCAATATTCTCCAAATTTTCCGGCTTCGAATCCAGCACCTCCAGATTACCATCCTTGGTGATGGCGGTCTGGCCGATTTCCTGAAAGACGTCCTGCAGCACCAACTGTGGCACGCTGATCTCGGTGGCTTGTGCAGCGGTCAGATCCTTGATGGGAACTTCCAGCGAGAGATCCAGACCGAAACTGCCCATGCGTTTGTCACGCAGCGTGACCTTCCAGATTTCGAAATTCGCAGGAGGAGGTCCTTCGGCGGCTGGAGTTTTGATGACTTCCTTGAGATCCCGCGTGTCCACGCGCAGATCCTTGGCAATGGCAACCGGGACTTGCAGCGTGAAGCTGTCCACCCCGGCATACTGGATGTCATAATTGATGTGCCAGGCATAGCGCGCGGCTTGTTCCTTCAGTTCAATAAATGTCTGCACATCTCCGATCACCTGGCTTTGTTTCAAACGCGTCGTGATGGTGCCGGGTGCCGCCGTGCCGCGATAACGGAAAGCCAGGGAGGGAACCCCCAGATGGGATTCCGGAACCACCGGTTCCTCGGGCAGTTGTTTGATGACATTGGCCACGTCCTCCTGCCGCAGACCGCCGAGTTCCTTGGTGTTGGCATCCAGACTCTCATGCAGCGAGAGCGCAACGATGGCTTCATGCCGCGCGACATTTTGCGGATCGAAAACGGGCAGGAGGATTGGCTGTTCCGCGGATTCGCGGTTGTGCCGACCCTTGATGGTGAAGACGATCGGGCCTGTGACGCGGGATTTGAAACGCACCTCGAGGAATCGTTTGCCCTCCATTTCCTCGAGTTTGGAAACATCCACGGCCGGACCGGTGGCCTCAATGTTCTCAAAGTCCAGAGGCACTTGCAGGCGGAGATTGAAAATCCCGCTGCGCTTCACATTGGCCTGGACGGAGGTGGTAAATCGCACGGTATCCAGCGCCGTCTGCACCAGCGTGGCGGTGGTCACTTCGATCAATGGTTCGGCGCGTTTCAAACCGAGGGTGGCCGCGAAGGGAAGCTTTAAATAACGGTAGCTGGCCTGCACGACGACCGGACCCTGCGGAGCGATCGCCGCTGCTCCGTTGGCAGTCCCAACCTGCTGCTCGGCTGGGGCGACGGTAATCTCCTGCTGATTTAATCCGCTGAGATCCTTGAGCGTGGCATCGAGTTCCGTTGGCGCATAGAGCAGGACCGAACCGCGCTGGCGCACGACATCCCGGGCTTCGATGGACGGGATCTTCACATCGGCTGGCAGGGCATCGACCGGTGCTTCCAACTGGATGCGCAGATGGAAATGATCGCGTGCGGGGCTGTGGAGAAGGATTGTCAGTTCCTGGGCATTGGGACCGTCGGCCTTGGGAGGCAGCCATTCCTTGATGTTCTCGCCCGAGACTTGGAGGACTTCATGGGGGGCGGGGATGACGAGCGTGAACTTCTCCACGCCGGCCCGCAGAATCCGGTAATCGATTTCCAAAGTATTCTGCACGGTGCCCGCCCCGGCATTCACACTCTGAACCATTTCGGCAAAGACCAGCGGCGTGAGTTTCGTTTCGCCGCCCTGCTTTTGCCACTGAACGGAAATGTTTTCGGCCTCGCTGAAAAAGAAGGACAACTCGATCGCGCCCTGACCGTTGGGTTTGGCGGTATAGGCGGCCACGGGCTGCAGGCGGAACTCCCAGCCTTCCTCCGGAATCGTCAGGGTGCAGCGCGAAACCGGAGCCTTGGGAAGTGTGAGATTGATCTGATAATGTCCGCTGGTCCGCTCGACGCGGGCCATGAGTTCCAGCTTGATGGTGTATTTGCCTTTCTGTGGCAGCAGCAACTCGTAGCCATTCTCGCCCGCCAGACGCAGCGTCGCAGTGCCGGTATCGGCCTTGGCCAGATTGAGATTTTTCCCCACCAACGGCAGCACCGCCCAGCCTTTTTCCTTGAACGATTCCACCTGAAGCGTCGCGGTAATGCTCGCCACTTCACCGGCCACCGTGCCAGTGTATTCCATGGAACTCAGCACGGCATCCGCCGGTGCTTGCACCTGCTCCTGCTTCTGCTGCAGGGTGAGCTGATTCCACATTTCCAAAAATTCCCGATACGGCAGAAAGACCCCCTGGCCTTCATTCGCCAGCGTTTTGGCCAGGTCATCGAAGGGAATGTAAACCGTGCGCTCCTTGGCGATGGCCGGTGCTGCCGGTGCCGGAGCAGCTACGGGTGCGGGCGGGGCAGGGGTCGCTGGCGGAGGGTCGGCGGGGGCTTGCGCGCGGACCATACTCAGGCTGAGCGAGAGAAGGAGTGAGTGTAGAAGAATTCTCATGAGACGGCAGGGGAGCATGGGTGAATCGCAATTCGCGGGACATCGTGGGCTGTGGACCAGAAGACGGTGGCCGACCGAATTTCTTGGACCTTTCTTCTCACGAGGCGTTCACCACTCTGCCACGATTCCTCGTTAGAACAAGTCCAGAGAGCGTGGTTTTAGCTGATTTTACAATAATTTTACAATCAGGAAGACCGAAATGATCTGAGAATTATGATGAATCATTGGATTCGAGCACGGAGGGGCGGCATTCCTGTCACCCGGGCAATCCCTCCGTCACAGGTGCCTGTGCAGAATCGGAAGTGTGGTTCCGCAGCAGCGTTTCACCGGCGACAGGAATGTCCCCGGGGGTCCCGGACGCGTATTTTTTAAAGAGAAAGGGCACCTATTTGCAAGTGAATTTGGCCGTTGCTTTGGTCTCATGATCAGGCGATAACTCTCGCGGAAACCATGGACTGCCTCACCAGTTTTGCTCTCGACCAAATGTAATTTGAATTCAAGGTTCATATGATCCGCTACCTATTGATTCAATCGCTGTTGCTCTCGGCATCGGCAGCAGATATCACGTGGCTCGATGATGCGATGGTTCAGAAGGCGAAGCAAGCCGTGGTCGCAGTCAGTGTTCGCGAGAATTTTGGGAACACTGGCTTTTTCGCCTCTGACGACGGGTTGGTGGTCACCAATGCGTCCCAATTCGAGGGCGCCAGCAAGGTGCGTATCTTCAACAGCGCGGGCAAGGAGATTCCCGGCTGCCTGCTCATGATGATCAATCCAGCAACGGATATTGCGGTGCTTGCCACGGGGAAAAAAGCACCAGCCTATCTTGCCGTGGATTCAAGGCCTGCCCATGCGGGTGAATCTTGCGCGGTCATCTTCGGCGCAGGTGTTGCGGGCAAATTCATCACTGTCGATGGCAAATTGCTGGCGCTGCGCGCAGGCCTCGACTGGACTGAAACCCGATTTATTGATCTGTGGAGCGTCGGTCTGAATCCCAACATGCATGGGCTGACGGGAGCACCTGTCATTACGCAGGAAGGTCGGGTTGCGGGCATGTGTGATTTCGTCACTGGCGTTCCGCCGCAAAGATTTGTTTTCGCCATTCCTGAAACCGCCATCGCATCTGCACTGGCCCAAGCTCGGGAGGCTCAGCGCCCCATCAAATTTCCACGGGAAGGTGAAATCAGCGTTTACGGCGTGCCCTCGGATCCTGATTATCTTAGTGCGATGAAGCTCATGAGCGCTGGGAATTTCGCGGCGGCGCTGGAAAAGTTTGAATCTGCGCTTCAAAGCAACCCTCAGAATCCTCTGACGATGATTCAAGTTGCCAGTTGCCGGGCTAACATTGGGGACCTCACTGGAGCGCGGAAAATTCTCGAAGACGCAATTCGTGTGGCTCCAGAAAGACTCAAAGTGCGCCTGTTCCTCGGGCGTATCATCGCTTCTCAGAGTGAGTCTGCGAGTTCGCTTGCCTATTTTCAAGAGCTTGCCGACCACTTTCCCCAGTCGGGGGATGTGTGGGGCACCTTTGGTGAATACTTGATCAAAGCCGGTCGCGGCAAGGAGGCGGTTGAACCCATGAAAAAATGGACTGAGCTGGAGCCTGATTCCATGAGGGCCTGGGAAGGGTATGCACAGGCCCTCGCTGCCTCGGGAGACCCGGATGGTGCACATCAAGCGAGAGCCCATTTCGACGAGTTGGAGTCCGCCCTATTCAAGATACGCTATTCAACTCCGGAACGGAAATAGCAGAGGACGATTTTGGAACACGACGGGAGACGGTAGTGGCCGCGACAAACAAAAGGGACAAGATTAACATGGATGTCATTTTCGGAATCTAGCGAGACACATCATTACCTCTTCCCCAACGCCGCCCTTGCATCGCGACTTCCGAATGATCCCCTCCTGACGCAGGCTAAAATTCGCGAGATTTCACGATCTCAGTTTGCTCAATTGCTGCCGCTGGATCACCAACGATGCGGGCAGTCGGATCCGGCAAAGCGCGGGTGGCATTTCTACCCGTCAATCACATCGCCACAGATGGCGGTTTTGCTCAAAATCAGGCCATCGGCAGCCCGCTCCTTGAAGAGTAGAAAGTGAGGAGTTTGGCGGTGCGCTTCCAGCGCTGAACGGTCGTCGTAAAATTCAGCGAGCGTAAAGACTTTTGCTTTTTCCAAACTTCGGCTGACACGAAATCCACGGCACCCAGGCTCCTTGGTGCGGGCATCCTGGGACTCTTCGGTGATGTAACGGACGAATTGGTCCACGCGGTCAGGATGGATTTCGAGGGTAATGAGCAGGGAGATCATGAGGGGGTTATTGAAAGGGGGCAGGAGAAGAATCTTGGCCGCTACGCTGGCATCGGCAAGGCGAGTGGATGCCCCGACAAGTGAGGATCCAGTTGCCCGGTGCGACGTATGATGTGATGTGTCGCGGGGATCGTCGCGAGGAGATTTTCCGGGAGGATGGAGACCAGCCTCCCTCTCTCCCGGATTCCGATCCCGCGTCTAACCCCGCCCTGAAAAAGCAAATTCCTATCGGACGTCGCAAAGACTAGCAGGTGCAGCAGCAGGGGCTTTGGGTGCGGTCACGGGAATTGGTGATGGGGTCGCAGGATGGCTTTTACAGTAATCTCTCGGCGGTGATATTTTCAGAATTCGCGGTTAGATCTGTTCGCGCCTTTTCCTGGTTGATCAGGTGTCAGGCCGGTGCGGAATTTCCTCCCTGTTTGCGATAACGAATTTCGCCTGCGTTCAGCACATTCGACTCCGCTCCAGCAGTCGCTGCTCCAGAGCGTTGGCCTGCTCGAGGGTGTCCACGCCGGGGCTGTCATCCTCGGTGATGACGACCTGGATGGCGGCTCCATTTTCGAGGGCGCGGAGTTGTTCCAGGCCTTCGGTGCGTTCCAGCGGAGACGCTGGCCAGGTGACGAATTTTTGAATGAAATCACGCCGGTAGCCATAGATGCCCTTGTGCCAGAACCATGTGAGTTCAGGCGCGGGGTCGCGAGGGTAGGGGATTTCGCTGCGCGAAAAATAGAGCGCGCGACCCGTGGTCGTCAGCGTGACTTTCACTATGTTGGGGTCCTGCCTCAGTCGGAGATCGGTGAGCGGAGCAGCGGCGGTGACCATGGGGAGCGTGGGATCGTCCACCAATGCCTGGGCCAGGCGGTCGATGAGATCGGGGGAGATAAGGGGTTCGTCGCCCTGGACGTTGATGAGGATGTCGGCATCAGGAAATTTCCCCGCCACCTCCGCGACCCGATCCGTGCCGCTGGGATGGTCCGGCGAGGTCATCACCACATCCGCTCCAAAACCACGACAAACTTCGGCGATGCGTTCATCATCCGTGGCAATCACCGTGTGATCCAATTTCCTGCATCCCTGGCAGCGGTTCCACACATGCTGCACCAGTGGAGTCCCTGCAATGAGGTGCAACGGTTTGCCCGGGAATCGGGTGGAGGCGAAGCGGGCGGGGATGACGGCGAGGATCATGTGATGGCTACTTCGCCGGGGCCGGGGGCAATTCGCGGATGCGGAGGTTTTTGAAGTCGATGGGGGAGCCTTCGGATTCGAGGCAGAGGTAGCCGGAGGACGGGGTGCAGCCAGTGCCTCCGGAGACTTCTTTTCCATTCACCCAGAGGCGGACTTCTCCGTTGATGGCGCGGATGTAGTAGTGGTTCCACTTGTTGATGCCGTTGCTGCGGTTCTCGGTGGGGAAACTGCGTTTGCCATCGGGGGCCACGGGTGGGAAGGGTTTCATGTCGGCATCGCCGGTGGGAAAGACATCGCCATTGGAGGTGAACCAATCGGTTTTCTTGCCGGTGCTTTTTTCATACTGCTCGGCATAGCCGTGATCGAGCACCTGGACTTCGATGCCCACGGGCAGACCGGAGACTCCTTTGAGAGCGGCGAGCGATTGCTCGGTGGCCCAGAGAAAGACACCGGAATTGCCGCCTGATTTCTTGTGCATCCATTGCACGCTGATCTCGAGGTTTTCGTAACGTTTGTTGGATTTCAGCACTCCCACGGGCTGCCCGGTGCAGTGGAAGGTGCCATCGGCATCGAACGTCCAGGTATCAGGCGCGCCGTTCCAATTTTCGAAATCATCCTTGGTCAGGGCGACCCAGCCCGGTCCGGTGCCGTCGATGAGCGCGGCGTTGGTGGAAATTTCCTGGGCGGGGGGGAAGTTCTTCGCGGCGGCGATGGGTTCCTCTGCGTTGAGCAGAAGCAGAGTGCCGCCGATGGACGTGAGGATGCCGGCGATGAGCAAGGGGCGATTTTTCATAGGAATCGTTTTTAAGGGAAATGGGCGGAGCAGGCAAGCAGGGATCTATGCGGCACTCTCAACGCGTAAGGAGCAAAACCAGATCACTTGGAGCGCCTGGCGAGCAGGCCGTATTTTTGGGAAAAAACATAGGCAAGGAGAAACAGGGCACCGAAGAACATGACAATGGTGGAACCTGCCGTCCAATCCGTCTGATAAGCGATGATGAACGCAATTACCGAGCCCAGGGCTCCGAGCAGGCCCCCTCCGTAGAACAACGCGGCGGGCCGGTCGGAGAACATGTAAATGGTGGCGGCCGGGGCGACGAGCAATCCCACGCTCAGGATACAACCCACGGCCTGCAGGCTGGAAACGAGCACGAGGAGCACGACTCCGAACAGTCCATAATTCAGCCATCGCACTGGCACGCCGACGCTCATGGCGACATTGGGCTCGAACAACATGACCAGGATGGAACGCTGGTAAGCGGTGAGGAAAAGGATGGCGATGACACTGATGCCAAAGGCGATCCAGAGGTCGGAATCCGACAGGCTCATGAGGCCGCCGAAGAGCCATTCGTCGAGCTTCTGGCGGATGCCAATTTTACGGATGATGATCAGACCTGCGGCGAATCCGGTGGTATAGAGAATGCCCAGTGCCGTGTCCTGATCGAGTCGCGAGGTGCGCGACATGAAGAGCGATCCCAGACCGATGAAGAGAGCCGCCGCCATGGCGCCCAGCAGGACGCTCCACTGGCTGAGACCGACGAGCATGACTGCGACGGCGATGCCCGGCAGGAGTCCGTGGGAAATGGTGCCGATCTTCAGGGCGCTTTTTTTCAACACCACGTAGGCACTGACATAACCATTGGCGAAACCAATCAGCAGACACGCCAGCATGGCGCGCTGCAGCAGGGGATCGTGAAAGCAGGCGGTGATCGCATTCATGACGTTGATTTCTGGTAGGCGGCGGCGATGTTTGCCTCGGTGAAGGCCTCTGCGACTGGCCCGAAGGCGAACTGGCGTTTCCGGACCAGGAGCACTTCATCGAAAATATCGGACACGGTGGCGAGGTCGTGGTGGCTGGCGATGAGCAGCCGCCCTTCCGCGGCAAGCGAACGGAACAGGCGTTGCAGCATTTCCTGCGCCGGAGTGTCCAGGCCGGTGAAAGGCTCGTCCAGCAGGAGCACATGGGCTTCCTGCGCCAGGGCGCGCGCGATGAACGTGCGCTGCTGCTGGCCGCCACTCAGTGCGCTGATCTGTCGGTCAGCCAGATTTTTCAATTCCATGGCCTCCAGCGATTTGTCCACGATCTCGCGATCATGTTCGCGGAAGCGCCGCCAGTTTCCCAACTGGGCGTAGCGACCCATTTCCACAAGGCCGCGCACGGTGATGGGAAACTGCCAGTCGATCTCACCGCGCTGCGGCAGGTAGGCGATCTCCTGGTGGGCGGCCAGCAGCGGTTGACCGCGCCAGAAGATGCCGCCGGCGTCGGGCCGGATGACGCCGGCCATGGCTTTGAGCAGGGAGCTTTTGCCGGCACCGTTTGGCCCAATGAGAGCGACGGTGCGTCCGCAGGCTGTTTCAAATGAGATGTCCTCCAGGGCGCGAACCTCCCGGTAGGAAACCGCCAATCCCTTCACGGCCAGCGTATGCGGCCGGTGCGGCTCATGTGAGTGGCCCCAGCAAATGTGGTCGCCGTGGTAATGAGGTTGGGTGGCGTTCATTTCCAACGGTAGCCCAGGTAGGCGGTTAAATGGGTTGGATCGGAAGCGTCGGTCCACGCGGTTTGTGACTGCGAGTCCCGCTCGTCGGGCTCGAGTTCGACCGTGACGGCCTGATCTCCGGATAGGCCATCCGCCCAGGTTGCGGTGAGAGCGAGCTCCAGTCCTTCAGGCGGAATGGGCACGCTGACGGTGCCTTCCCATCGCAACTCGGTGGGGGCATTTAAATCAGCCAGTTTCTGGTTGCCGGAAGTTAGGGAAAGACTGGTTGGAAGGTGCGAACAGCGGATGCGCACCCGCATGGGAATGGGCGTCTGAGTAAGCTCATTTTGTGCGGCGGGCCCGGCGATGTTGGCGGGCGCGGAGTCGGTCAGGCGCATCAGCAGCAGACTGAGTGCCGCGAGACACAGGGCCGCGATCAAAGTCCTAAAAATCGGGGATCCGGTCATTTCTTAAGCGCGGTAACGATGGTGGTGATGTTGTGCTTGAACATGCCTTCGAAGGTCGAACCGGCACCCGCCTGCACGCCGTCGGCATTGAGCGGAGGTGAAAGTTTAACCCCGGTTTGTTTGGCGATCTCCTCAAGGATTTTGGGATTGGCGCCATCTTCGGGAAAGATGCCCACGATGCGCTTTTCCTTGATCGTCCTGATCGCTTCCGTGAGGTATTTTGCAGAGGCATCATCCTCGGCCGACAGGCCCAGCATGGGAATGAATTGCAGGCCGTATTCCTTGCAAAGGTAACCGAAGGCCGCGTGGGCCGTGACCAGCTTGCGCGCATCCTTTGGGATGACGGAAATTTCCTGCTGCGCCCATTTCTTGAGGTCGAGCATTTTCTTGGCCGCGGCACTACCATTGGTTTGGTAAACCGCCGCGTTGTCGGGGTCCATTTTCGCAAATTGATCGGCGATGATTTTTGTGGCCCGGGCCATGTTCTCTGCGCTGTGCCACCAATGGGGATCAATGCCGCCTGCAGCGTGTTCCGGACAGCACATGAAGACGCCGCTGCCGGGTTCGATCTTCAGCGAGGGGATCGTCTTGCCCACCTCCAGGATCGTCATGCCGGAACCAAGCGATTCCTTCAACTTGTCCAGATAACTCTCCATGTGTTTACCGCTGGCGAGCAGCAACTGCGACTTCCGAAGGGCGCTGAACTCAGCAGAGGTGGGTTCGAAATGATGCAACTCCGTGCCGGGTTTGACCAGGTCCACAACGGTGACGGTTTTGCCTCCCACCTGGCGCGCGAGATCGCTTAGCAGTGGGTGCGTGGTCGCCACGGTGAGATTCGCCGAGGCCGAACCGGCGATCATGGAGAAGAGAATGAGCAGTGGGGTTTTCATGATGGATTGAACTATGCAGAGGTTTAGCGAACCTCAGGGCCTCCCCAGTTTAAGGCAATGGAGAGCCATAAACTGTGTTCAGTGCCCCGGTCCGCAAAGTCATCAAAGTTATAATGCACCGCCAGCGAAGCTGTGCGCTGAGTATTTGCGAATAGTCGCACGGAGGGGCTTAATCTCAACCGTTCAGGCAAATCGGCACTCTGCACGCCCTGAACATAATCCATCCGCAACCCCATTTCTAACGGCCCTGCAAGGCCAGTTGGAAGGCCGTAAATGACTTGCGAGTAACAGCCCCATTCGTGAAACGATCCCGCGCGCGGCTTGGCTGCATTGGCATCGGTCGGTTCCCCCGGAAGCGGGCCTGAAAGTGCATCGATATGACGCAACATGGCTTCGTTGGACCATCGGAAATAGCGACCTCCGGGCTCCAGGCCATTTTGCCTCCATTGGTAACCGGCGTGCGCTCCGTAGACGTTGGAGTCACGATTCCAGGCATTTTTCCCAAACACCCCGGAAATTCCGAATCTCCATTGGTGGAAGTCATTGTAGTTGTAAACGCTCGTCCAGTTGATCGCCGTCAGGGTGGATTGCCAGGCTGCGCCTGCCGCTTCGTAGCGGGGTTCGGGATCCGGTTCCTCCCCGTGCTCATGCGCCTCCGGTTGTGCGTCACCAACCGAAACACTCACGACACTTTCCCACTGAAGGGAATCAAGCGGGAGGGTCCAGGACAGTTCGCCGCCCATGCTGTAAAGCCCGTCGTCGCCCAGAAACCGCCCACTGACCAAATAGTTGTCCGACCAATCCCATGCATGCTGGTGTTGTGAGTTGTGAAATCCCAGTCGATTTAAATACCTGCCACCGCGCAACTCCAGTCCACCGGGTAGATTTTTGAGTTTGGCAAAATATTCCTCTGCTTCCAAGTCCCAATCGCCACTTTCCGCATCTTGCGATAAATGTGCCACTCCAAACGTTTCCAAATAATTCCCGAAGCGCCCAGTCGCACCTGCTTCGAACCCTTGAATCGTCCATCCGTCGGTAATCGGATCATGATGGCCAGCCGCTGCTTCATGCCCACCTTTAATAGTGGTGCCGCCATAAACCGCTGCGGCATGGAGGTGAGGAAATAAAATGCCGCCAAAATTTACCCGTTCCCCCGTGAGCCAATCCGGCCCTTTGGGATCGATGGACGTCGATGGACTGGTGCTGTCCACGGACCCGCAAAGGCTGTTTTGGGCGCCGGGCAAAAGGAAGAGCATGGAAATGTAAACTCGGATCAGTGAAGACATGACCCTCAGGGCTTAGCGCAATCAGATCGTTATTGCAAGTAGATTGTAACAAAAATCCGTCACGACCAGGCAATACCGCTTTTCCGGCATTGTTTCTTTGGAATCGTTTCCATAAAAACCTTGCTTGCACGTTCTGCACAGTGCCGTTATGGCCGCAAACTATGGACACCATCCGCATCATCATGAAAACTTCAAAGGGCGATATCCACATCACCCTTCACGCCGCCGATACCCCTGTCACCTGTGCCAGTTTCCTAAATCTGGCGCGCCGGGGCTACTACAACGGAGTCACCTTCCACCGCGTCATTTCCGACTTCATGGTGCAGGGCGGCGATCCCACGGGAACTGGTCGCGGCGGCCCGGGATACAACTTTGAGGACGAATGCAAACGCTACCTGCGCCACGACAAGGCCGGCGTCTTCTCAATGGCCAATGCCGGTCCCGGCACCAATGGCAGCCAGTTCTTCATCACCCACGGCCCCACCCCGCACCTTGATGGCAAGCACACCGTCTTCGGTGAAACCAGCCAGGGCCAGGACGTGATCGATGCCATCCGCCAGGGTGACAAGATCGTGAGCATCGAAATCCTCGATGACGCCGAGCCGGTCTTCACAGCCCAGGCCGCGAACATCACCGCGTGGAATAAAATTCTCGATCGCGGCAAATAAATCAGTGGTGTCCGCCCCGGACGCCACGGTCGGTAGCTATTTTTCAAACAAACCCCGGTTGGAGATTCCAGCCGGGGTTTTTTCCGTAATGAGGTGGGTGGGGCCGGAAAACAAAGGGACGGTCTTGTTTTTTCAGATTTAAGAATCAAAAAAAACGATAAATTTCACAAATGGGACTTGCGCTATTTCCAGAGCATGGGATAATTTCCATAACAAACGCTATTTTTACGATGTCCCAGCCCCTCACAACCCATGCCATCCAGTTTGAAGAAGTCACGACTTTGGAGGGATTTCGGGCTTTGGAACCGGAGTGGAATGCCCTGCTGCAACGGTCGGCCGCAGACACCATTTACCTGACCTGGGAATACCTTACGACGTGGTGGGAGGTTTTTGGAAAAACTCGGGAACTTTGGATACTGACGGCGCGGGATGAGGGCGGCAAGTTGATTGGTCTCGCTCCGCTTATGGTGGGGCCGGGGAATCGGATGCGCCAGTTTCTCCATGAATTGACCTTCATTGGAGGTCACGGCGATTCCACCTGCGAGTGCCAGGATTTCATCGTGGAAAAAGGACGGGAGGAGGAGGTGGTGAGGATGTTCCTTGGAAAGATTAAAAATGCAGATCATCCCAAGTGGAATTTCCTGGCCTTCCCGATCACGGTGGCGGACTCCCTCACGATGACCCTCGCGGGCCAGTCGCTGGAAAAATGGGGGGCGCTGCGGTTGCGGGACCGGGAGGCTCCGTTCTGTGCTTTTACCGGATCCTGGGAGGAATACCTGCAGTCTCGTTCGTCCAAATTTCGATCCACCGTCCGCAACCGCATCAAGAAAATTCAAACCCAGCACCGGACGGAATTGAAAATAGGTGGTCAGGATCTGGCGCTTGATGAGGCGCTGCTGCATGTGGTGAAGCTCAGTTCCAGCCGGTGGGGCGATGATATGGAAGCCTTTCACTCCCTGAAATTTCTTGAGTTCCACCGCCGACTGATCCCACGGCTTGCCGCCAGGGGGTGGGTGATGCTGCTGGTGCTGATGGTGGACGGCGCGCCGGCGGCAGGCAGATACGACTACCTTTACGGCGGGAAGGTGTGGGGATTCCAGGGAGGATGGGATCCGGCGTTTGCCAGGCTGAGCATTGGCCTTGTCATGAACGCTCTGACCTTCCAGTGGGCGATCCAGCATCATGGGATTACGGAATATGATTTCGGTGCAGACACGAGCCGCTACAAGTCCGAGTGGTCCAATGGAAGCCGTCTGCTCAAGGATATTTACATGGCACATCCCCAGAGTCTGCCGGCCCGCGTGATGCTTTTTGTTCATGAGCTACAGAAGAAGGGGCGCAAGTTGGAGGCAGATGCAGTCGAGGATGAACCGATGGAAGCGTCCACCCCCCTGACGCTCAGTTCCGGAATCCCGCAGTAAACATGGATGATCCTCTCCATCATTACCCCCTGCACCTGACAGACTCCACATCCTTGATCTGCTGAGATTTACTGCGGCGTTTTCGGTTACAATTTTCCATTTCGGTTTTCACGAATGGGCGATGGAGGGCACTTCCCCCGTGCAATACCCGGAGCTCGCCCCCTATGCCATCTATGGCGGCCTGGCGGTGCCGTTGTTCTTCATCATCAGTGGCTTTGTGATCGCCATTTCCATGGAGGGGAAATCGGCCCGATAGTTTGCGTTCGGGCGATTTATCAGACTCTATCCCACGTTCTGGATTTGCCTGCTGCTGACGGTGCTGACACTTTACGCCTGGGGTGCGGCAGATCAGCGTTACTCACTTAGGACCTTTCTGGCGAATCTGACGATGATTCCTCACCTGCTCCATCAGCCCTATTTGGATGAGCCCTACTGGACTCTGCAGGTGGGAATCAGGTTTTATGTTCTGATGTTCCTGCTGTTGTTATTAAGGAAAGGTGCCTGGCTGATTCCCTTCGCGGTCGTCTGGCTGGGTCTTTCCGTGATCGACTGGGTGCAGCAAATCCCCGTCCTGCATGTGCAGCTGACTCTGGACAACGCCCCGTTTTCGTCGCCGGCATGGTTTGCTCCCGGATCTATCGGGCCGGGGCGAAATGGAAGGGTGCTCCCGTCCCTGATGCCTGTGAATACCCCGATTTCTGTTTCGTGAGAAAACTTTTCGTTTTCACGACAGTGTGGTATGAACGAGAAATTACCGCATGAACGCGCCAGAAATTCTCGCCCAACTCCAAGCCCATGAACCGCTCACCGACCGCCAGGTCACGTGGCTGGCGGAGGCGCTGCTGCATCCGGAAATGGAGGATGCTGAAAAGACGGATCTGCTGCGGGCGCTCTCCCAGAAGGGGGAGACTGTTTCGGAAATAGTCGGCTTTGTCCGTGCGTTCCTGGGGCACGCAGTGTATCCGGATTTGGACATCGATGAACTGGGAACCGCGATTGATGTCTGCGGCACCGGGGGTGACAAACTGGATTTGTTCAATATTTCCACCACCACGATGTTTGTGCTGGCGGGCGCGGGCATCACTGTGGTGAAGCATGGGAATCGCGGGGTCACTTCCAAAAGTGGCGGGGCGGATGTCCTGGAGGCGCTGAAGATCCGCATTGATCTGAGCCCCCAGGAATTCTCCTCGTGTGTGATGCAGACGGGGGCGGGCTTCATGTTCGCGCCGAATTACCACCCTGCCTTCAAAGTCATCGCGCCGGTGCGCAAACGACTGGCCAGCGAGGGCACCCGGACCATTTTCAATCTCATTGGCCCTCTGTTGAATCCGGTGCAGCCCTATTTCCAACTCGTCGGTCTGGCGGATGGCAAACTGACCAAAAAATACGCGGAAATCCTCTTTGAGCTTGGTCGCATCCGGGCCTGGGCCGTGCATGGCAGCACGGCCGAGGGCTATGGCATGGATGAAATGAGCAATCTTGGACCCAACACCATTTCAGAAGTGGCATTCGGAAAATTCAATGAACTGGTGGTCGATCCGGCTGATCTGCAGCTTCCCCAGGCCCACCTCAGTGACCTCAAGGGAGGCGATGCCGAGACCAATGCGGAAATCCTCACCAGCATTCTCAACGGCAAAACAAGGGGTCCCGCCCGTGACATCGTTGCGCTGAACGCCGCGGCAGCACTGCAGATCACGGGACAGGCCGAGGACTGGCCCGAAGCCCTTGAACTGGCCTGCAGCGTTATCGATGAAGGCCGTGCGCTCAAGGCGCTGGAGGCCATGCAGGAATTCTGTCGAAGTCTGGAACCGGTCTGAGCCCGTGGCATGCACCTGAGTGCCCGCCTTATTTGTTCGCTTCAGGAGTTTCCTTCACGAAATCCATTCCGGCATCAATGCTCTGACCGCCCCGCGTTTGGTGGCAGTGGATGGCGATGACGATCCTGGCACTCGGCTTCAGCAGGGCTTTGGCGGTCGGCAGGATATCGAAGGTCTCGTAACTGGAGTTGTATTCCAATTCGCGCAGGGCGGGGATTCCGTTGAAATAAATTTCACAGTCTTCGTCGTGGATGACCCGGAGCACGGGATCGCCGGCAATGGCTGCCGGGAGAGTGATTTCGCGGCGCAGCCAGAGGTCGCTGGTGGTCCATGCGGTGTTGATGACCGCGCCGGGTGTGCCTTTGGATCCAAAGCCGGATTTGCCCTCCGTCCATTTGGAGGTATCGAACGCCGGTTGTTCCCAGCCTTCGGCGGGCTTGACGGTGGTGTAGCGCCAGAGCGTGGGCTCCTTGTCGGCGGCGGGGACGAGCGTGCCGGTCTGAGGAGGCACGGGTTGCGGAGCCCAGATGTGGGTCTTCGGATTGGCTTTGTCCCGCGACGCCCATTTCTTCCACAGCGGCTGATCGTAGAGGAAGGGAATGAAGACACCACCAACCACAGAACGCGCGGTGAAGCCGATCATGTTACCGTCCTCGGTGTTGTACCAATCGACCATGGCGCGGCGCTGGGGAACCTGATTGTAGAAATCGTAGAGAGGATGGACCAGAGCCATGAAATCATCGCGATTGTTCGTGAGTGTCGCGCACCAGACCAGCCAGTCGCTCTTGGTTTGCGTCTGACGGCTGTCGAGCGGCAGGCCGAATTTTTTGAGATTGCGGCGGTAGTGCGCCATTTCCTTTGTAGCTACCTCCGCGGGAAAAGTATCGAGCCCGAGGATTTTATCCCAGACGAGATTGTATTTCATGCTCCAGGTATTTTTCTTGTCGAACGCCAGGTTGTAGTGGTCACCATCGGCGGCGGCGACCATCCATTTCTTGGCGAAGTCCCTGGCCATGGTCCGGTATTTGTCTCCGACAGCCTTGTCGCCGCGGGTTTCCGCCATTTTGCCGTAGGCGGCGATGGCGAGGATGGCCTTGACGGAGAGGTTGGAATTGTGCGCCAGGTGGCCGGCAAAATCGTCCGTGCAGAGTTGATTCTCGGGATCAAATCCCTGCTGCTCCAGATATCCGACCCAGGCCGTGAGCTGCGGCCACCACTTGGAGGCGAAGTCGGCATTGCCATCGATCTGCGAAACGGCGGCGGCCATGAGAATGAGATTACCGGATTCCTCGACCGGCATGCGATCCGCATCAGACCCGCCCATGCCGTAAACCTGGCCGTTGGCCTTGGGATAGGTGCCCAGATCGTGCGGGGCGTAAGGATACGGCCACGCGGCGGAAGCACTGTAGTCAAAGGCCGGCACCAGCGTGGCCTTGGCGAGCGAGGGGAAGAACAGCAGGAATTGCGGGATCATCGGAAAATGCACATCAATCGTGGCGATGCAGCCGTTCGAGCTGTTTTCCTTTGGCATCATGAGCGGCGCGCCCTTCGCATCGCACACCAGTCCATTGGCGGCGAGGGCCTGGCGGTAGGCGAGGGAGCAGAGGTAGGCGTATTCAGGTCCGCCAATTTTTTCAGCGTCCGCCGTGACTTCCGCATCAAACGCTGCGCAGCGTTTTTCCAAATCAGGAAGATCGTGGGCCGCAGATTTGATGAGGTCCGGCATTTCCGCGCCAGCGTGCTTCCAATAGGGCTTCAGGTTTTTGCGCATGTATTGCAGCGCAAACTGTTCGTCATAGGCCAGCATTTGGTAGGCGCTCGCACTGGAGCTGACCTTTCCTAGCGACTGGGCAATGGCGATGATCCCAAGGTTGGCCGCATGCGGCCCTGGGCCCTCCTTTTTTGACGGCGTTTGTCCTGCAGAAAATGTGTGAAGCAGTTCTGCCGTCGGTCCTGTGGATACGGAGGCATGGCGGTCAGGCGCCGCGATCCAGCCATATCCCCAGTCGATGCGCCAGTCGTCCCCCGTGCTGCCGAGGATGCGCTGGCCGACAGAGCCAACTTTGGCTGCTGCGAATCCGTCGATTTTTTCCACACTTGATTGGACCGACTGATCGGGGGTGTTGACGGAAATTTCATCGCCCAGTCCCAGAAAGACGGCGATCTCATGGGGCTTGCCATCAGCTGAGGAAACGTCCCAATGCACATAAGTCAGCGGACGCCCCAGCACTTCAATATCCTCTGGCAGCACAGGAGTGAGAAAGGTCAGGGTCAGTTTGACCTGTTCGTTGGCGAATTTATAGATGGTCCTCGTTGGCAGAACTTGCACGGACGCCTGAGGCAGCGGTGGGGCTTCCTTGGGTTCGGTGCCGATGACCCGGAGGGTTTTTTCGTCCACTCGAATCAGACCCATCAAACGTTGCTCTTTGCCAGTCCAATGCTGCGTCGTGGCATCAGTCAAATGATCCGCCGGAGACCACAGACCGAAGTAAGGATTATGAAGGGCAAGGGGCACTGCCGGGGGCCGGGCTGGGGGAGCGGATTCGGCTGCGGCTGCGGAGATCAATTCTGTCGCGATCAGCGACAAAGGCACCGAGACTAGGAGACGCAACATGGGTGGAGTGTGAGTTGGAATGGAATATGGACTGGCTTGCAGGGAATGATCCACTGCCAGTGACTTCACAAATCCAACGCCATTCACGCAACGATGTAAAGGTAAAGCCTCGCTGCATTTGCATTCACCCCATGCCGAATTGGATAGGCCACAAGGACTCCTGTCAAAGTGTGCCGGTAAACTTGCCAGGCGTAGTTGCAAAAGTCCTGGAGGATGAAGGAGGGGAATGGCCTTGACGGAGAGGTTGAATGGTGCGCCGGATGGCCGGCAGGGACGTGGGCGCTCCGGGTGGGATAAAGAAAAGTTCCGGTCCCTATGACCAGGGGAATGTCAGTGACAAGAACGGGAGCCGCGCTGGGGAATGCGCACTATCAGAAATTTCCCCGGGGTTTACGAATTTGAAGGAATATGTTCACGGCTTTAGCGCGGAGCGATCTTGCGATTGACGTGGAAGCGGGCAGCAAAAAGGCCCCGGTTCGTGGTGTCCGGCAAGGGGGAGCAGGACACCAGAACCGGAACTGGGGGGGGATTATTTCTGCAAGGCATCTACCTTGGCCTTTTCGGCGTCGGCAGCAGCGTCCACTTTCTTTTTGTCAGCGTCGAGCTGGGCCTGGGCCGCGTCCTTATGGGCTTCGATGTTGGCTCTGTCAATACTGGCGTTGATGTCAGTCTGCTTCTTGGAATCCTTGGCGTTGATGTCAGTCTGTTTCTTGGCATCTGCGGCATTGATGTCGGTTTGCTTCTTGGCCATTTTGGCTGCTTCGTCCACGGCGTCCTTGCGGTCGTCGATGGCGTTTTTGGTGGCTTCTTTTTTGGTGTCGATGGCATCCTTCTGTTTGTCACAGCTGACGCAGAGGACGGCGGAGAAGGCGAGGAGTGTGAATTTGGAGTGTTTCATGAGTTGGTTTGAGTTTGGTTTGAGTTTGGTTTGGGTGAGAGGGGCGGCGGGCTAGCTGCAGCAAGAGGTGTGGGTGGCGGCTTTGATGGCGTCTTCAACCGCTTCGCGGGTCTCGCCGGTGCGTTTCTGGATCCTGCCGAGGAGTTCCTCCTGGAGGCCATGGACGTATTGGAGATCGTCATCGGTGAGCGAGGCCCACTTTTGTTTGAGCTTGCCTTTGGCGATGTTCCAATCGCCTTTGATTTCGAGTTTTGTCATGATGAGTGGAGGGTTGTAGTGGCCGTCTAGCTGCCGCTGAAAATTTGGGCTGTGGCTGGCGGATGTTGTGACTGTGGTTCACCTCCACTGAAATCTCCATGGGGTGTAACCCTACTCTATTCCGCAGGTCCATGGAGTAACGGGGAGCCTTATGGGAGCCTTGATTTGACGGGTGGGGATTTCCCTTTCGGTGCCCGGATGGCGGTGTTCGTTGGTGGTGGAAGCGGTGGCGGTGGGCCGTAGCCGACGATCCTGGTGGGGGAGCCCGGCTTGGGCACAAGAAAATCCGTAATCCCGAAACCGCTGAGTTTCTTGCCGCGATAGCTGCGGCCGTCACTGGAGCCAATCATGATTGCGTGGCCGTCCTTTTCCCTGCCTAAATAGAAATGGACATGGCTGGCGTGAATCTCGTCGGACGTTGCCGCACCCTCATGGGCCCAGAAGATGAGGTCGCCGGGTTGGAGGGTGGCGAAGACGGGATCCTCCGGGGTGCGGGCGGCGGTGGAGACGGGGGTAAGACGTCGAAGTTTCCTGAGCCAGAGGAACTGTGCATCGGCGCTGCGGGGTGGGTCACCACCAACAAGTTTGAGCATGTAAGTGATGGCACCGGAACAATCCATGCCTTTGGAGTCGGCTCCGCCGTTCTGGTAGGGAACGGACGGATACTGTTTAAGAAACCCGAGCGCCTTTTCCAGCAACTCTTTTCGCTCCGGGGCCAGGGCTGCCGGCCAGACGGGAACCGGGCCGGCCAGTGATGTGGCGGATAACAAGAGGCTGCCTGCCAAGCCTGACAGAATCAGGCGGAGAGTTGAGAAGCGGTGTGTTCCCGGATCCAAGGAGCAGTGTTTCTTCGCTGGGGGTGCCAGAAACAGGGGACGGTTTGAGTAGATTGCCATTTTGGAGGGTGTTCCAGTGATTCACTTTCATGGCAGGGTAGCTAAGCGGAACGGCACCCAAGTCATGAGAAATTTAAACGGCACGCGAGGGAATTTGAGTTGGACTGGGGGGTGGGTCGGCCTCAAAAACAAGAGTCACGGCCAAGGCTTTTCAAGCCTGGTTCCATTCGCTCCATGATGTAGAGCCGAAATCTCGTTGTATCGGGATCTGGTCCGTGGCGATATCGAAATGCCACTTGCGTTCCGAGCTGAAAGTGTCCGGTTCTTTGCAAGGCATGGTTGGAACCAGCCCTGGCTATGACTTCCTGCCGCCTGTCACCAGAAGCACGATGCCTCCCACGAGTGCGATGCCTCCCACGATGGGAGGGAGTGGGAAGGTGTGTTCCTTTTCGGTGTTTACCTGAATTGGCCCAATGTCGATGGCCTTTTCGGTGGTTGTGTAGGTGAAGCCCTGGTAGCTGAAGGCAACAATGCCGACGATGATAAGGAGAATGCCAACGATGGATTGGGTTTTCATGGTGTGGGTGTGGAGTTGATGTTAAATGGTCCAGTTAATGGATACGGTGCCGAAGATTTGTTCATCCTGTTGTGCGCGGAACTCCTTCGTGCGATATACGAGGGCGTAGGCGATTTTTGTATTCTTGGTTGATGGTCGCATCAACGCTCAAATCGGCGACGAAGGGATTGTGACCTACGGAATGGCAGTCTCCAAAGGTGTTGCCATCGAGAAAAATGTTGTGGCCTACGGCACGACCATCCACCCGGGCAAACAGATACAGACCGAGATCAAACAGTGAGCGGTCAGCACGCATGTTGCCATCCACAGGTGTGGAGGTGGTGGCAGATGGCCCGATGGAGGCGGTGACGAAGTCGTCGGGAAGGTTCAATCCGGCACGCAGTTCCGCGCCCAGATTGGCGTAAGTGTAAACATTACCGATGGCAGCACCCGCGTGAGGCAGCAGTTCCCAGTCCAGACCGCTGCGCCGTTCATGTTTGGGCCACCGCCACATTCTTTCATAAACCAAACTGACGCCCAGTTCATTGTGGAGTTGATTATCCCAACCGTTGGGATGTCCCAGGCCACGGAAATCGTGAATCAGTCGCTGGGCCTCCTGTCCATAAGCCCAGGGGCCGACAACGCCAATGTCCATCACGAGCGAGTTGCGCACTTCGGCATTCTTCCAAATGACGCCGGTGCCAAAACACAGCCATCCCGCATAGGGGCGATCATCTTCAACGAGGAGCGAGGTCTCTGTGTTATCCGGCGTGTAAATGTTCTGGCCAAGTGCGGGCACGAGGGTTTTTTGATAGCCGGTCTTGTTGATGTAGGGAAGCAGTTCGAACAATGGAAGGAAAGGGCTGGCATACGGAGTATCACTGAATTTTTCCAAATCATAGGAGCTCCAACTCCATTTCACCCCGCTGGTGTAGTAGCGGTCGGTCCCTGCAAAAAGGTCATTTTCCATGTAGGAACTGAGGGTGCCACCCGCCTCATCCTTGCCTGCGCCCGGGGAGATGACTCTGAGGGCGAGGAGTAGAAATGAGGCGAATCTGGAGACGGAGGATTTTTTGATGAGCATATGGGGTGAAGTGGATGGGGGGGCGGGAGGACACTGGCGTCCATCGCTGTAGGGACGCCAATCTGTATCTGCCTGATGAGGTGGCCAGCAATAGCCATGGTCACCCACCTCCTGCCATACTCCTCAGGGTTCCAGATTATCGTAAAATAAATCCAGGGAGACCTCCTCTTCTGCGTGCACCGAAGGTATGGTGGTGCAGAACCGAAGAGAAAACAGGAAAAATGGCAGGAAGTGCTTCATACGGGGGATGTGACCTGAACTCAGTCCCTTCAGCGTGGGCCGAAGGTTGGTTCACAGCACTTTGCGGCCCTGGATTAGGCGGACCAGCAGGATGATGACGGCGATGACCAGCAGGACGTGGATAAAGCCTCCAATAGTGGTGCTGGTAACGAGCCCGAGCAGCCAGAGGACAATGAGAATGATGGCGATGGTGTATAACATAGTTTTGTAGTTTAGGGGTTTGTTGAATGGATTAATGGCCGGTGTGTTCGATGCGATCGCCCACTCTTTCCATATCGCGCCCGAAACCTCGGACGGTGTGGCGGCAACTGCTGGCCGCGAGACTAAGCAGGGTGCAGGCGAAGAGGAGCATGGAGATGGACTTGGGTTTGGATTTCATGATGAATGACTTGGGTGATGATGGTGATATGTGCTGGATTCGGCGGAGATTTACAGCCGTTCCCGCATGTGATCACCTTCGTGCTTTGGCGCGATTTTGACCATGGGGTGAAACCCTACTTCGAGCCCGGGGTTTGCTTTGGGATTATTCATCGACATATCAAATCAAGTGGCCTCACGACGTTTCGCCAAATTCCGTTTCCTTTTGAAGTTCATGTTTTGCGGTGCTACGGGAATTGGCGGGGAGTCAATAGGCTGGACGGAGGTTTAGTTTGCCCAGGAAGAAGAGAATCCGAATGCGCAGTGACTTGAAGTTTACCAAGCCTCTGGCGGCGTGTTTGAGGCTTTGGATCGTGGAGTTGATGCCTTCG
>CALQSQ010000084.1 GCA_943333275.1 Akkermansia muciniphila
AGTTCGCCCAGAATTGATACGCTGGCAACCTTCCAAGGAGCCTTGACTCCAATGGATTGGCCATAAAATTCTTCGATCGAGAGTGAGTCCATCCCTCACCCTTGGCTCCATCCACCTTAAAGTCTCCCCACCAATTCCCGTAGCGCCGAAAATATTTACGATACCCAATGCCACCCCTCCGACGGGTGATCCACTATTTAACTCCCCGGCCACCCTGGAAAAGGGCTGGGCGGATGCCGCGTATTGTGCAGCCAATGCGGCAAAACTGCCCGCAGAGGTGGCGGAGGGAGACCGGCTGAAGGCGCAGATTCAGCGCCTCTATGCCCGGTGGGAATCACTCGAGGCGATGAAAGCCGCCTCCGTTTGATTCGACGGTTGCGGGTGATGCCAGTTGAATCCGCTGGCGATGATGATAGGGAACCAACAGGTGATCTCCCAACCCCCTATCCTTGGCGCGGCAGCTGTGATCTGTTACGCCGCCTTTATGCTCCTCTACCCATGGCGCGCCTGCTGCGGTCGGGGATGGCAGTTCGCGCGTGCGCATCCGTGGACCTGGGTGATCCTTGGAGCTGTGGGCGCGCATCAAGGATGGTGGCTGGCCAGACAGGCTCCCGTGACCTGGGAATGGCCGACGGATTTCACGCCCGCTTTTGCCAATGAGTTGATCCCCAGGGCAGCTGGCGCGACATTGGATTCGGTTTCCGCCGCCCTCCTCTGGCCGTGCGTCGGAGAGCCACTCAGCGTCATTCTCGCGCTGGCGATGTTCTTTAACCTTGGTGACATCGGGATCGCCCTGCGAAGGGGATGTCACACGGCCTTTGTGCGCTTCGCGGATGGATGGTTCGCGCTTCTGGTGCTGAGCGCGGTCTGCAATGTCGCCTGGCTGACTCTGCGAATCGGCGCATGGCTCCCCGAAAATGGATGGGAACTGCGGACGATCCATACCGCCGGATTGCTTTGGACCGGGGCAACCGTGGCCTTTGCCCTTGGATGGCTGGTGCGGCTCTCGGAAACCTATTTTCAAGCCCCCGAGGAACTGCTGCAAATCGACTGGACCAGCAGTGCGGGTGGACGCATTCCACGGCTGTGGCCCGTGGTGCTGGCGGTCGCGGGAATGCAGGCTTTGCAGGAGGCGTTCCTGCCGCTGCCCTGGCGGCAGGGCCTTGGGGCCGGCCTGGCGATTGCCGGAGCCACGCTGCCATTGGTGATGGTGCACTGGCGTGGTGACTGGGGCTGGCGGGCGGCATTCCGGGGAGCTGGGCATCGCTGGACCGCCCACCTGCTGCCTCTCATCGGATGGCTGCTCCTGGCCATAACCCATTTCTTCCTCTTTCATCTCGCGCACCTGGGCATCGCCTCCGGCCTGCCGGCTGGCAGTGGTGTCCGACTGGGATGGGATTTCCTGATGGCCCTGCTGCATGCCGGGCTGGTGGTCTGGCTGCTTGCCACCTGGGTGGCACACCAGCCGGGATTCGACGAGGGCACTGAGCGGGTGGTAAGAAAGCCGGGGAAAAATCAACCCATCCCAAACTCCTGACTTTTCTTATGCTCCGCCTCTCTTATTCTCTGACCCATCCAACATGCTGAACTCCCTGACCATCAAAAATCTCGCCCTCGTCGATGCCCTGACCTGGCAGCTTGGCACCGGGCTTGTCTGCGTGACCGGTGAAACTGGCGCAGGAAAATCCATCATCGTCGGCGCCCTGAAATTGATCCTCGGAGAGCGGGCGGATCGCGATCTCATCCGCACCGGAACTGATACGTGCAGCGTGGAGGCTGTCTTCGATCTGGAGGATGTGGCGGGCGTGAATGCCGAACTGGCCGAAGCCGGCCTGGAACCCTGCGAGGGAAATCAACTGCTGCTCAAGCGCGTCATTTCGACCAGTGGTCAGAACAAACAGTTCGTAAACTGCGCACCGGCCACCCTCCAAATTCTCAAACGCCTCGGCCAGCATCTCGTCGATCTGCACGGCCCCCACGATCACCAGAGTCTGCTCTCCAGGGAACGCCAGCTGGCCATGCTCGATGCCGCCGCCTCGTCGCAGCCGGCTTTGCAGGAATACCAGGCGCAGTTTTCGAAATGGAAACACCTCACAGCCGAACTCGATGATCTGACTAATGCCGAAAGGTCTTCCGAGCAGGAGCTGGAACTCCTCAGGTTTCAGGTGGAGGAAATCGATGCCGCACAGATCCGGCCCGAGGAGGAGGAAAACATCCTGCAACGCTACAAGATGGCGAGCAATTCCACCAAGCTCGCTGAAATCACTGGACAGATTCTCGGAACGCTAGCGGAGGCCGACGATGCCGTGCTCAACCGCCTCAACGAACTCCGCCGTCATCTCCGCGAGTTGGAAAAGACCGACCGTCAAACAGCCAACATGATTCAGGGGTTCGAATCGGCCGTGGTGGAACTGGAGGAACTCGAACAGGCCACCCGCAGCTACCAGGAGGATCTGGATTTCAATCCCAAGGAAATTGCCGAGTTGGAGGAACGCATCAATGTGGCGGAAAATTTAAAGCGGAAATATGGCGGATCGTTGACTCGCGTGCTGGAGCATCGCGAAACCATCGCGACCAAGCTGCATAAGATTGAAAGTCGCAGCGATGAACTCGAACGCCTGACTGCTGCCTTGCAGAAATCCCGGGCAGCACTTGATGGCGCGGCATTGAAACTGACGCAACTCCGCCGCAAAGCCTCTCCCAGACTGGCCAAGGAGGTTTCGAAGCAATTGAGTGATCTTGGATTTAGGCAGAGTAAATTCGAAGCGCAGCTTGATCCCCTGGCCAACCCTGGCTCCCATGGATACGAGGAGTTGGATTTCCTCATCGCACCCAATCCGGGCGAACCATCGAAACCCCTGCGCAGCATCGCTTCCAGCGGGGAAATGAGCCGGATCATGCTCGCAGTGAAGAGCGCCCTCGCCAAGGAAGATGCCATCCCGCTTCTGGTCTTCGATGAGATCGATGCCAATGTCGGAGGCGAAATTGCCGCGGCCGTGGGCCGCAAAATGCAAACACTCGGCAAGACACACCAGATCATCAGCATCACGCACCTCCCGCAGGTGGCGGCTCTGGCGGCATGCCATTACGTCGTGACCAAGGTAGTCGAGAACGACCGTACCTTCAGCCGCCTCGTCAATGTGGAGGGCGACGAACGCGTGAAGGAAATCGCCCGCATGCTGGGAGGCAATTCCACCAGCGCCCGCTCCCACGCTATAAGTCTCCTCAAGGAAGCCTGAACCATGCTGATCCGTCACGCCACCCTCGCCGATGCCCCTGCCATTGAGGAAATTTACCGGCACTACGTTCTGACGAGCACGGCCACCTATCAGGAGGACCCCGGAACCGTCGAGGAACGCGAGGCCTGGCTCAATTCCCACGGCCCCAACCATCCGGTCTGGGTCATGGAAATGCCCGAAGCCGGCGTGATCGGCTGGGGAGCCTTGAGCCCCTTTCACCCGCGTTCGGCGTATCGCTTCACGGTGGAGGATTCCCTCTACCTTCGTGATGGATGGCAGGGGCGCGGACTGGGGAAAATTTTCCTGCAACACATGATCACCGCCGCCCGTCAGCTGGGGCACGTTTCCATCATCGCCCTGATCTCCCACGATCAGACCGCCAGCATCCGGCTGCATGAACGCGCGGGATTCAAGCATGCGGGCCACCTGAAGGATGTGGGCTGGAAATTCGAAAAATGGCTCAGCCTGGATTTCTGGCAACTCATGCTGCGTTGATGGCACCGGGCACAGTCAGGGTTTCGAAACCTTCAGCCTGTAATAAACCTTTTCCGGCGTGATGCCGGAGTAGGGACTGGGGCTGCGATAGGTCAGAGTTTGCCAACCCGTGCCTGGGTTGTCGGTGGAATGCAGCACCAGGGTGGGAACGGCTTCACTCCACGTTGCGAGGTCGGTGGATTTTTGCAGAACGGTGGTATAACCGCCCGAAGTGAGTCGACGGAATTCAAGTGTGAGGAAATCGTCATACACATCATCAACAAACAGAGTCTGCACTGCCGCCGTCAGGGCGTCGTGTCCGCTGTCGCCCCGACGCGGATCAGAGTTGGAGACGAATTCTACGATATTTTTGATACCATCGAAATCCGGATCAGTCAGGTCCCCGCTCACCGCGGGATCCAATTGTTCCGCAGGACTGAAATACAGTCGCAGCCACTCCGATTTTAAATCCAGATTCACCCCGGGTTGGGCGGGGCCCAGACTTGAACGCCAATTCGCAGGATCGGCTTCGCTTGATCCTTGCAGGACAAGGGAGGAACCGGAACCATCCGCGAATCCCGGCCACGGGGCACTGTCACCATAGGATAAGGAAAAAATCTGCACCCCATTGTTGTCCACGAGCGTCAGGGTTTCACCGCTGTCGCGCAGGTTGCTCCCGTTGGCAAAGATGCCGGCAATCTTGGGTGCCAGCGCGGCTCCGTAGCGCGATTGAAACGCGGCGATATCAGCGACGATCAGGACCGAGGCTCCGGGCTGGAGCAGGGTCACCGCACTTCCGGTAAAGGTGAATTCGATTCCATCGGTAAAATGGCAGCCCGTGAGATCAATCGGCTGTGTGGTGACGTTGGTTAGTTCCAGGAATTCAAACTGACTGTCCGTGGTGAATCCCGCCATGGATTCAGCGGGGGTTGGGATTGGCGGGTGATAGTGCAACTCGGTCAGCCGAAGTTCCCCGGCCTGAGCGGCATTTCCAACAACGAACGTCACCTCATTTAGGGCACTCCATTCGGTAGCGGTCTTGGCCCGGCTTCGCACCACACTGGTCTGGGTGAGGGTCGCAGCCAGTCCACCGTTGGATACCGTCTGCGCACCGGCAGCGACTGCACCGCCCGGCATTCGCGGATCAGCGCCGTTGACCGTGTAGTAAATGGTTCCAGCATTCGCACTCATGCGCAGGCCAAACCCATTCCCCACAGTCCCGCCATGGGGATTGTACTCCGGCGGGTCAATGGAAGGATACAGCCCGGCGGCCCGCAGTTGCGAAATCAGGATGGCATTCCTTTGAGAAAAGAAGCTTGAGGCCACGGTGGTGACGCGCGGCAGCCAGCTGTCCTGCACGGTGCGGATCGGCAGTCCACTGTAGTCCCCCCAGCGTGCGCTCTCCGCGTAGAGTCCGGGCTGGATGGCGGTTTTCAGGGCATTCCAGCGCGCCTGATTGTTCGCCGTGGTGTAGGGACCGTTGTGGAAGAAATACCGGAACGTGGTATCGGCAAGCCGCATCCGGTATTCGGCATTGGCTCGCAGGCCGACATCGACCTGACCCGGTGATCTCAGCCAGAAGGGATGGGCGAAACCTTCAGCGGGCGTGACCTTGTTCACATTGACAGTGAATCCCTGGAACGAGAGATCGTTATCCCAGGTGATGAATTGCCAGCCCGGCGTGCGAGTCTGCACATTGTCATAGAGCACAAAGAAATTTCCCGGCCAGTCCCCGCCCGCTGTGTAGTAGCCATTGAGTGCGAAGTTGATGTAACTGTCCACCCCCAGAAGTTTTTTCAACGCTGGGTTGGATGTGCCATTTGCATTATTTCCCTGCACTGCCTGATACTTTGCATCCGTATCGAAAAGCGCGGTCGATTTTGCGAGCAGATCGTTCCATTCCACCATGTCACCCGATTCCAGGTGGTTGTTGCAACAAAGATCGATGACATCGTAGTCCTCGTTTTCGCCACCGTAGGTCGTCTCCGCCCAGTGGGATTCCGGACGTTCGGTGGGATTGTAAACGCCCCAATACAGCCCGTTCAAAAATACGTGGCAGAAGCGTCCGTGCGTGCCCGCATGGCCACTATCGATCTGCGCCTGTTTCGACCAGGCGTCTGCAAGGTAGGTGGCGGTGCCCGGACCGTAGCCCTCGGCCACCCAGCCATCGCGCGTATTGCTGCGCAGCGCGATGCGCTTAAACCGCCCGGAAGCGCTGGGGCCAAAAAAGTCTTCATTCAGCCAATTCGGGCCATACTGGTCTCCGAAGACCAGCATGAAATTCAGCTTGGGTGTGGTGCCGAGATTGCGCGAGGAATTGCCCATCACATGGAAGCCGGCATCGACCTGAAACTCCTCGCGGCCATTTGCCGTGATCAATTCCACCGAGCAGGAACGCTCCCAGGCGTCGCCGCGGGCGGCGGGGTGCAGGTAGATGCCGGTGGCGGGATCGAAGAGATTTGACCTGTCGGTGGTGATAGACAGGACCGGCAGTTCCTTGATGGAATTGGCCACGGCGGTCCGGGCCTGTTCGGGAGTGTAGCTGGCATTGCCGGCTGCCTTCGCGTAATTTGTGAAATCCGTGTCGAAATTCACCATGCCATAATCAGCAGTTACCGTGACATTGTTCGTGTAATCGGTCCAGGTGTTGGCGGGATAGGAGGGAGGCGCGGCGGATGGCTGGATGGCGACATCGTTGGCAAAGATGTAGGTGTTGGTATCAATGTTCGTCGGCTGCAATCCGGGGGCGGAAGCCATCGCGCGCAGGATGGTCGTCGTGGGAATCGCGAGCGGTGCGGTGTAAATAGTTCCAACGGAGGGACTCGGCGATGAACCATCCAGCGTGTAGCGGATGGTGGCCCCGGGTGTCGCGCAGGTGATCGCCACCATCTGGGGCGTATCGTAAAATCCACGTTTCACACTGAACTTTGTATCCGCGACATATCCCAGCACTCCGGTGGCAGGATTGGGTGCGCTGGGAGTGGGCGTTGGAAAATAGCGCACGGTTTCCGGATGGATCTTCGTGCCGGTGAGTTCGGCCCCAACGAAAAAATCCGCATCGGAGTTCGCCCGGTTGAATCCCTGAATCGCCAGCAGATTGGCCCCGGAAACGAGGCTGGAAGCGCTCAGGGGAATGGATTCAATCGCATTGCCAAGCTGGGTGGCGGTGGAGTTGAAGACCGGAATGGCCGGTGCGTTACGCCGTGCGATTTCGGTTCCATTCAACCACACCACACATCCGTCGTCATAGGGCAGTCGCAGCCGCAGGGCATCGAACGCAGCAGGATTGGCAACTGTGAAGGGTATGCGCATCAGCGCGGTGGGGCGCAGGTTGAGCATCGAAGCCTGCAGACTGGTCCGGATGATGGGATCACTCGCGGCTCCAAATTTAAAGGTGCCCGCTGCATAGCGGTTCACGGGGCCGCCGTCCACGGTGGTGGGAAAAGTATTCGCAGCACCAAAACGCCCTCCACCGACAAAGCGGATCTTTCCATTCCCGCTGTTGGTTTCCCAGGCGTCCAGGGAATTGCCATTGAGATCGGATGCGCTGAAACCGGTGGCGACAATCGTATAGGCTCCCGGTGTCAGGATGATAGGCAAACCCAGAGGAGCGGGAGTTTTAAATCGCGAACCTTCCAGCAAGGTGCCGCTGCTGGTTGGAACGAAGATGCTGTAGCCGAGATTCGTCTGACCGGTGTCATCCGTGTAAACTGTCGGCGTGCCATTTTCATTACGGCGCCAGATTTGCACGGTAATGGTGCCGGCGATGCCATTTCCTCCTGAATCGAAACACCCCAATTCCGTGACCTGAATCGTTTCATCGACATAGAAATCCATTCCCAGAGATCCGGTGTAATCCTGATTGCCCACCGTTCCAGTGGCCACACGATAGGCCACGGTGCCGCCATAATTTGGAAAGGGATTTCCGAAACCCGCGGCCGCCTTGCCATTCGTCCAGCCCGTCGTTACGAAACTCGGATTCGACCACCACGTATCGCTGACCGCAATCGTGGGGACAAAGATGTTCGCCACACTGCCAAAAGTCACCAATGCGGTGGAATCCTGAATCAGTCCAAAGCTCACGTCCTCCTTCTGCGATGGAATGGGGGAAGTGTAGGCATGGGCGATCGAATTATCCGGCCGGACCAGGGAGAGTGGCTCGCCGGCACCATCGAGTTTGAAGTTTGCATGCCAGTAACCGGCGGGATCCATGAACGGTTGTTCGGCATGATCGGAAGCGAACACCAGCAGGTAGCCTCCGGCGGGGAGCGTAAGCTCCGGCAGAGGCCAGGTCGTGGACGTGTCACGAAGTTTCCACCCGTTCAGGGCCACGCTGGCGGGAGTGGGATTGTGCAGTTCGATCCAATCGCTGGAATTCCCCAATCCATCGAACAATCCAGCCTTGTTACTGGCGGAAAATTCACTGATGACAAGATCGGCCCATGCCGGAAGCGTAAAAGCGGCCAGAGCAAGCGCGAGGAATGAAGGGCGGATACGAAACATGGGGGAGGCCCCCAGTATAGGCATTCCAAACAATTAAGGAACAAAAATCGCCAGAGCTATTTCGAAAGCATCGACTCCACCATGTGCTTCAATTCCTGCGGCTGGTAGGGCTTGGGCAGCACCGCGCAGAATCCGTAGTCCATGTAGCGTGACAGCACCGGGTCATCACAGTAACCACTGCTGACGATGGCACGGGCATCCGGATCGAATTGCAAAATCTGATCCATCGCCTGCAGGCCGCCCATGCCGTTTGGAATGGAAAGGTCCATGATGAGCAGTTGGTAGGGATGACCGCACTGGTAGGCATCCTGATATCGAACAATCGTCTCGGCGCCATCCGATGTCTGGTCCACTTCACAATCCATGTTGCGAAGCGTGGCGCACATCAGCGCGCGGATGAGCGGCTCGTCCTCGAGGATGAGGACGCGGCGGTTGGGAGTCTCGGATTTTGGCTCGGGCGCAGGCGCGTGCACGATCTCCTCCCGGGCGTCGAGCGTCAGGGAATGGAACGATGGGATCAGGACGCTGACGGTGGTCCCTTCTTCCAATTTCGTCTGGAGGAAAATTTTCGCACCGTGGGCTTTTGCGATGGATTCACACACCGTCAGCCCCAGTCCACTGGCATTGGCATCCACGCGGGTGGAGAAATAGGGTTCGAAAACATGTGGCAGCGCTTCATCGGCGATCCCCTGCCCGTCATCGCTGATCTGGAGCAGCAGCCAGCTGTCACCCAGCGTCTGCCGGTTGAGGTCCGGAGGCAGCGAGGCAGGCGACGCTTCGGACAGCGGACAAAGGCGAAGTCTGACCTGTCCGGTCTGGAAAATGGCCTGCTCGGCATTGCGGAAGAGGTTGTGGATGAGCCGGAGAAATTGTTTCCGGTCCAGATCCGCCTGCATCAGACTCTCACTGATCTCGATCTGGTAATCGATGCCATCCAGCCGCGACCAGTCGTGAGCCCAGTCGCGAACAAGGCGGCCAAAATCGGTGGGCTGCTTGACCGGTGATCCCCCGCGGGCAAAGGTGAGCAGGTGCTGGACGAGTCCCTGCGCCTGAATGGAGGCCTGTTTGGCGGTAAGGATTTCCGCATACCCCGCCAGTTCCCTGGGAATTTGCATTTCCGCGAGCGAAATATTTCCGATCAGGATGGTCAGCAGATTGTTGAAATCATGCGCAAAGCCACGGGCCAGCAGTCCGAGCGACTCCAGTTTCTCCAATTTGCGCTCCTGCTCCTCTGTTTCCTTTCGCTTGGTAATGTCCCGCAGGAGGGCCAGCAGGCCTGTATCCAAGGGATACAACTGCACCTCATACCAAATCTGCGAGGCTTCAAATTCCATCTCAAACGAGCGCGTCTGCTGTCTGGTCCTGGCCTGGCTGAATTCGTGGTAATAGCGACGGTGGAGCGAGAGCGGCACACAGTCCCAGAAATCCTTGCCGATGCTCGACTCGCGATTGTCCGACAACACGCGCGTGGCCGGTTCATTCAAATAGGTAATTTTCCAATTCGAATCTAACGAAATCAACGGGTCTGCGATGCTTTGCACGATCCCTGCAAGATTCGGCAGTTCAGCCACAGCGCCACCCTGCATGGTCAGAGGCGAAGCCGCATTCTGCCTGCGGAAGACCACCACAATTCCGGACAGCCCACCCTCCGCATCGCGGCTGGGTCCGGTATTGTCCTCAATTAGAACGGTCTCGCCCAGACGCGTTTTCAACAGCAGGGACCGCCGTTCCCCGGTTTGGGAAAGTCCCAGGGCATCGACCTGCTGACCGCTGGCCTGTGCGACCTGAAACACGTCGTGCAGGGGCTTGCCAATCGCTTCCGCGGCAGGCCAGCCTGTGAGGCTCTCCGCAACTGGATTCAGGTAATTGATCCGACCCAGCAGGTCCGTGGAGATCACCCCGTCCTTCATGCTTCGCAGGGTGTTTACAAAGAGATTTTCGCTGGCCATCAGGCGGACATTCGCCTGGTGGCGGGTCACGGCCATTTCAATCACGCTGCGCAGTTCACTCTCGTGAAACGGCTTCAGCAGATACCCATACGGCTGCGTTTCCTTGGCGCGAGCCAGCGTCTCGTCGTCGCCGTAGGCGGTCAGGTAAACTACCGGGACCGAAAATTCCTGGTGCAGAAGTTTTGCGGTATCGATCCCGTCTCCGCCATCCCCAAGGCGGATGTCCATCAGGGCGATATCCGGCCGCACCTCCGACGCTGACCGCAGGGCTTCAAATCCCGTGCTGGCAATGCAGGTAATGAAATACCCCATACGAGCCAGCGTGGCACTCAGATCACGAGCCACCAGAGCTTCGTCTTCGACGATGAGGATGCGCAAGGGGGTCATTTCGTGAGCCAAAAATGAAGAAAAATGATTAACAACTATTGATTTTCCAGTATTTAAAGTAATTCCGGCAAATTACAAGGGGAACTTAAGCTGAAAAGCACGAAATCCGCCACGGAATTCGCAGGGAAAATCCACCCTCAGCGGCAGGCAACCTGCCCTCCACCAACACAAATGGCCGCAGTCTCCTGCGGCCATTTGTCGAAAGGAAGCGCCCGGATGCCGGGCGCGATGATTAATGGGAACTCGCCCCAAGGTCCACCGGCTTGTAACCGCCTTTGCTCTTGAAGTAGAGGAATAGCAGGATGTAACAGGCAAGCATAAAGGATGGAAAGATAGCCATTTTACCAAGGGCTGCAAACTGACCAGCCTTATTGGCAGCTTCCAAGGCAGCCTTATCCTTGGGGTCGGTCAAGCCCGTTGCCTTGGTCGGATCGATTGCATCGTATTTTCCGAGAAGATAGCTTTTTTCAACCAAAACCGATTTGGCGGCAGCGGAACCCGAGGCTGTTAGTTCAGCGGTAGCCGTTTTCTCTTGGAGGGCACCGATGAATGGGAATCCAAGAATACCGACAGCCAGCATGCCAATCCCGGAAATTGCATTGAGGGTCAAGGCACCTCCCTTGGGGCTCTGTTCCGCAGTGATACCCAGCATGGTAGGCCAGAAGAAGGTCTTGCCAAGGGCGTAAAGCGTTGCCGCAGCGAAAATTCCGACGATGCCGGAATTTCCAGTCTTGGACAGAGCGAAAAGTCCGGCAGTTGCCAAAATGGCACTGAGGATTAGCAATCCAACGGGAGACAGTTTGTGGACGATTGGACCAGCGAAGAATCGCAGCACCATCATGATGGCAGAGGTGTAAACCAGAACCCAACCTGCATTGTAACCGGCTTCTTTCATCGGGCCTTCCATGAGTCCACCAATCCATCCGTCCGTTCCGATCTCAGTCGTCGCCAGCGGCATCATAATGATGATCAGGAAAGCTAGGAGGAAGCGGCCAAAATTCTTTGTGACCACGGCGAAAATTGCCACAACTGCAGCCGTCAGGCCCCAAGCAACATTTCCGGAAAGAGCTGGAAATTCCTGACCCAACTGATTGAAGATCAAGGCGAAGGCCACAAAGGCACCAAAACATCCAAGTTCCTTGAGCATGTCATGATAGCTGATTCCCGCTTTTTCCCGTTCATTTACAGGGAATTTGGCGGGAAGGAGGATCAGCAGATAGATAACGGCAGGAACGAGAACCAGTCCGAGAACAATCCGCCAGTCGCCCTTGGAGGCATACTCAGCTAGGGCAATGGTTCCGAGACCACCTACCACCAAGCCGCCGGGCCATCCTGCGTGCAGAATGTTGAGCCACTTGGTTTTATCCCTGCTGAAGAGCGTTGCCACGACAGGGTTGATAAATGCTTCCACGGTTCCGTTGCCAAGACCTAAAATGATACTTCCGTTCTTGAGCAGGCTGTAGCCTTCCTTCTGGGCTTGGATGAGAGCATCGCCTGTTAGTCCTTGAATTTTAGAATAGGCCATGAATGCCATCCCGCAATAAATTGTGTAGCAAATGAAGGAGAACAACATCGCCACTTTGTAACCCACCTTGTCGACAATGAGACTCCAGAGAATGATCGAAATAGCGAATGGCCAGACACCGGCACCTTTGAGTGCACCGATTGTCACTTTGTCGATGCCGAAATCGGTGCCGAATCTGACGTCACAAAGGTACATCCGTGAGAAAAAAGCGTAAGCTGTCGCGATCAGCGCGATGAAACAGCCCCAGAAAAGGGCCATGTTGGGTTTTTGACTTTCGTCGTGGCTCATAATAGTAGTGTTGAGGTGGCTTTAGTGTTGATTGGAGAGGCTCTGAGGAGGGGCGAATTTGGATCGGCCCCATCAGAATCGGGCGCATTATGGCCCTCAGGGGATTTTCACCAAGGAAAAAATGTCAGTGGAACGAAAATTTTCCCGTAAGAACGTCTGGATGGTGAGTGTGGTGCGTTGGTGGCGCTGAGGAACTGGAGGGGTTGCGGGATTGGAAACAAGACGTTTTGACAAGCGGAGCGGGACGCCCATACTCACGGACCTTGATCCACCATAATTTATCGCCGCTGAAAATGTTCCCCGGGCAAATCCACCCGTCACCATCCTACCGTCAGGCATGAATGGCCGCGAGGCGGAGGCAGTTTTCCGATAAATTCTGTACCTCTCCTCGAATTCCCCTTCTGACATCCAGCCCATTTCCCCATCCGACATGCCCTTCCGTATCTGTAAAACGCTCGAAATCGAGAACGGCCACATGCTCTCGATGCATCCAGACAAATGCCAGTTCCCGCACGGGCACACCCGCAGGGTGGAGTTCGTGCTCGAGGCGGAGGAGTTGGATGCGGCCGGCATGGTCTGCGATTTCAAAATCATCAAGGAAGCGGTGGGCGACTACCTCGACACCTTCGATCATGCCCTTTGCATGAACACGCTGGACAAAATGTATGCCCCCTTCAAGAAGGCCTACGGCGAACGGGTGATCGGCTTTGAAGCCACGGACCCAACCACGGAGGTGATGGCCAGGGAATTTTACAACGCCTGCACCACGCATTTACAGGCTTATGCCGCTACTCCCGGGACCCCCTATGTGCTGCGCGACAGTGTGCGTCTCGTATCCGTGCGAGTGTGGGAAACCAGCAGCTCGTGGGCGGAATATTCCTCATCCTCTTTCTAATCATGTCCAAAAAACTGCCCGACATTCAAAATACCAGGGACACCCGGGGAGTCGCCATCGATCAGGTGGGCATCCGGGACCTTTCCTACCCCATTCAAGTGCTCAACCGTGAGGGAAATCCCATTAGCACGGTAGCCACCATCGCCATGTCCGTGCACCTGCCGCACCATTTCAAGGGGACGCACATGAGCCGGTTCCTGGAAGTGCTCTCGCGCCACGAAGGGGAGATCACCATGCGCACCCTGCCCGCCATTCTTCATGAGTTGGAGGAAAAACTCCACGCGGAAAGTGCGCGCATCGAGGTGAGTTTTCCCTATTTCATAGAGAAGGCCGCACCGGTCAGTGGCGCGCGTGCGAAGGTCGCGTGCCAGGTGACGTTTCTTGGGGAAACACGCGGGGACAAGAAGGATTTCGCCCTGCGCGTGGAGACGCCCGTCAAGACGCTGTGCCCGTGCAGCAAGGAAATCAGCGACTACGGCGCGCACAATCAGCGCGGTCATGTCACCATCGAGGTGCGCACGAGGCGCACGAAGGAGGGTTGGGACATGGTCTGGATCGAGGACCTGGTGGAAGTCGCGGAAAAGTCGGCCTCTGCTCCCATTTATGCCCTGCTCAAACGGTCGGATGAACGGTTCGTCACCATGCAGGCCTACGACAATCCGGTCTTCGTGGAGGACCTCGTGCGCAACGTGGCTGTGCGACTGAAAAAGGACAAGCGCATTACGTCATTTGAAATTGGCACGATCAATCAGGAGAGCATCCACGCCCACAACGCGTTCGCCAGGGTCATCTGGAAACGGCCAGGATCCTGAAAAGTCCCCGTCGGGCCAGCCACAGCCTGACGGCCGGCTGTGGCTGATCCAAACGATGGGATTGTTCAACGCCGGGCCTACAGCGTAAAGGCCGGAAGCTTCACGATGGCACCGCCCTTGAGGGCGCTTTCGTGGGCGCAGAGGCCGACGCAGGTCCAGTTGGCGGATTGTTTCGCATTAGGGAACGGATCGCGGCCTTCCACGAGGCTCGTGACAAACTCGTTCGCGAGGTGCGGATGGCTGCCGCCGTGGCCGGCACCCTGGGTGAAGGAGAGGTGGGATTTCTTGCCAACGCCGTAGACTCCGTTGGTCGTGAACGGCTGGATTTGCTTGGGCAGGCGCTTGGCGAAATCCGGGGTCTTGATGCGTTTGGGGATCTTGGGTTCCGCCAGCTTGGCCGTGTGCATGATGAGGGGTTCGTGCTCGATGAGCGGCCATTCCACGCTGGCCTTGTCGCCGTAGACGTCGATGCTCTCGCGGTATTGGCGTGCGGTGTCGAAGAGACTGCGAATGATGCGGGCACAGACATCTGAGTCCTTGAATTTGATGTGCGCCGTTTCCACGGCAAACGGGCTGTTGTACTTGGCCTGCAGTTCAGGGCGCACCGTTCCGGAGCCAAAACAGCTCACGTATTCCGCAGGTTTGCCGACCATGCCGGAAACGGGTCCGACACAATGCGTGGCATACCACATTGGAGGCAGACCCGGCCAGTAGTTCGGCCATCCATCCATATCCTGCTGGTGGCTTGCCTGCACAAACTGAAGTTTGCCGAGTTTGCCGGTGTCGAGCAGTTCCTTCATGAAAAGATACTCGCGGGCATAGACCACCGTTTCTGCCATTGTGTATTTCAGGCCCGTCTTTTTCACCAGATCGACAATCTCCCTGCACTCCGCGATGCTCGTGGCCATGGGCACCGTGCAACTGACGTGCTTGCCCGCCTTGAGGGCGGCGATGCTCATCCAGCCATGATCAGGAATTGGGGAGTTGATATGGACAGCCTCCACATCGGGGTTTTTCAACAATTCAGCAAAATCGGTATAACGATGGGCAATCCCAAAGGCATCCCCCACGGCATCCAGCTTTTTCTTATCCCGCTGACAGATGGCCATCAGGTTCGCGTTGGGATGATGCTGATAAATCGGGATAAACTCGGCTCCGAAGCCCAATCCGACGATGGCGACATTGATCTTTTTCTTGGATGGCATGGTATTATTTGTAATAATGGAAGGGGATTCTCTACCGTTCCACGTAAACTTGGCAAGCAGGAAGACGCCCCGCCGCCATTTCACACCCATTTGGAGTAATCCCTCACCAGAATCCCCACTGCCGGCTCTGCATGACATAGATGCCCAGCACCAGATTGGAAACGCCATGACAAACCACGCAGGCTCCGAGACTGCGAGTTTTCCAGGCCAGCCAGCTGATGAGGATGCCATAAATCAGGCAGGCTGCAAGATCAGGCACGGAATGCCCGATGGTAAAAATGACGATCGATCCCACGATCCCGCGCAGACTCCAGACTCCGATCGGCACCTTCTGAAATTCACCCTCCGGATGAGCCAGGTAACGCCAGAGGAATCCCCGCATGAAGAGTTCCTCGAGAAACGCCACCGCAATCGTCATCCGGACAAATCGCAACGCCACCGAAGTCACATAGGCCCAGGGGGCGTGCTCCAGCACCGTCGGATCGTAGCCAGGTTTCGATCGCGAGGTGATGCCAAGCCATTTCGACCATACGTTGTCGATTCCGTAACGCCGGGAAATTTCCCCCGGAATAATCCACAGAGCGATGCCCAGCAGACCAACCACCACGCCCCAGCCTATTTCCCTGCCTCCCATGGGTCGGAAGGAATATTGCTTCCACCAATACCCGATCAAACCCAAACAAACGATTGTCTGCAGGGGATAGACCCAGTGTTCCGGGCCAGCCTGCCACCAGGGCAGCAGCGGATTGTCCACCTTGACGAGGCCGACCAGCGATTGCAGCGCCATGAATACCAAAAATGGTCCGACATAGGCCGCCGTCTGGTTGGCACGGAGGTTCATTTGCTCAGGCGCTGCACAAAGTTTGCCATGCGCTCCATGGCCGTTTCCAGCATCTTGGGATCCGTCGCATAACAGCATCTGACAAAACCCTCCCCGCACTGGCCAAACGCCGTCCCGGGCACCACCGCCACGCTTTCCTCCCGCAGGAGATTGGTGGCAAATTCCCGGCTGCTCAGTCCGGTGCTGCGGATGTCCGGAAATACATAAAATGCCCCACCCGGCTTGAAGCAGGGCAGGCCCATGTCATTCAATCGCTTCACCACCAGATTGCGCCGGCGTTGGTATTCCTTGCGCATTTCCTCCACGGAGGGGGCTCCGGCTTCCAGTGCCTCAATGCCTGCGATCTGGCTCGTGATCGGCGCACACAGCATGGAATACTGGTGCACCTTCATCATCGCCTCGATCAGAATCTGCGGCGCGCAGGCATAGCCCAGACGGAATCCCGTCATGGCAAACGCCTTGGAAAATCCGTGGAAAAGAATCGTGCGCTCGCGCATGCCCGGCAGCGTCGCGATTGAGCACCACCCGGAACGGTCGTCATACATTAGCTCCGTATAGATTTCGTCGGTGAACACGATCAGGTCATGCTTGATTGCCAGCGCCGCCACCTTTTCCAATTCCGCCCGCTCCATGATGGCCCCGGTGGGATTGGTGGGAAAATTCAGCATCAACACCTTGGTGCGGGGCGTGATGGCCGCCTCCACCGCCGATGCCAGCAGCGCAAAATCATTCTCGGCCCGGGTTTCCACCACCACCGGCACCCCGTAAGCCATGGCAATGCAGGGGCTGTAGGAAACATAGCAGGGCTCGTGATAGATGACTTCATCCCCCGGATTGAGCAGCGCGCGAAACGCCAGGTCCAGAGCTTCCGATACGCCCACCGTAATTAAAACTTCCGTGGGTGCATCGTATTTCACATTGAAATGTTTTTGCACATACTTGGCGATGGATTTGCGCAGGTCCAGCAATCCCAGATTGGAAGTATAACTCGTCCGGCCCTGCTCCAGCGAATGAATGGCCGCCTCACGAATGTGCCAGGGCGTCACAAAGTCAGGCTCCCCCACCCCCAGCGAGATCACGTTATCCTGCGCCAGCACCAGTTCGAAAAACTCCCGGATTCCGGAACGCGGCAGATTGCGGACATGGGTGGCTAATTTATCAGTAAGACTCATGAGATGGATGACCTGAGGAAACTAGGGGGAAATGGGTAAACGCTTTCCATCGGGCGAAACTTTCGCCAGGAGTCCATTTTGTTTGTACACCTTGAGTTGAAAGGCGGTGGAGGTGGAAATCACCCCGTCAAGACTGCTGAGCTTTTCGGAAACAAAACGCGCCACCTCATGCAAATCCCGTCCCTGCACCAGCACGGCGAGGTCATAGCCGCCGCTCATCAGATAACAGCTGGCCACCTGGTCAAAGCGCGCAATGCGGTCGGCAATGCGATCAAAGCCACCTGCGCGCTCCGGCGTCACCTTCACTTCGATCAACGCGGTCACCTCTCCCGCGGAGGCCTTGGACTGGTCGATCACCGCCTGATAACCCATGATCGTGCCGTCCTCCTCCCACCGGGAAATCCGGGCCTGAACCTCGGGAACGGGAAGATCTGTCTGTTCGGCAAGTTGCGCGACACCGAGCTTGGCGTCTTTTTGCAGGAGTTCGAGAATGGTGTCCATGGTGGGTTGGCTGGTAGGTTGGGAAATCGGATGCCACTGTGCGATCATTCGCTGCTTTGGCAACGAGAAAGGCTGGCAAGTGCGACGTTCGTCGCGACCTGCCAGCCCTTGGGAAATGGTGCGGCTGATGAGTGCCTAGGGGCTCATTAAGCGCGATAACGCGTCCATTTGCCCGTGCCGGATTTCTTGAAGGTGGCATCCATCAACTTGATGGCGCGCAGATAGAAGACTCCGGACTTCTGGGCGGCAGAGCGGGCGGAAATACCACCGGATCCTGCAGCCTTGACTTCCTTGGTCAGACGCTCAATCGCCTGCTGATCGGTGAGGCGCGGCCCACGCGGACCTCCGCGGCTGGCCTTTTTCGAACGTCCGATACCGGCGACGCCACTGCCGCCGAGGTTCGACTGCATGTTGCGCAGGGCTTGTTCCGCCTCCTTCATGCGGTTTTGGAGGAAGGCGAGTTTCTTTTTGCGCAACTCTGCGAGTTTGGCTTCGGCTCCGGCGATTTGTTTATCGAGGAGTTTTTCAGACTGGGATCCAGCTTTCATAATACTTTGGGGTATGCTTGTTTGATGTTAAATTGCTCCATTGGGGAATGTCGCGTGCAAACCGCTTATCCGCCGAATGTTTCCGCATTACAAGTAAAATTTGCAATAATGGAACGCTTTCGCTAACCACCCATTCACTCAGATTTTATGGGTGGGCATTTTTCCAATTCGAGCCATGACCGAAATCCACCTGCAGCGGAACCGTCAGCGGCAGCGCATCAATCATGGCATCGCGGACCAGCTTCTCCACCTCGCCAAGCTCGCCCGTGGGCACTTCAAAGACCAGTTCATCATGCACCTGCAGCAGCATGCGCGCCTTATACTTCACGGCGGCCAGCGCGTCGGAAATCCGGATCATGGCCAGCTTGATCATATCGGCGGCGGTTCCCTGGATCGGCGTATTGATGGCGGTCCGCTCCGCCGCTTTGCGCACCGTCGCGTTGGCGCTGCGCAAATCCCGCAAATACCGCCGCCGGCCTGTCATGGTCTCGACAAAGCCATCCGCAGTGGCCTGCTCAATGGTATGCTGCATAAAGGCTTTGATCCTGGGATATTGAACAAAATATCCATCAATCAATCGCTGGCACTCCCCGCGGGGCAGATTCAACCGCTGCGCAAGCCCAAAGGCGCTGATCCCATAGATGATCCCAAAATTCACCATCTTCGCCGTCCGCCGCATTTCCGGCGTCACCAACCCGGGCATCACCTCAAACACCCTGGCCGCCGTGGCCGTATGCACGTCCAGACCGCTGTGGAAGGCCTCCTGCATGGCCTCGTCGCCGCTCAGGTGGGCCATGACCCGGAGTTCGATCTGACTGTAATCCGCCGACAACAACTCCCACCTCTCCCCTTCGGCCACGAACGCCCGCCGGATTTCCCGTCCCTGCTCGGAACGGATGGGGATGTTCTGCAGGTTGGGATGGTTGGACGCGAGGCGGCCCGTGGCTGTGCTAAGCTGGTGGTAATTGGTGTGCACGCGACCGGTCCGCGGAGACACACTGTGCGGCAGGGCGTCGACATAGGTCGATTTTAATTTGGTGGCCTCCCGGTATTCCAGCAGCTGTGCCACAATGGGATGCAGCGGCAGGAGTTCCTGCAGGACCTCCTCATTCGTCATATACTGACCGGTCTTGGTTTTCTTGGGTTTCTCAAGGAGCCGCAGGTTTTCAAAGAGGATTTGGCCCAGTTGCCGGGGCGAATTGATGTTAAAGGACTGCCCGGCCAGCGTGTGAATGGACGATTCCAATTGGGAGATTTGCTGCTGCAGGATCTCGCCCAGATCCTTGAGCGCATGAATATCCACCGTGATCCCCCATCGCTCCATCTGCGCCAGCACCGGCACGAGCGGCATTTCGATTTCCTGAAACACGCGATGCTGTTTCGTTTTTTCGATCATGGCCAGCAAATGCGGTTGCAGCTGTCCGCAGAGATCGGCCGTCTCCATGCATCCCACGCGACGGGCCTCCGCCTCCGTGTCCGTTTCCAAATCCAGCTCGCCGTTGCCGGCAGCCCCCGGACTGATCCCGGGAGAATAGCCAAGGTGCGCTTCACTGAGAAACTTCAGGCTGAATTTCTGATCCGGATCGGCAATGATCTGCGCCAGCAGCAGGTCCTGCCATGGTCCCGCGACTTCAATATCATGCCACAGCAGTGAAGTGAGCATAAATTTCACATCATAGGCTACCTTAATAATTGAGCAGTCCTTCAGGAGAGCGACCAACCCCGAGGGGATTCCCCCATCGCAGGGCAGATAAATCGCCTGATGCGCCTGCCACGAGAGGGCTATCCCCCGCAGTTTGGCCGACTTGGCATCGCCACCGTCCACATCCAGCGCCACCGCGACCTGATGCGCTCCTGCCATGTCCAATCCCCCCGTTTCCATGACCCGATACTCATGCGGAGTATCCGCCAGGGCCTTCAATTTATCAGGAACCGCCGGCGTCACCTCCTCCTGCTGATTCGCCGCCACATACCCCCGCCCTGCTTGAAAGGAATCCCCCAGCAGGCGACGCCCCAGCTGGTTGAATTCCATTTCCATCAAAATCTCCTTCACAGCATCCACATTATACGGACGGACCCTGAGGGCATCCACATCAACCCCAATGGGCACCGCGCAATCAATCGTCGCCAGTCGTTTGCAGAGCTTCAATTGCTCGCGATTGGCTGCTATGTTCTCCTTCTGCTTGCCCTTGAGTTCATCCAGCTTTTCAAAAATATTCTCGACCGTGCCGTATTTCTGAATGAGCGCCTTGGCCGTCTTCTCGCCGATTCCCGGCACTCCCGGTATATTGTCGGAAACATCCCCCCAGAGCGCCAGAACATCGATCACCTGCTCGGGTCGCGCCACCAGCCATTGTTCGCGCACCTTGTTGACGTCGATAATTTCATGTTCGGACCCCTGACGGCCGGGTTTGTAAATAAATGTCCGCTCATCCACCAATTGGGCGAAATCCTTGTCCGGTGTCACCATGAACGTGACGTAACCCTGATGCGTCTCCGCCTGACGCGCGAGAGTGCCAATGATGTCATCGGCCTCGTAGCCATCCATCACCAGCACTGGTATGTTCAGGGCTTCGATCAGTTTTTTGACATGCGGAAGCGCCTGACTGAGTTCCTCCGGCATCGCCTCCCGCTGGGCCTTGTAGGCTGGAAATTCCACATGCCGGGCGGTGGGCGCCGCCGTGTCGAACACCACCGCCAGGTGCGTGGGCTGCTCGTTTTTGATGAGTTCGATCAGCGTATTCGCAAAACCAAACACCGCCGAGACATTCATCCCCCGCGAGTTGACGATCGGCCGCACCATGAACGCAAAGTGCGCCCGGTAAACGAGCGCCATGCCATCGAGAAGAAACAAACGACCAGGAGGAGAGGAATCAGCCATGCGGCAAGTTGTGACACGAAGGGGACGGGGAGGAAAGGGAAATGAGCACCGAAGATTCCGGGCCGGAAATGCTCTGAAACCGGCCTCCCTCCCTCCCCGCATTGCGTCGCTTGATTTCCCTCCTACCCTGCCACACTTTGACGCATGGATTTTCCCGCCTCCAACCACCCCGGCCTGCTCTGCAACCGCCGCACGTTCTTCTCCCGCACCAGCCTGGGTCTGGGCGGTGCGGCGCTGACTTCCCTCCTTGGACAGGAGCACGGCCATGGAGCAGAGACAGCGGACGGACGTGGCATCCTGGGATTTCCCCACGCAGCCCCCAAGGCCAAGCGGGCCATTTATCTTTTCATGAGTGGAGGCCCCAGCCAGATGGATCTGTGGGATTACAAGCCTCGCCTGCGGATCGATAATGGCAAGGAGTTGCCGGACTCGATCCGCCAGGGCCAGCGTCTCACCGGCATGTCGGGAAATCAGGCATCGCTGCCGCTCGCGGGCTCGGCCTTTAATTTTGCCCAACACGGCCAGTCGCAGACGTGGGTGAGCGAGTTGCTCCCGGAGACTGCCAAGATTGTCGACGACCTCTGCATTATCAAAAGCCTCCACACCGAGGCCATCAATCACGACCCCGCCATCACCTTTTTCATGACCGGCAGCCAGATCGCCGGACGTCCGTCGCTTGGCTCGTGGCTCAGCTACGGTCTGGGCACGGAAAATGAAAACCTTCCGGCCTTCAGTGTTTTGATTACCAAAGGAAAAGGCGGCCAGCCGCTCTATGCCCGACTCTGGGGCAGCGGATTCCTCTCGGCCAGTCATCAGGGCGTTAAATTTCTCGCCAACAAGGATGCCGTCATGTTCCTGCAGAATCCAGCCGGTATGACGGGGACGCAGCGGCGCAAATTCCTCGACCGCCTGGAGGAACTCAACCGCGTCGAACTCGCCACCACGCTGGATCCCGAAATCAGCGACCGCATCGCCCAGTATGAAATGGCCTACCGCATGCAGACCTCCGTGCCGGAAGTCAGCGACCTCAGCACCGAGCCGCCGCACATCATTGAAATGTATGGCAAGGAATGCCTGGAGCCCGGCACCTTCGCCGCCAACTGCCTGCTGGCGCGACGGCTGATCGAACGCGGCGTGCGTTTCGTGCAGCTCTTCCATCAGGACTGGGACCACCACGGCGGGCTGCCTGGAGCCATCCGCGGCGAATGCGCCCAGACCGACCGGGCCTCCGCCGCGCTGGTCAAGGACCTCAAACAACGCGGCCTGCTCGATGACACGCTCGTCCTCTGGGGCGGCGAGTTTGGCCGCACCTCCTACAGCCAGGGGAAACTCACCCCCACCGACTACGGCCGCGACCACCATCCGCGCTGCTTTACCGGCTGGGCCTGTGGCGGCGGATTCAAGCCCGGCACCTCCTTCGGTGAAACCGACGAATACAGCTACAACATCGTTCAGGATCCCGTCCACGTGCACGACTGGCACGCCACCATCCTCCACCTGCTGGGGATCGACCACGAGCAACTCACCTACAAATACCAGGGCCGGCGTTTCCGCCTGACCGATGTTCATGGCCGTGTTATGAAACCCCTCCTGGCCTAATCGGCCGCCTGAACGCGAACCAGGAAAAATCCGCCGCTCCGGCGCTTTCCATTCGCCACGCAGTCCGATCTGTGATTCCCTGAATCACTTCCCCTCCACATTACATGGCACTCCGTTGGTTTATAGGTATTCTCTGCATCAGCTTTTGCGCGATCATGACCGTGCTGTTGCTTCGCGTCACCTATTTCCCGGAGACCTCCCGGCTCGCCAGCGAGTCGCCGGAACTGGTCATGGAACGTTTCCTCTCCCGGCGTCACGCGCCCTCCGACCTGGACATTTGGAAAGGCAACGAGATCATTGGCCGTCTCGTGCTCGAACCCAAGGAACTCATCACTGCCGAGCAGCGCCGACTCGGCGCCACCGCCTACCTGCATGTCGACGGAATCGTCAGCATGGAATTCCCCGGCATCCCCAAAGGCAGCCTCACGCTCATCGGCGATCTTTTCATGGGGCTCGATGGCGAAGTCAAAGAGAGCACGGTCACGCTCGGACTCACCCAGCAGAATTTGTATTTGAAAATCACCCAGAAACACCTCGTCCCGGAACCCCGCTTCGTGCTGCGGCAGGGAGATTTTGAAATCTTTGATTCCTCAAAATCCGACGCCAGCGAACCCTCCCAGAAAATGGTCGATCTCCTCCTTGGCAGCATTCAAATGGACCCCAAGGCCCGCGCCCGCGAAGCCTCCCAAGCAGCCGAGAGCATCACCGAAGCCCGCCGCGGCAATTTCAACGTGCTGGGCCGAGAGTTCACCGGCTATCACCTCACCACCACCCTGGGTGGCGGCGGCGACCGCAAATTCATCCTCGCCATCACCGACTCCGGAGAAGTCATGCAAATGCTGACCAACTTCCTCGACTACCGTTTCATCAGCGCCGACCTGCGGCCCGATGGCATGAACGGCTACCTGCTGGAGTCCATCAAAAAACTGAACCTCCCCGGCCCCCCACCCTCTCCTCCCAACAAATGATCCGCACCCAGGACCTCACCATGAATTACGGCTCCCTGCGGGCCCTCACGGGGTTGAATTTGGAAATCCCCCAGGGCGAACTCTTCGCCTTCCTCGGCCCCAATGCCGCCGGCAAGACGACCACCATCAAGCTCCTCACCGGCCTGCTCAAGCCCACCTCCGGCCAGGCCTGGCTCTGCGGACACAACGTGCAGGAGCACCCGCTCCAGGCCAAGCGCTGCCTGGGCTTCGTTCCGGATGTCGCCATCTTTTACGACAAACTCACCCCGCTCGAATTCATGGCCTTCATCGCCGAGGTCTTTGAAATGGAGCGGCCCAGGGCCAAATCCATCACCGGCAAACTCTTCGAACAATTCTCCCTCCGGCCCTACGCCAACGAACAAATCGAACACCTCAGCCACGGAACCCGCCAGCGACTCGCCATCGCCGCCAGCCTCCTCCACGAGCCCCAGGTCATCATAATCGACGAACCCATGGTCGGCCTGGATCCGGTGCACGTCCGCGTCGTCAAAGACGAACTGAAAGCCCGAGCCCACGCCGGAGCTACCGTCTTCATGAGCACCCACCTCCTCAACATCGCCGAGGAACTCGCCGACCGCATCGGCATCATCGACGGCGGCAAACTCGTCGCCATCGGCAACATGGCCGAACTCCGCCAACTGCAGGGCCACGGCGAACTGGAGAAAATTTTCCTCTCCCTGCTCAAGAACCCCGGTGATGACCGTCACTGACGGCAGGCGCGTGCTTTCGGCCACAGATCCCCATGACCGGCCTACGCCGGCCCGATCCAGGCCAGAAACTCCACATTGCCATCCGTGCCCTTGATGGGCGACTCCATGACGCCCTTCCATTGGAGGAGGGTGTGCTCTTCGATCCAGAGGCGGATCTTGTCCACAGCGCGTTGGTGCAGCGCGGGGTCGCGGACTATGCCCCCGCGCCCTACATCCTCCCGCGTGAGTTCAAACTGGGGTTTGATAAGGCAGATGATCTGCCCGTGGCCGGGGTGCAGTGTGCGGATGACCGGTCCCAGCACGAGGGTGAGCGAAATGAAGGAAACATCAAAAACGGCCAGATCGATGGGCTCGGGCACGTCCTTGGGATCGAGGTGCCGGAGGTTGAATTGCTCGTGTGAAACGACCCTGGGATCGTTGCGCATTTTCCAGGCGAGTTGGTTCGTGCCCACGTCGAAGGCGTATACTTTCTTCGCCCCGGATTGCAGCAGGCAATCGGTGAATCCCCCCGTGGAGGCTCCCGCATCCAGACAGACGTAGCCTTCGGGGTCCACTCCGAACGTCAGCAGCGCCCCTTCAAGTTTCAATCCTCCCCGGCTCACAAAGCGCGGCTTTACTTTCAAATCCAGGCGGTCATCCTCCTTCACCGTGATGCTGGATTTGTCGACAACGCGATCATTCAGCATCACCTCGCCCGCCAGAATCAACCGCTGGGCCATCTGCCGGCTTTCACACATCCCACGGGCGACGAGGCTCACATCGAGGCGTTGTTTGGCCGGCTTGGAATCACTCATTGTTTTTCAAATTCCGCCAGGTTGATGGCATCGATCAACTGCCTCATGCGCCCGTAGTTTCCGCGCTTCGGCTTGAAGACGAGCCGGGGCAGCTCGGCCAGATCCGGTTGGTCTGCCTCCACGGACAATGCGTGCCGCTGGACGATTTCTCCCTCGGTCAGCAGATCCTTGAAATTCTTGTTCAGGATATAGACCTCCTCGCTGCGGATGCGTCGTTGCAGGCGGATGGAGAGTCGGTCACGCACGTTGCGCAGACTGTGGTAAACGCGGTAAAATTTCTGAATGTGGGCGACCGCGCTGTCCACATTGTCGGTCAGGAAGAAGAGCGAGAAATCGTCCTCCGAGATCAATTTCCGTTCCAGCAAATGTCCGCGCAGGAAATGCTGGAAACTTTTCCAGTAGTCTCCCCCGGGAGCATCCACCATGACGATGGGAATGATCTGGCTCTTGCCGGTCTGGATGAGCGTGAGCAGTTCAAAGCCCTCGTCCATCGTGCCAAACCCGCCCGGAAACAAAGCCACAGCCTCGGCCTCCTTCACGAAGGTCAGCTTGCGCGTGAAGAAATAATTGAAGGTGACCAGTTTTTTATCGCCATCGATCACATCATTGGCACCCTGCTCAAACGGGAGTTTGATGTTCAGTCCAAAACTGTTTTCCCGCCCGGCCCCACGCTGACCCGCCCCCATGATTCCGTCCCCGGCGCCGGTGATGACCATGTATTTCTGCGCCACCATGGCGCGGGCGAAATCCTCCGCAGCGATGGCCTCGGGCCGGTCCGGAGCGGTGCGTGCGGAGCCGTAAATGACCACCTTTTTCCGGTCGGTGTAGGGATGAAACACGCGGCTGGCGGCACGAAGTTCGCGCAGAGTGCGATTGAGCAGTTTCAGGTCGGCCACACTCATCGGTTGCCGCTGAAACTTGAGCGCATTCACCACCAATTCCTCAATCAGCGCCATGTGCGGACCACCACCGTTGGCCTTGACCAGTTCAAGAATTCTGGCATCGATGGATTTCTCGCCGAGCGACGGCCCCTGTCCGGGCTGATCGAGAATACCGCCTCCGGTGAAATCGCGGCCCGCGGATTCACCCGGTGCCAGGGGAAGAGGTTCACTCATGGTTAGTTGGTTTCAAACATGGGCAGGTATTTGCCGTAGCCTTCCTTTTCCAGGTCCTCCTTGGGAATGAACCGCAGGCTTGCCGAGTTGATGCAGTAACGGAGGCCGCCCAGTTTTTTGGGGCCATCGTTAAACACGTGACCCAGATGGGAGTTGGCCTTGGCGGAGCGTACTTCGGTGCGTTCCATACCGAACGAACTGTCCACATGCTCCTTCACCTCGCCTGGTTCCAGGGGCTTGGCAAAGCTGGGCCAGCCGCATCCCGAATCAAATTTATCCTTGGAGGAAAAGAGGGGTTTGCCGGACACGATATCGACATAAAGCCCCTCTCTGTGGTTATTCCAAAATTCGTTACGAAACGCTGGCTCTGTGCCAGCGTTCTGGGTGACTTCGTATTGGAGCGGGGTGAGTTTGGACTTCAGATCTTCGGGCATGGGGGATTTTTGGGAGGAGGGTG
>CALQSQ010000085.1 GCA_943333275.1 Akkermansia muciniphila
GCGGACATTCGTGACTGTGGCTGTTGTGTGAGAACTCAATCATAGACCACGAATTTGAGGCATGGGGCGCATTTTGCGTCTTCATGCCTCATTTATTTCCACGCGGAAGCCCAGCTACAACGGCCTTCCAATGCCATTGGGACAGGCTCGAAGTAGGCCCGACGGCGGGCATCAGGACATCAGTGGCAGGATGTCTCCGGGCACGGGGATGATGACTTCCGATGCTGGCAGGGCTTCCGTGAGGTGGTCCTGGAACCAGGTGAGCGCCGGGCGGTCGCCGTGGACGAGGAGGATTTTCTTCGGCGTGAGTTTCTTGGCGTATTCGACAAGCTTTTCCCGCGTGGCGTGGCCGCTGAAATCATAATGCTCGACGCGGCAGCGCAGGGTGATAGGTGCCAGGCTCTGGTCGAGCGTGACGGCGTCGCCAGGCTGGGCTTTGAGGATGGCTCCGGCGGGACTGTCGGGGTCCGCATAGCCGACCATGAGGAGGGCATTCTTGGGGTTGTCGAGGAATTGGAAAGCGAAATCGTTGGAGGCGGTTTTCTCGGTCATCATGCCGCTGCTCAAGGCATAAATGCGGCCTGGGGCGTAGGTGGTGCGCGCGGGGCCTTTCTTTTTCTGCGTGGCGACGAGGTCTTCCAGCTCGGATAATTTCACGCCGTGATGATGGCGGCGCACGGCATCGGCGAACTTATCCGTGAGGGCTGTCATCTTGGCTGACAGGCCTCCGATCTGGATGGGGGCGTGCTTGGGAAGGAGTCCGCGGCGGTGCATTTCATGGAGCATGAGCAGCAGTTCCTGGGTCTTGCCGATGGCGAAGACGGGGATGAGGACCGAGCCTCCCTTGGCGATGGTCTCGGTGATGGCTTCGGCGAGACGCACCATTTCGGAATCGCGGGTGTAGTCCGGGCGCCGTGCGGCATTGCCACGGGTGGTTTCCATGATGAGGACATCGACATGCTCCTGGGGAAATTCCGCGCCTTGGAGCATTGTTTGGTCTTCGAATTGAACATCGCCTGTGTAGAAGACGCGCTGGCCGTCTTTTTCGAGGAGCACACCCACTGATCCCAGAATGTGGCCGGCGTCATAGAAGCGCGCCTTGATCTGGTCCTTGCCGAGATAAAAGGGAATGCCGATGCGCCGGTAGAGCCAGCTGCGCTCGTGGCGTTCGATTTCTGAATGCACGAAGAGGGGGTAGTCCTTGAGGTTGTGCTGCTCGCGCTTCGCCTGCATGACGTTGACGCTGTTGTGCAGCATGGCATCGACAAGGGCGGCGGTGGGTTCCGTCATGAGGATTTCCGCCTCGGGATGGGCGCGCTGGAACAGTGGCAGACACCCGCTGTGATCCAGGTGCGCGTGAGTGATGATGGCGGCATCGACGATGAGGTCGCGCAGCTCGTTAAAATTAGGGATTGCCAGCTGTCCTTCGACTTTTGGGTGCATGCCGGCATCGAGCACGATGCGGGTGGAGCCCATCTCCAGAACATAACTGTTGCAGCCGATTTCATTGCGGCGGGAGAGGGATTGGAAGGTGATGCGGGACATGAGTTTGGGAAAAGGCCGCGTTGGCGGCAGGTCTGCCATACCCCCTGCGATTGGTCATGCGAGCGATATTTTCCTTCATGCCACCGCGGGCACCGTCCGGGGATCACCACGAATCCGAGGCATTCTTGGGATAGATTTTTGAATAAAGCCAACTACCCTGACGTCCGAATGGGGTGGGCATTTGCGAAACTCTCTGCTGAAAACGCGGATCGCTTCAAGAAACGTCCTGCCGATGGTCGTAAACCAAACAACAATCCAAACCCAAAACCCATATCATGAAGAAGTCCCTAATCGCCGCCCTCAGTCTTAGTCTGCTGAGCCCCTTCGTCCTGGCTGAACCCAAGAAACCCGCCCCGGAACCAACCGCCAAGCCTGCTGCCACCAAGCCCGAAGTCAAAAAAGAAGAGCCCAAAGCCGCCAAAAAGCCAGTCAAGAAGACCATAGCAAAGCCTGAGGAACTCAGCGAGAGCGACAAGGCGCTTGTCGAGTCAGCCAAAAAGCAGGCGGAAAAACTGACCCCCGCCCAACGCACCAAACTTTTGGATCTGGTCAACAAGGGCGATGCCAAGGCCGTGCAGGAAATCGACGGCGTGGGCGAAGGAAAGGCCGCCAACATCATCAAGGACCGACCCTACACGAGCGTGGAGGACATCATCATGGTCGATGGCATCGGTGAAGGCACCTTTGAAAATATCATCAAATTCGCCAAGGGACAGCAGCCCAAGGAAGAGGTGAAGCCCGAGCCCAAGAAAATGGTGAAGCCGGAAACCCCGAAAACCGAAAAGAAGGCGGACGGTGCGAAACCCAAGAAGTAGCAGAACCAAACTCCGGGAAATGATCCTATCGACAAAAAGGGGCGGGCCGTTGGGTCCGCCCCTTTTTTGTGGAGGCGTGCGAATGGCCGGAAATCCGCACGAACTTGTGAGGCACCCACTTGCATTCTGCGGACGTTGTTATTATGGATAAACCGCCTATGAAGTCCCTGTTCGCCTCCCTCCTCGCTTTCTACCAATCCTCCGTCGGGAAAAAAATCCTCGTGGCCGTCACGGGTCTGGCCATGCTGCTGTTCCTGGCCGGGCATTTGACGGGGAACCTGCTGATATTCAAGGGACCAGCAGCCATCAACAATTATGCCAAATGGTTGCACAGCCTGGGCGGGCTGCTCTGGGTGGCGCGGATTGGATTGATAGTGGCGCTGGTGGTGCATGTGGTGGCGACTATTCAACTGGTGCGTGCCAACCGTGCAGCGCGGCCTCAGGCCTATGGAAAGAAGGAAACGAGGCAGGCCTCGGGGGCCTCGCGGACGATGATCTGGTCCGGAGTGATCATCCTTAGTTTTATCATCTTCCACCTCCTGCATTTCACGTTCGGAGTGCAGAATGGGTTCTACGATGAGAGCAAGGTGCGGTATTTCGTAAACGGCGAGCATCAGGTTTACAACATGGTCGTGGATGGATTTAAATCGTGGGGCGTATCCGGATTTTACATTCTCAGCATGGGCCTGCTCTGCCTGCATCTGAGCCATGGATTTGCGAGTGTCTTTCAAACGCTGGGCCTGACGACTCCCGGCACGCGCGTGGCGATTGAACTGGCGGGCAAGGCTTACGCATTGGTGATTTTTCTGGGGAACTGTTCCATCCCTCTTGCGGTCCTGCTGGGATTGGTGCATTGAGGTGCACCATGCACCCGCCCATTGTTCAAATCAGTCTCGACCTCACCAATCTCGATGAAGCGCTGGAAACAGCCCACATGGCTCTCAAGGCCGGAGTGGACTGGCTCGAAGTAGGAACCCCGCTGATTCTGGCGGAAGGACTTCATGGCGTCAGATTGCTGCGCAAGGCATTTCCCAAGGTGCCCATCGTGGCGGATTTAAAAACCATGGACGGTGGCTACCTTGAAGCGGAAATGATGGCCGGAGCCGGCGCCACGCACGTTGTGGTCATGGCCCGTGCTCATGAGGAGACGATTCACTGCGTCGTCAAGGCCGGACGGGATTTTGGCGTCAAAGTCATGGGTGACAACATGGTCTGCCCCGACATGGTGACAGGTGCCAAATGGCTGGAGGATCTGGGGTGCGACTACATCGTTCACCACATCGGCTACGATGAGCGCCGCGGGATCGCTGCGAAGGGCAACCGGATGCCCAGCCCAATGGACCAGTTGCGGGAGGTGGTGGCGGCGGTGAAAATTCCCGTGCAGGCGGTCGGCGGACTGACCTTGGAACAAGCCGTCCAGTGTCCCGCTTACGGTGCGCCGCTCGTGGTGATCGGGGCCCCCCTGGCGATCGATGCCGATACTTTCCGCACGGCGGACGGGCAGTTGGAGAGCACCCTGCGCCTGATCTGCGAGCGCGTCCATGCCTTCGGCAAGAAGTAAAATTTGCAGAAAATGCTTGCGGTATGGGTGATATGGCCGTAATATAACCCATATTATGAAAACAACCGTGGAACTCGACGACGACAAGCTCGAGAACATCATGAAATGCATGGGTTTCAAGACCCGCAAGGAAGCCATCGACTGGGCTTTGACCGAGGGAGAACGCCTCGCGGTCATGCACAACATTCGGGAGAATCCCTGGTCTGCATCCATGCTTCACGATGCGATTGACCATGACTACGACGTGATCGCGCTGCGTCGGGATGTCCGTTTTTCCAAGGAGGACTAATGGACCTCTCCGAACCCATCCTGGTCGATTCGGCAGTTTACATCGAGCACCTGCGGGCTGGCATTGACATCCGGCAGGTGCTCATGCCCTTCCTGGCGAACGGGATGCTTTTCAATTGCGGAGTGGTGCGCAGTGAGGTGATTCGTGGATTTAAATTTCCCCGCATGAAGGCGGAAATGACGACCTTTTTCAATATCATTCCTGAAGTGCCGACGAATGCCAAAATGTGGCAGCAGGTGACTGAACTGGCTTGGAAACTGGATCGCTCCACCGGTGGGAACCGTCCGCTGACGGATATCATCATCGCGCAATGTGCCATGCATATCGGCGCGGTCCTAATTTCACCGGACAAGCATTTTCAGGACATTCCGGGTCTGAAATTGCGCGAGTCCCTGTAATCGGATGGCTTATGGGGGTTGCAGCGGGAGGGATGCTCGTTTAGGACAGGCGCAAATGGTAGAGACTCCCAAAGAAATGAACCTTGGCGCGCAGCCGATTGATGCGCTGATGGATGCACATGGCCTGAAGAATCATGACATCGTGGCGGCTGATGTGACCATGGGGGTGACCCACAAGGTGGTGACCAAGGCCCGGAAGGGGCGAAGGCTGACCGCCCGCATGCAGCGGAAAATTTTGGCATCGGTGAATGTTTGTCTGGTCGCCAAGGAATTGCCGGTCGTGACGCATCAGGATTTATTTCTCTACATCGGGCCGTGAGATGCCAGAGCGGGACGCCATCATTGTCGGGCAGGGATTGGCGGGGACGACGCTGGCGTGGTGCCTGCTGGAGGCTGGTTTGTCCGTGCTGGTGACGGACCGGGAGGAGGAAGTTACCTCCTCGAAAATAGCCGCCGGCCTGATCACGCCGATCACCGGGCAGCGACTGGCCCTGAGCTGGCAGGTGGAAACCTTTCTGCCGGCGGCACGGATTTTCTATGCACTGCTTGAGCAGCGGACGGGCGAGAAATTTTTCCACGAACGGGAGGCGGTCCGGATTTTTTATCGGGAGGATGAACGAGAGCGCTGGGAACTGAAACGACTGGATCCCGCGTTTCAACGTTACCTGAGCGATCCGCAGCCTTCGCCATTGCTGGATCCTGTGGTGGCGGAGGTGACGGCAGGTGGCTTTGCCATGAGGACCGCGCAATTGGATGTGGCGAAATTTCTGGCCGTGTCGCGGCGGTATTTTCAGGAGCTTGGCTGCCATGAACGGCGAGAGTTTGATTGGACGGTCTCACTGCCGGAAGCGCGCTGGATCATTTCCTGCGAAGGTTATGCAGCAGCGCGGAATCCCTATTTCGATTGGATTCCCTTCAAGGCGGCAAAGGGGGAGATTTTGACGGTGCGCTTTGATCGACCGCTGGCTCCGCGCAGCGTGCACCGGGGGATTTGGATGGCTCCGACGGACGATCCGACGGTGTATCGCGTGGGGTCGACATATGATTGGGAGCATTTGGATCAATGCCCGACCATGGAGGCTCGCGGGGAGTTGGAGGCAAAGCTGCGGAGTTTCATCAAACTACCATTCGTGGTCGAAAACCATGAGGCGGCGGTGCGTCCGATCATTCAGGAAAGCAAGGCCCTGCTGGGCCTGCATCCGGTGCATGAGCGGCTGGGATATTTTAATGGGCTGGGATCGAAGGGTTCCTTGCACGCGCCCTGGTTCGCGGCTTGTTTCCGGGATTATCTTGTTCATGGAAGTCCGCTTCCGGCGGGATGTGACCTTCGGAAAAATTTCTAGCGTATGCCCCGTTCCACAGAACTTGTGCACCTCCTGATCCGCCGACGCCTGCAACCCGGCGATAGTGCCGTTGATGCCACGCTGGGCAATGGGCACGACGCCGTATTTCTGGCGCAACTGGTCGGCGAAAGCGGCCGGGTCTGGGCGTTTGATCCGCAGCCAGCAGCCCACGCAGCGGCGAAGGCGGAATTCGCCGCCCAGGGCGTGGATCCGGGCCGAGTGACGTTTTTGGAAGCGGGCCATGAGACGATGGCCGCGCACCTGACGGGCAGCGTGCAGGTGATCATGTTCAACCTGGGCTACCTGCCGGGTGGCGACAAATCCTACACCACGCGCACGCCGACCACCCTCGCCGCCCTGCAAGCTGCGGTGGACCTTCTGGCCCAGGGAGGCCTGCTGACAGTGGTCGCCTATCCCGGTCACGCCGGGGGAGATGAAGAGGGTGAGGCGGTGGCGGCCATGCTGGCGGAGTTGACGACTCCCTGGAAGGTGTACCGATACCAATCCCTCAATGCCCGGCGTCCCGCGCCTTGTCTGTTTGTGGCGGAGCATGGGTAAGAAATTTCGTTCAATTTTTCCGCAACTTTTTTCACATGTCCGTGTTATGACACCTGAAGCCATGAAAACTCCCGATCCCATCGACCCTCTTGATTCGCTGCTCAACCGCCGTTCCCCGGCGGTGGTGCGTCCGGATTTTCTCGACCGGGTCATCGCGGCGACGGTGATGGAAGCTCAGGAAAAGGATGAGAAAATCATCGAATTCCCAGCGTCCCACCGCCACTGGGTGAAAGTGGGTTCGCTCGCTGCGGCGGCTTCCGTGGTGCTGGGCATCTGGCTCTCCATGCGGCCGGTCGACAATCAGAACATTGTGCAAATTTCGCCAACGCAGGAACTGGTGAACGACGGTCTGGAGCAGGAACTGGTCGCCGTGGAAGACATGCAGACCATGATCTCGCTGGATGATCCGTCCGAATTGGATGACGCTCAGTTGTTGTCGCTCCTGAACTGAGAGCCGTTTGGATCGGGGCGTTCGTGATTCTTGGATTCGCGATAGTTTTTTCACCCGGCTGTGCTTATGCATGGAGCCTTGAAAATTTCCTCCCCTGTTTCCACCCACATCACCGCTGCTGACGCCGCCTGCGCACTGGGTTCCACCCTTGCCGCCTGCAAGGATGCCGTGACGCAACGACACCATGGCCTGCGTCCGCTGCGGGAGTTGGTGAGGGTGCCGGGATTGGAGAAATTGCTCGCGGGTTGGATTCCGGACCGCAGTCTGCTGCTGGGGCGGCGCTACGGTGTCGCGACCAATGCGGCGCTCCACGTGGCCCGACGTGCGGTGGCGCAGGCGGGGTGGTCGGCTGAGGAACTGAGTGACGCTTGGATTTTTGCCGGGACGAGTCGGGGAAATGCGGCGGAAAGTTTCGGACACACCTCGTTTCGACGACCGGTGGCCCGATTTTCCGCCAGCAACTCCCTGCCCAGCGAAATCCCCAGCGCCCTGAGCATCGAGTTAAATATTCGCGGCCCATGGCAACTGCTGTCCAATGCGTGCGCGGCGGGGTTGGATGCCCTAGGGATGGCGCATCTGGCGGTGGCGAGTGGCGCAGCTCCCCGAGCTTTGGTGGTGGCCGTCGAGCTGCCACTGATTCCTGAATTGCTGACGTCTTTTCAGCAAAGTGGATTGCTTTCCAGAAACAATCTCAACGCGCCGTATCATCCCGAGACGAACGGCCTGCAGCCCGCGGAAGCTGTGGCTGCGCTGACTTTGGAGCCACCGGGCCGCCCGGCGAAGGCTGCGCTCCTTGGTTACTGGGCGTCGAGTGATGCGTATCATGCGCTGGCGGTTCCGGCGGATGGGCGTGGCCTCCGTTCAGCTTGGAAGCAGGCTTTGTCAGGACTTCCCGATCTCCCCTGGGGTGGCATTTGCCCGCATGCGACGGGGACCGCCGAACAGGGCCGTGCGGAGCAACGTGTGCTGCAGGATTTCCTCACGGAAGCGCATGCGCAGACCCCGCTCGCCTTGCTGAAGCCGTTCACGGGGCATTCCCTGGGAGCCAGTGGACTGCTGGAAATAGCCATCCTTTCGGAATTCCTGCAGCAGGGTGAATTTCCCGGAGCCATTGGTCTCACGCCAGTGGCCCGCGATCAGCTCATTTTCAAAATGGCCTCGGGCATGGGCGGACACAATGCGATCGTAGCCCTCCAAGCGTTGTAAAGTCAGGCTTTGGGAGGCTTACGGCCAGTATTGGGCAATTTTCCGCACCAGGAAATCGGCACTTCGCTGTAATTGATCGAAGCCGTCCACCCCGTCCTCAATGCTGATCCAGCCATCGAAGCCGACGCGTTTGAGTTCGGTGAAAATGGCATCGTAGTCATTCATGCCCTTGCCGATTTCACCGTGGCGCAGGCGTTTTGCGTATCCCAGCACGCCACCCTCCTCCTTGCGGAGGTCCTCGATCGTGCCTTCAATCAGGAAACGATCGCTGGCATGCATGCTGACCACGCGACTGGAGACGCGGCCCAGTAATACGAGGGGATCTTCGCCGGCGAGGATGGTATTGCTGGGGTCGTAGTTCACTCCGAAGTTGGGATGCTCCACCGCAGCCACCAGATCGCAGAAGACATCCGTCATCTGAGCGAACTCCGGATAGGCCCAGAAATCGTCCTTGTAATGATTTTCCAGGATCAGCGTGACGCCCAGATCCTGAGCCAGCGGCAGACAGGCTTTGATGGACTGCGCGGCGAAGTCGATGCCTTCCGCGCGGCTGATTTCCGGCCGGTTTTGACCGGACAGGACTCGACAAAACGTGCCGCCCAAGGCAGCGGTCATCCGAATCCACTCCTTCTCTTTGGCAATTTCCTTCTCGCGAAAAGCAGGATCGGGGTGGGTGAAATCCGGGCTGCAGCACATCATGGGAATCGCCAGGCCCTTCGCGGCGGCATACTCGCGCAACGGTTTCCAGTTGGCTTCGTCGGCAGTTTCAAGAAATCCCGCATACCATTCCACACCGTTGATGGGCAGGGTGGAGGCGAGATCGAGCCATTCGCGAACGGTCATCGAACGGTCAACGCAGAGAGCCTGCATGTAGGCTTTGGGAAAGGCGGCAAGTTTGGGCATTGCGGTCCGTGCACCGATGCTTCCAGCCCCGCAAACTCCGAAATGCGGAATACGGCAGATTTGTCTAAAATATTTCATTTTGTTGAAATTAATTCTTGCCTAAATATTATAATTGCCATAACATGGGGGGGAATTTAGGAAATTCGTCAATTATGAAAAAACTAATCCTAGTCACAAACGATGCCCAGTCCTGCGGCAAAACATCGGTAACACTTGCGCTCAGCGAATACCTGAGAAAAAAGCAAATCAAGCATTGCCTCGTTCACACCTCAGTTGATCAGGAACTCCCCTGCGAGACGGAAATGTTGAATCTGGAAGACGGAATCAATCCCTCGGAAATGGTGCAGCTACTCGGGCAAAATGATGCGGTTATCTGCGATATCCACACTGAGAACGGTCAGGATTTCAGCGTATTTTTCCACAAATATGGCATGGAGGAGGTGCTGATGGAGCTGAATGCGGAACTCACCATCGTGCTGCCGATCTGCGATGACGCCGAGGTGCACCGTCAGGCCCTGTTCATGGCCGAGGCTTACACTGGGATGGGAGAATTTGTTGCTGTGCGCTCACCGTTGCTCGCTGATGTGCCGGAGGCGTTTGCCGGAAGTTCGACGCAGAAGGCACTCAAGTTGCTGGGAGCTACGATCCTTTCAGCACCGGAACTTGATGAGACCACGCTGAACCTGATTGATGAAATGGAACTCACGCTGCCGCTTGCGCTGACACAGCGTCAACTGCTCCCGCGTTTCCTGACGCACCAACTGCTGGCTTGGGATGTGGCTTGGGGGGGGGGGTTCGCCGCCTACCCCGAACACTTCCTGCCGGAGCATGACAAGCTCGACGATCTGGGGGTTGAATCAGCCTACGGGCAACTCCTCTCAGCCTAGCAGTTCCTTCACCGCAGCGCGGCGATAATCGCGGTTGAGCTTGCGGATGGTTTCCTCGCTGATGGATTTGGGGCAGACGGCTGAGCACTCGTATTGATTCGTGCAGTTGCCGAATCCCTCCTTGTCCATTTGCCGGACCATCGCCAGAACGCGCGTTTCGGCTTCGGGCTGGCCCTGGGGCAGCAGATTGAAATGATTTACCTTGGCCGCGACATACAGCATGGCACTGCCATTTTTGCAGGCGGCCACGCAGGCACCGCAGCCGATGCAGGCGGCGGAGGCGAAGGCTTCATCGGCATCGGGTTTGGGAATGGGCACGGAATTGGCCTCGGGTGCCGAACCAGTGCGGACGGAAATGTATCCGCCAGCCTGCGTAATGCGGTCGAACGCGCGTCGGTCCGTGGCCAGATCCCGGATGACGGGAAAGGCCTTGCTGCGGAAGGGTTCGATCCAGATGGTATCGCCATCGCGGAAGCTGCGCATGTGCAGCTGGCAGGTGGTGACACCGCCCTTGGGTCCGTGCGGCATGCCATTGATCACCAGGCTGCACATGCCACAGATGCCCTCGCGGCAATCGTGATCGAAGGCGATGGGTTCCTGGCCGCTGACGATCAATCCCTCGTTGACGATATCGAGCATTTCCAAAAAGGAGGCGGTCTCGGGAATGTTATTGGCCTCGTAATTTTCGAAGCGTCCCGGCTTGTCAGCAGCAGATTGACGCCAGACGCGGAGGAGAAGATTGAGGGTGCGGGAATCGGTGGCCATGGGGTGAGTAGGGCATCTACTAAGAGGGAAACGCACGAATTCAAGCCCGGGAGGCAGGAAAAATTGCCGCTCGACCGGTTGGTGAGATTTCCGCTTGTCCCGCCAGCGGGGTGTGTTCCATTCCCGGCTCTATGAAAAAGATCGTTGTTGCTTACTCTGGTGGACTGGACACGTCCGTGCTTTTGCTTTGGCTGAAGGAAAAATACGGATGTGAGATCATCGCTTACTGTGCGGATGTTGGGCAGGAGGAGGAGCTGGATGGCCTGGATCAGAAGGCGCTGACCACGGGCGCGCACAAGTATTTCCTGGGCGACCTGCGGGAGGAATTTGCGAGCGATTATATTTTCCCGATGTTCCAGGCGGGGGCGATCTATGAAGGACAGTACTTCCTGGGCACGAGCATTGCGCGGCCCTGCATTGCCAAGGGTATGGTGGAGGTGGCGCTGCGTGAAGGGGCGGATGCCGTGGCGCATGGGGCCACGGGCAAGGGCAACGATCAGGTGCGTTTCGAACTGAGCGCGGCCATGCTGGCGCCGCAGCTCAAGGTGATCGCCCCCTGGCGCATGGAGGAATTCCGCGCGCAATTTCCCGGCCGGACGGAAATGATCGCCTATGCCGAGAAACATAAGATCCCCGTGCAAGCCTCCGCCAAGAAGCCTTACAGCATGGATCGCAATCTGCTGCACATCAGCTTTGAAGCGGGAATGCTCGAGGATCCATGGTTCGATGGCACCGCGCCGGACGTGCGGGAAATGTACAAGCTCAGTGTGGCTCCCGAGGATGCGCCGGATCAACCCGAGTATGTGCAATTGCTGTTTGAAAAGGGCAACTGCATCGGCGTGCAGGCGGCAGGGGTGAAGGAATTGCTCGTGAAATTCCAACTGAAATCCTCCGGTGAAAAGGACGGCTACCTTTTGCTGAATCCCTACGGCATTATGAAAGTCCTCAACGCGCTGGGCGGTGCCCACGGCTGCGGACGCGTGGACATGGTGGAAAATCGCTTTGTCGGCATGAAGAGCCGGGGGATTTACGAAACTCCCGGCGGCAGCATTCTTTACATCGCCCACCGGCAAATGGAGAGCATCACGATGGATCGCGAGGTCATGCGCCTGCGTGACAGCCTGATCCCGAAATATGCCGAACTCGTTTACAACGGCTTCTGGTTCAGCCCCGAGCGCGATGCCCTGCAGGCGCTGGTCGATTCCTCGCAGCAAAACGTCAGCGGCGAAGTGCGCCTGAAACTTTACAAAGGCAACATCATGGCCGCCGGCCGCCGCAGCCCGCTGAGCCTCTATGATGAATCCATCGCCACGATGGAAGGCGGCGGAAGTTACAATCAGAACGATGCCACGGGCTTCATCGCCCTCAATGCGCTGCGATTGAAAGCGACGGCACGGCAAACCCGCCGCAAATAACCCTATGTGGCCAACTCCCGAAACTCTGGAAATCAGCATCGCCGATTTCCACGCCCTGCAGCAAGCAGGTGAACCCCACCGACTCATCGATTGCCGCGAGGCGGACGAATGGGATATTTGTCACCTTCAAGGAGCGGAATTGACGCCGCTCTCGCGTTTTGCGCAGGAGGCATCGGAGCGCTTTGCAGAAACGCCCGTGCCCATTGTCATTTACTGCCATCACGGGATGCGCTCCGGACAGGCCGCGCATTTCCTGCGCCAGCGGGGTGTGGAAAACGTCTGGAGTCTGCGCGGCGGGATCGCCCAATGGGCCGAGGAGATTGCGCCGGAAATGGCTCGGTATTGAAATTCTCCTGTCGCAAGCAGCGGTGATGAAACGGCTGCCTACTGCTCCTGTTCAGCCGGGAGTGATGGCTGCTCCAGCAGATCGATCGGCTGGCCGCCCTGCGGGGTGACACTGAGGGTGGAGGACGACCAGTTTTGACCGGACGCCTTGGCGGATTTGATGTGGAGGGTGCCGGTTCCCTTGGGGCCTTTGATGGGAACGATCAGGTCGGCATTGCCGGTGTCGTTGTTATAATTGATGTTTCCGGACACCATGCCGTCGGTTTCGATGGGTTCGCCGAGAGCGGCTTTGACTTCCGCAGAGGATTGAGCCTTGGCGAGACCATCCTGGTAGGGAGGGGATTTTTCCAGCAGCCCGATGATGCCTTTGAAAATGAAGAAAGCAGCAATGCCCCCGATGACCAGCAGTCCCAGACATCCTCCGCAGCCCCAGAAGATCCATTTCTTATTGCTGGCGCCCTGCTGGATGGGCCCGCCGATGGGTGGTGGCTGCGGTGGATAATTCGCAGGAAGTGGCGGAGGTGGCGTGAGATTGTCCATGATCCGGCAATTCAGCAGGAAAACCGCAATTTGGCAATCCAGTATTCAGCGGACATTCCACCCCTCGCGATTACATGACCGCGAGGAAAATGACCAGCAGAACTCCCAAGCCGAAGAGCAGAGCGTAACCTTGGATGTTTCCGACCTGGAGGCGGCGGAAGAGCTGGCCCACTCCGGTGGCGGCGAGTCCGCTGCCGCGCACGGCAATGCCATCGATGAAGAGTTTATCGATGACATTCATGAAGGCGGCGACGCTGTCCTGGGCGATGGCGACGAACTTGGCGTAAATTTCGTCGAAGTAGAATTTGTTGGCGAAGAGGCGGATGTTCACGGGGTCCTTGTCTTTCCCGCGATAGAGCACCCAGGCAAGACCGACGCCCGCAATGAGCGCGGCGAGTGAGGTCATGCCGACGGTGGAAAAGATCATACTGATCAGTCCATGGCCTGCATGGGCCTCGGCAGGGTGGGGGAGGAGTGAATCTTTCACGAAGCCATAGCCGGAAAAAAGGCTGGGGACGACGAGCACGAGCAGGGGGGCCAGCATGACAAGCGGGACTTCATGCGCGTGCGAGGCACCTTCCGATCTGGGTTTGCCGAGGAAGGCAACGATGAACAACCGTGCCATGTAGAAGCTGGTGAGGAAGGCTACGAAGGCCGCGATCAGGAAGAGCGGGGTGCTGTGCTCCTTGGCGGCATCGAGGATGCTTTCCTTGGAAAAGAAGCCGGAGGTACCCGGGATCGCGATGAGGGCGGCTGTGCCGATGGCGAAGGTCAGGGTGGTGAGCTTCATGGTGTCCTTCAGGCCGCCCATTTTCCAAATGTCCTGCTCATGATGGCAGGCGTAAATGATGGCACCGGAGCCGAGAAAGAGCAGGGCCTTGAAACCCGCATGGGTGAACAAATGGAAGTAGCCCGCATCGCCTGCATTCAAACCGACGGCCATGACCATGTAGCCGAGCTGGGAGAGCGTGGAGTAGGCGAGGATGCGTTTGATGTCATTTTGCTGCGTGGCCATCAGCGCGGCCATGAGCGCGGTGATGCCTCCGATCCACGAAATAGTGCAGGCGGCCGTGGCGGAAGCGGCGACAAGGAAACCGACGCGCACCATCATGTAAACGCCAGCGGCGACCATGGTCGCGGCGTGAATGAGTGCAGAGACGGGTGTGGGGCCTTCCATGGCATCGGGGAGCCAGACGTGGAGTGGGAACTGGGCGCTCTTGCCGATGGCTCCGCAGAAAATGCAGAGAGTGGCGGCAGTGAGGAGCGCAGGGGCCACGGGATTGGTTTCCAGCGCCGACTTGATGCCTTCAAAATCGAATTTTCCGGTGATGGAGAAAAGCAGGAGAATTCCGATCATGAATCCGAAATCGCCAATCCGGTTGGTAAGGAAGGCTTTCTTGGCGGCATTGGCGGCGGAGTCCTTTTCATACCAGTGGCCAATCAGAATGTAGGAACTGACGCCCACGAGTTCCCAGAAGATGAACATCATGGGCAGCGTGTTGGCCAGCACAATGCCGGTCATGCTGAACATGAAGAGCGAGAGGCCGGCGAAGAACCGCGCTTTGCCGGCATCGTCCTTCATGTAACCAAGGGAGAACACATGCACCAAGGCGCCGATGAAGGTCACGACGAGCATCATGGACTGGCTGTAGCCGTCTAGTTTGATTTCGATGGGGAGCGTGAGAGAGCCGATGTCAATCCAGTTGAACAGCAGCGCCACGGAATTCGGAGCATGCCCAACGAGCAGGGAAATGCTGATGCAGAGGCAGACGAGTGACGAGGCCACGGAGAGGAGGGCGCTGATCGTGGCATTGCGTTTCAATAACAATTGAATGACCACTGCGGAGAGCAGCGGGAGAAGAAGCAGGAAAGCGGCGGGGGACATGGAAAGGGTAATTTATCCTTGGAGGGAATTCAGGTCTTCGACGTGGACGGTTTGCCGGGCGCGGAAAAGTGCGACGATGATGGCGAGACCTACGGCAACCTCCGCAGCGGCCACCGTGATGATGAGAAAGACCAGCATCTGGCCGTTGTAATTCGGCAGACCATTCGCGACCTGGAATCGGGAGAAGGCCACCAGGGAGAGATTGCCCGCATTGAGCATCAACTCCAGGCACATGAAAATGATGATGATGTTCCGGCGCACAATCACCCCAGCCAGGCCGATGGCGAAGAGGATGCCGGAAACAAAAAGGTAGTGGGCGAGAGTCATGCGGAATGATTCGGGAAAGGATGCGGGATGGCTTCAGGGCGCTTCATGGGGGGCTGATGGGCGGTCCTCGCGGCGGCTCAGCACGACCACGCCGACCGTGGCGACGAGGAGGAGGACACCGACGATTTGCAGGTGGAAAGTGTAGTCTGTGAAAAGAGTTTTTCCGATTTCCACGACGTCACTTTTCGTCGTATCCAGGGGCAGTTGGGAGAGGCGTTGCTCACCACCCTTGAAACCTGAAACCACGCTGGAGAACATGGCCAGAAATCCAATGACCAAAACCATGCCGCCTCCGACTGCGACCAGGTTGAATTTCCTCCGCTCCTCGGCCCGGATGTCCATGAGCATGATGATAAAGAGGAATAGCACCATCACCGCTCCGGCATAGACGAGCACTTGAATGGTCCCCAGAAAATAAGCGTTCAGGCTGACGTAAATGGCGGCCAGGCCAATGAACGAGGCCACCAGGCACAGGGCGCTGGCGACGGGATTTCGGTTGATGACGACACCGACCCCAAAGATCAGGGTGAGCAGGCTGAAGAAGTAGAAAAGTGGTTCGGGCATGGCGTTTGGATTGGCAGATTTACTTCAACTCATTCCACTTGTTGACCAGTCCCTCGCGCACGCCGCCGATTTCGTAGAGGCGTGTCTTGTCGTGGACCATTTCCGCGCGGGTCGTGCCGGTGATGGCGTAGTCCTTGCGGAGGAAGATGGCCTGTTCCGGGCAGACTTCCTCGCACATGCCGCAGTAGATGCAGCGGATCATGTCGATCTTAAATTCGCGCGGGGCCTTTTCCACCTTCGCCCACTGGTCGTTGGCGGGGATTTCACCCGGGATGATGGTGATGGCCCGGGGCGGGCAGATGAACTCGCAGAGCTGGCAGGAGACGCAGCGCTCACGACCATGTTCATCCGTCACGAGGGCCGGGGCACCGCGGTAATGTTCGGGCAGTTCATGATCCCATTTCTGCTCGGGATACTGCATCGTCTTGTCCGGAGTCGATCCCTTCAGGGCACGAATGGCGTGCCCTGCGGTGATTTTCAATCCCTTGAAAATCGCGGGGAGGTAGAGCTTCTCGACGAACGACAACTTGGGGCGTTTGACAGTGATGGTGGCCATGGGAGTGGAGAGTGGGGATTTATTTCCTAAAAATCATAATTATGACCGCCGTCAGGAAGACGTTGGCCAGCGCGATTTCGAACAGCCAGACCCAGCCGAGGCGCATGAGTTGGTCATAGCGGAAGCGCGGAAGCGTCCAGCGCACCCACATGAAAAAGATGATCCAGGCGACGACCTTCGTGAGGAAGCACCCGACGTGGGCGAGGGATTTCCAGATGCTGCCCTCGTCGTTTTGCAGAAGTCCGAAGGGCAACGACCAGCCACCCAAGTAAAGCGTGACGATGATGCCGGAGCCCACGACCATCGCAGCGTATTCGCCCATGAAAAAGAGGGCGAATTTCATGGAGGAATATTCCGTGTGATAGCCGGCAACGAGTTCGGTCTCGCACTCGGGCAAGTCAAAGGGCATGCGGTTCGTCTCGGCGAAAACGGAAATGGTGAAAATCAGGAAACTGATGAGCATGGGGATCATGAGCACCCAGCGCTCCACGCTCAATCCCTCGCCCCAGGCGGGCAGGAGCAGCCAGCCGTTGTGATTCTGGTAATCGACAATTTTGCTGAGATTCAATTCGCCAAAGACCATGAGCACTGGAACCAGGCTTAACCCCAGACTGATTTCATAGGAAATCATCTGGCTGCTGGAGCGAACGCCACCCAAAAAGGGATATTTGCTGTTGGAGGACCAGCCAGCCAGCACGATGCCGTAAACAGAGAGCGAGGAAATCGCGAGGATGAAGAGCGGGCCAACATTGAGGTTGGCGATGACCATCGGGACGGTGTGCTCGCCAACCACCATCGTGGAACCAAACGGGATCACCGCAAAGGTCAGAAGCGCCGGGATCATGGTGAGAGCCGGGGCCAGCCAGAAGTAAAATTTCTTCACATGCGCAGGCACAAAATCCTCCTTGAGAATGAACTTGAGTCCATCCGCCAGCGGCTGCAGCAGCCCGAAAAACGCCCAGTCCTTTTTCGCTCCAAAAAGCGTCAGCGGCACCCCCACCCGGTTCGGCCCCACCCGGTCCTGAATGATGGCGCTCACCCGACGTTCCGCATAACTCGCCAGTGCGACGATGGTCAGCAGGGTGACGATGCTCAAGACGACCTTGACAGCAGTGCTTAGCGTGAAAAACCAGTCCATGTTGGGGGAAATGTAATCGGTAAAGGGGGCGGAAAATCGCTGCGCGCCGTCCGCTACCGAGCGGCAGGTGGCCGACCACGCTGAATGAGCATTAAACCGGAGCGATGCGGGAGCAAGGGCTTTGTGAAATTTTTCACAAGCGATTTAGCCTCACCATCCGAACACACGAACAATATCCCGGCGCCAATAAAAACCTACCTTCCAGCGCCAATGCGTCCCACACCTGTGAAAAGTGAACAGGTTCGCAGTATTTCCAACTTTGCTAAGAAGGAAGGTAGTTCCGCAGGCCCGGCGGAATCCAGGCAACCGCCCAGCGAGCCGCACCGCATTCTTTTGTTTCCGGCTCCGCCGGGTTGTGGACCCCAACGCCCTGCGGCCCGCTCAGGTTCCGAAAACCACTACTCATCGCCACCATTGCGCATCCCGGAAGCTGTTCTTAAGAACAGTTACCATGCCCCCGCGTTGCCCCCACGCCGCCCCCGCGCCTCCCGCCTCCCACTCTGGAAAGCCCTCATTAGCCTCCCCCCGCCGTCAGAACAGCCATACGATATTGAAAAACGCCGAGGGATCGGAAGCGTTTTGGACGCAGGCGAAGCCGGAGCCCGCAGGGTGAGCCCGGCATGCGGGGCGGGCGAATCAAACCTTCGAACCCATCCATCCACCGTGGCAAGCTATCCGAGGCTGGATCCCAGCCGACGCAGACGAAGCGCTAGATGCCCCCCTCGAACTCTGGGACCAAGGCACCACCCAAGCTTGGACGGCCCCGGAAATTGACCTCGGTGATGGCCGCATCCTCGTCCTAGAACCCGCTTAAGTGCAGGAAGTGGCCGAAGGAAAACCACAAAAATCCGCTGCCAAGAAATAATCTTGGCAACGCGGGCTAGGGGAGCCGTGCTCACGACAATAAAAAATCCACCATGAACTGCCACCTCATCCCATGCAGAACACCAAAATTGACCCCACGATGCCACGGAGCACAGCTAATTTCTCCTTTTTCCTTCATCATTCACCCTTCCCACACCCGTCGCTTCCCCCAGACCCCCTCTCTCCCCGTTCCGGATCCCGCCAATGACGCCACCCGCAAAAAGCAAATTCCTTTCAGGACAGGAGATGTGGCGCACTTCTCATGGGTGACCGTGACGGCGGACGGCCACGAGGGGCGCAGCGCCATCGTCTCCGTGACGCGGACCTAGCCGCCCGCGCCGGAGCGGAGGGCCGCAATATTAGCTGGACGGGTGGCGGGGAAGCGACGCATAGTGCGGGGCGCGGATATGTGCAGGCGTTTTCCGCGATGATGTCACACCTTTACACGAACGCGCGCCCGGCAGCGCTGCTCTCCATTTATGAAACGCACTCCACTCGCTCTCTGTCTGCGCACGTTGCCAGCTATACTCCTCGCGCTCTGCATCAATCAGGCGGAGGCCCAGACCTTCACCTGGCTGCCCACTAGCGGCGGCTTGTTCAACACTGCCGCCAACTGGACGCCTGCCTTAAACGCACCGCCGAGCGCCTCAGGCGAATTGGCGCTCTACACCGGCACGACGACTCAGACGGTGACGCTCGAGACCAGCATCACTCTCTCGGGCCACCGGATCGAGAACGGCAACATCACGTATCAGCTCAATCAGACCACCCAGACGATGACGGCGGGCGCCGGGCTCGTCGTCGGCGCTGTCGCCGGGCAGACCGGCCGGTTCACCATCCTCAACGGCACCATGACCGGCGACATGACGCTCGGGAACGCTGCGTCATCGATCGGTTTCTTCACGATCGGCGCGGACGCCCTCTTCGACGCCGCGGCCAATACGATTCAGGTCGGTGGCTCCGCCAACAGCAGCGGCACGCTCTCCATCATCAATGGCGGCGACTACACCGGCACGTCGGCCCTAGTCATCGGCTCGGGCGGCAGCAGTAATGGAACGGCGCTCATCACCGGAGCCGGTTCCAGTCTGACCGCCGGCTCAACTACCGTTGGCGACCAAGGCGTCGGAGAACTCACTGTCTCGGCCGGAGCTTCTGCCAGCGTTCTGGCGACAAGTGTCGGCAATGCAGCCACTGGTGCCGGTGAACTCACGGTGACCGGTGTCGGCAGCACGCTCACCACGGGCAACCAGGTGCTCAGCGTCGGCGCGGCCGGCTCCGGTGTCTTGTCGATCACCAGTGCCGGCAGCCTCGCCTGCGGCACTTCGAGAATAGCGACCGTCGCAGGGAGCACTGGGGCGGCGGCGGTTTCGGGCGCCGGCTCGCGCTGGACAGCGGGGAGTCTCGCCGTGGGCGGCAGCCTCGGTGCCAACGGCGGCACGGGGACGCTGCTCATCGCAGACGCCGGGGCGGTCAACGTGTCGGGGAATATGGAAATCCGCAGCTCGGCAGGCTCGGCGGTCACCATCGACGGCGGCACGCTGACCGTCAGCGGCAGTTTCACCAAAAACGGCACGCTGAATCTCCTCGATGGCATGCTGCATGTGACTGGCACGTTTGACAACGGCACGGTGACCGCACCGCTGGTGATCGACGGCACCGCCGCCGACGCCCTGCCCACGCTGCGACTTTCCGGAGCGGCGGGAACTCTTTCGGAGGTCACGTCGGTCACTGTCGGCAGCGTTCACCGCGGCGCCCTGATCGTCGATGGCGAACGCACCATCAATATGGGCGCAAACAATCTCGCTATTGGAGCGGGCACGCTGGCGAGCGGCTCGGTTACGCTTGTGGGAACCAGCACGTCGCTAGCCACAACCGGGACCATCAACGTCGGCGGCACCCTCGGCGGCGTGAGTGGCGGCGAGGGAGCGCTAAACATTCACAATGGTGCCACCGTCACCACAGCCTCGCTCAACTTATTTACCCAAGGCACCCTCCAACTCGACGGGGGGACACTCAACCTGGGCGCACTCATCCTCAGCAGCGGGACATTCGCCTTCAGCCGCGGCACGGTCAATTTCACCGGCGCAAACACAACCTTTCAGGCAGGAATCGCCGACGCCCTTTTCGGACTGGGGCACGTAATCAAGCCCGGCCAGAGTCTCTCCGCGACAAACACTCTGCAAATCGGCACGCCTGTCTTCCTTGATGGAGGGAGCCTTACCGCTGGCTCTCTGGTCAACCAGTCCCGGCTCGAACTCCGCTCCGGCTCCCTTGGCACCATACAAAACGACGGTCTCCTCCTCGGCGACGGCCTCGTCACTGGCACGGTCACGAACACCACCACCGGCAGAATTCGCGTGGATGCCGGCGACACCCTCAGCTTTATCGGCACCATCGCGCCCAATGCCGGGCAGGTCACACTCCAGGGCGGCACCATTGAATACGCGGGCAACCTCACCAACAGCGCCACCGGCTTCATCAGCGGACGCGGCGCGATCTTCAGCGGCAGCGTAACGAACAACGGCCAAATGGCTTTCTCCGGCGGGACGATGGATATCTTCGGCGACTGCCTCCTCAATGCCGGCAGCCGCGTCGTCACCAGCGGCGCGGGCTCCATCACCACTTTCTGGGACGATGTCCTCCACAATGGCACGGAGATTTTCACAGGGGTGAATTGCAGCACCATCTTCTACGGCAGCCAAAGTGGCGCCGGACCATTCACCGGCACCGGGACGATCTACTTCATCGGCGACCTGCGCCCCGGCAACAGCCCGGCTGCCGTCACGTATGCGCCGCAAGTCATCTTCGCGCCCTCCACGGCACTGACTCTGGAAATCGGCGGCCTCACTGCGGGCACGCAGCATGATAAGCTGACCTTCACCCACGCCGCCACGCCGCAAGTCGAGTGGGGCGGCACGCTGACGGTGACGCTGATCAATGGCTTCACGCCCGCCGCGGGCCAGAGCTTCGATGTGTTCGATTTTGATGCCGCGCGCGCTGCCGGCAGTTTCTCCACTATCACCATGCCGTCGCTCCCCGCCGGCCTCGCCTGGGACACCTCCGCGCTCTATACCTCTGGCATCCTCACCATTGTCTCCAACACCGGCCTCACCTTCGCCGCATGGGCCACCGCCAACGGCCTGCCCGGCGCCACCATCACCGGGAACCACGACGGCGACGCCTTCAACAACGGCATCGAATTCGCCTTCGGCCTCTTCCCTGCGCAGCCAGGAACCGTCGAGCCCATCATCGAACTCCACAACTACGGCGACGGCCCGCGCCTCCGCGCCCGCTTCACCCGCCCGCTCGACCGCACCGGCGTCACTTTGAAAGTGCAAGCCAGCGACGACCTCGCCACCTGGACCGACCTCGCCACCAGCATCAACAGCGCCCCCTTCACCGGGCCCGGCTTCGTTTCAGAAAACCGCGCCCATCCGGACTCCGAGCCCGGTCTCGTCGAGGTGCGCGACGTCCTAACCCCGAGCGCCGCACCCCGGCGCTTCCTGCGGATCGCCGTCACCCCGACACCGTGATTTCGCGGCCACAGCTCCCGCCCGCGTGCGGGGTGCATGACAAAAAAGTTGTCCTAGACATCGAGCTGTCTGTCATGGGCATCCAAGGAGGGGCGGAACGTGTCCTCCCAGGCGGATGTATGATTAAATTGCCTGTCCCATTAAAAGGTACAAAAGCCAGCAAGTAATCCGTTACTACGGCCTTTACTCCAACAAAACCCGCGGCCTCACCAGACCCGCCGCCGAACTCATCCCACCCCCACCAGAAAACCCCGCGCCAGAAAAATCTGAAGTAGCAGTCCACCCCGCCCCACCCAAAGCCACCGCCCGGGCCACGCGCCCCTTGTGGCGCGACCTCATCCTCCGCATCTGGGGTGCCGATCCCCTGAAATGCCCGTGCTGCCAAGGCACCATGCGGCGCATCGAAACCATCTTCCGACCAGAGGAAATTGAAAAACACCGAAGGCTTGTAGGCGTTTTGGACAGGAATCCGCGTAGCGGGTGACGTGCCCCGCAGGGGTAAAGGGCCGTGGGGCGGCCCTGAATCAATTCTTCCTCCGCCTCCATGGCCTCTGGCAGACCCTCATCAGCCTGCCCCCCTCCACCAAAACCGCCATTCGACATCGGAAAACGCCGAGGGGTCGGAGGCGTTTTGGACGCAGGCGAAGCCGGAGCCCGCAGGGTGAGCCCGGCATGCGGGGCGGGCGAATCAAACCTTCGAGCCCATCCACCCGCCCTGGCAAGCTATCTGTGGCTGGATCCCAGCCGACGAAGACGAAGCTCCTCCCTCTGAAAACCTAGAACTAAGGGACCAAAGCACCGACGCAAGCACCGACCAAGCTTGGAAAGCGCCAGAAATTGACCTCGGAGACGGACGCACTCTCGTCCTAGACTCCGCCTAAACTCAGGAAGCGTCCGAGGGAAACCCACGATAGTCCGCTGCCAAGAAAAATCTTGGCAACGCGGAGCAGGAGAGCTATGCCCATAAGAATAAGTAATCCACCATGAACCACCCCGTCCTCCCATGCAAAACACCATCATTGGCCACAAGAGGCAATAGGAGACATCTGATTCCTCCTTTTTCCTTCGTCATTCATCCTTCCCACACCCCTCTCTCCCCCCAGACCCCCCTCCTCCCCGATTCCGATCCCCCGTCCAACCCCACCCTGAAAAAGCAAATTCCTATCAGAAATCCTGCTCGAGGAAAATCTTAAGCCGATGGAGATTTCCCAAAACGCCATGGCCCGCGCCATTGGCGTGCCACCCCGTGCGGTCAACGAGATCGTGTTGGGAGGCCGTGCGATCACCCCCCACCATGTCGATCCGCTTCGGCGCCTTCTTCGGCCAGACGCCCGAGTTCTGGCACGGAATCCAGGTCGAGTGCGATTTCCGTGCCTGGCCAAAAAACAAAAGCAACTGACAGCCAAAATCCGCCCGGCAACGGAGCTATCCCACGCCGCCTAAAATCAACATTTCTCGGCCTAACCCCGTTTTCCGACCTATATGCAGCGCTTTTTCATCCTCCTCGCCACCCTCTTCGCAACAGCTACCGCCGCTTTCGCGGGCTCGCTGAATGTGGATTTCAACGACGGCACCTTCGGCCCGCTCGTCCGCAGTTTCGGACCAAACGACAATCCCGCGCAGCAAGACCCCGCCTACACGGTCAACGCCACGGGCGGCGGTGCCACCTTCGTGGCTCCGGCGGGCACGGCCACGGCGCGGATGACCGGCTTTCTCGATCTCCCGACGACGGGCGCCACGCCGCTTTCGCCGATCAGCGGCGAGGTTAGCATCCAGTGGACTTTCACAAATGTAGCCGACCTCACCGCGCTCGGCGGCGGATCTACCGCGGGCGTTTCCATCGCTGGCTGCTACGTGCGGGGCGGGGTGAATCATTGGATCGGCGGCACGTTTGGCGATTACTGGTTTGGTTTCGTGCGCAGCGGCGCACAGCGGGTGTCCGTCATCCGCAGCGGCTCGACGAATCTGGTCAGCGAAGTTTTCACCGCGACCGGCACGGTGAGTTATCGGCTGGAAAAGCGCGACAATGCGGCGGGCGTGAACCGCGTCTTCCGCCTCTATGCGCGCTACGACGATGGTGCCTGGCATCAGGTCGGCGCGGACACCAATGGCGATGGCGCCGCCGACCTCGACACGTCCGTAACGATCGCCCTCAACGGCGCGACCTCCGGGGCGAGCTACGACGTGGCGGTGTCGCATGTGCGCGTGCTCGATACGGCAGGCGGCGCGATGAATGTGCGGGCGGAAAATTTCCTGTGGGAAGGGCCGGACGTGCGCACCGTCGTCGCGCCCGGCGACGTCGAAGTCGCGCGCCCTACGCTCGGCGTGGCGGGCGGCGGTGTGCGCCCCGTGATGACCGGCCTCGCGTGGCGCAACTCGTGGCGCGAGAGCGGCGCTGGCACGCGGTGGAACTGGGATGCCGTGTGGGTCTTTGCAAAATGGACCGATCCCAGCGTGGTGGGCGACTCGTGGCACCACGCCACGCTCAGCCCGAATGCCGCGCTGTATTCCATCGCGGATGAACACGGCGTGGCCGCGCAATTCACCCCGGTCTCCGACGGCCGCGGCGTCTTCGTGCATCGCCGCGCGGATGGCGCGGGCGACGTGGACTGGGATGGCGTCGCGCTGCCGTGGGATTTCGCGGCGGATGGAAAGTCGGCGTCCGCCGCAGTCCGCGTGCGCGTCTTCGCGATCCCGATGGTGCGGGTGCCGACGGGCGCTTTCTATGCGGGCGACGGCTCAGTAACTTCCGATGGACGCTTTCTTGCAGGTGGCGGCGGAAACTTTCCCTACCTCGTCACCGCAGCCGCACCGCTTCTAAGCGCAAATACGGGCGGCCTGTGGGCGGACCGCACGCTGACGCTGCTCCCCGGCGGCACGAACGGCCCGGACCCGTGGGAAAACGCCGCGCAGGGCATCACGCTCGGCGCGGCATTTCCAAGCGGCTACGCGCCGTTTTATGCGATGCGCTATGAGATCACGCAGGGCCAATACGCCGCGATGCTCGACACGCTCGCGGCCACGCAAGCCGCCGCGCGCGCCCCCGCGCTCGCGGATTTCGCGGTGTCGAATCCGGTGCGCAACGACCGCTACCGCTACACGGTGCCGCAGACGCTCGGCGCTTACACAGCCTGCTCGCCCCACTTTGCCGCGAATTGGCTTTCGTGGGAGGACGGCATCGCCTATGCGGACTGGGCAGCGCTTCGTCCTATGACCGAACTGGAGTATGAGAAAGCCGCGCGCGGACGGGGTGCGGCACTCGCCGGGGAATTCGCCTGGGGCACCGCGACCATCGCGCCGGTGCGCGGCTTCGGCGGAGCGCCGGATGGCAGCGGCTTTGAGACGCCAACGCCCGCGAACGCCAACACTTCCTACTCCCCAAGCACCGCCGACCGTCCGCTGCTCGGACCGTATCGAACGGCGCTCTTTGCGGGAAATGCCACGCGCGAATTGCGCGGCGAGAGTTGGTGGGGAATCAGCGATCTCAGCGGCAATGTAGTCGAGATGGCCGTCACGCCAGCGCGTGCGCTTGGCCGCGCCTTTGTCGCCGAACATGGCGATGGCAGCATCGCCGCCGATGGCCGCGCCGATGGGGTGCCGACGTGGCCGCGCGTGAGCGCGGGAGTTACGGGAGCGTTCAGCACGGATTTCGGTTTCGGCTTTCGTGGCGGCGATTTCTACAATCCCGAACTCGACTTGCGCGTGAGCGCCCGCAACGTCGCGACCTTCGGTGGCGCGCGTCGGCTTTTCGGCCTCGGCTTCCGCGCCGTGCGCAGCGCACCCGACGGGGATGCGTTCGTCGTCGGCATCGTCCCCGCAGGCGGCAATGTGACACTGCTTTGGCAAGGCGGCTTGGATCGCACACTTGAACGTTCCCCCGATCTCTCCGGATGGACACCTCTCCCCGCGACGGTCAATGCCGACACTTTCACCGATCCGCTCGCGCCTGGCGGACGGATGTTCTACCGCCTGCGCCAGCCGTGAGGCCGAGACGCTCGCGTCGGTATGATCCAAATAAATTGCCTTCTCTGAAAAAATGGCGTCAAGTGAAAATTGATGCAATGGCATATTTTAAAGGAAATGCAGCGCTTGGCGGCAATCGTGGATGTCCTCTGCAAAGCTGATTTCCGAACGAGCAACGGCGCACTCAC
>CALQSQ010000086.1 GCA_943333275.1 Akkermansia muciniphila
CTGGATTTTGGCCATCAGACAAGCGTGGGGTGCACTTTTTACGCAGTTGGAGATTCGGATCGCCCACAGATTCTGCGGGCCGACCATGCGGCGGCCCTTTTCATGTTAGGGGCGATTTTTCAAAAATGAACTCGTTTTTCAACAGGCTCTTAGCTCAACCTGGAACCCAACAAATCGCCGTGAATGATAGCCTCAATGCAGATGCTGAATGTTCGTGAAGCGCTGTATCTGCAAGATCGCTGCTGTTATGCCATTGCGAAAGCCGCCCGCGCAATACACGAGAACCGGTCTGGTCTTATCGAGGTTGCTGACTTTCTGCTCGAATTCGACATCGCCGGATGAAATCTGAAGAGCACCCGGTAACGCACCACAGGTGAACTCCGCATCGAAACGCACATCCAGCACCTGCGTGTCGGGATGCGCGTCGAGGAATGCCTTCGCCTCCTTCGGGTGAATGTTCACGCAGCCGCGCCCTGGCTCAGCCTTGAACAACTTCCGATCCCAGCGTCCCCTCGTACCAATACCAGTTGAGAACGATGAGACAGAGGATGATGAGTATCAAGATCATGGCTTTGGACTTCACTTCGCTGCTTCAATGATGGCGATGGTGTCTTTCTCGACTTGTTCGGCAATGGTTTTCAGCTCGGCGGACTCGGAGAGTGAAGCCAGCAGTGTTGAGGGACGCACCATGCCGATCAAAGTCTTGCCACCGTCTTGATAAACGGAGATGCGGCACGGTAGCGCGATGTTCATGCCCATGTCGGCCGCGAGCACGGCGGCAGCTTGCTTGGGATTGCAGACTTCGAGGATGTGGCAGGCGTTTGGCAGGTCGAAGCCCTTGCTCGCAAGGGTTTGTTTGAGGTCGTAAGTGTGCAACACGCCGTAGCCGTGCTGTTTGACCGAGGCTTCGAGATCGGTCACGGCCTGGGCCGGTGTTTTGCTGGTTTCGACGATGTAGCGTGTATTCATAGTGGAGTGGGGTTTAGCGATGAGAACTGAAAGCAAACAGCAGCCCCATCACGCCGCCGTAAATGGCACCGCGCCACCACGTGGAGGTGAGTGGACAGGTGCCGGAGCTGCATTGGCCAAAGTAGCCCATCGCGGAGCCGAGGGCGCCTCCGATGGCGATGGGGATGAGAAAGCGTGTCATAAATTCGCGGGTTCCGGATGAGAATGTTTGTTCGCCATGAAGTAGAGCACCGGCACGGCCATCCGGCTGATGAGCAGGCTGGCGATCTCTCCGGCCATCAAAGCGATGGCGAGGCCTTGGAAAATGGGGTCGGCGAGAATCACCGCGGCTCCGACGACGACGGCCATGGCGGTGAGGAGCATGGGGCGGAAGCGCACGGCTCCGGCGTCGATGACGGCCTCGCTCAGTGCCATGCCTTCACGCACGCGCAGCTCGATGAAATCGACGAGGATGATGCTGTTTCGCACGACGATGCCGCCGCCGGCCATAAAGCCGATCATGCTGGTGGCGGAGAAGAAGGCGTCCATCAAGCCATGTGCGGGCAGGATGCCGACAAGCGAGAACGGAATAGCAATCATGACGATGGCGGGCGTCAAAAAGCTGCGGAACCAGCCGACCATGAGCACGTAAATCAGGATGATACAGGCACCGAAAGCCGCGCCGAGATCGCGGAAGACTTCGATGGTGATGTGCCATTCGCCGTCCCATTTCATCGCGGGTTCGGCATCGCTGAAGGGCATGGAGGCGTTGAGGATTTGCAGTTCAGCGCCGCTGCCGCCGAACTCGCGCGTGTCGAGCTTCTTGAGCGCCTCGTTCATCTGGAAAATGGCATACACAGGGCTTTCGACGACTCCGGCGACATCGCCGATGACGTAAGTCACGGGCATGAGGTTCTTGTGATAGAGGCTCTTCTCGACAGTGACGTGCTCGACCTTCACCAGTTCACGCAACGGCACGAGCGGCGAGCCGGAGGCGCCGGGCTCGGGAAGCGCGTTGGCATCGCCGGAGCGCACACGGAGGGCGAGAAGTTCCTCGGGCGTGGTCTTGGCGGAGCGCGGAAATTCGAGTCGGATGTTCACGTCCTCCTTCTCCGCGGGCTGGTGCAGCAGATCGATGGTTTCGCCATCGACGGCGATCTTGAGCGTCTGCGAGATCGTGGCAGCGCTGATGCCGTGCAGTGCGGCTTTTTCTTTGTCGATGATGAAACGGGCCTTTTGCTGATCGGCCTCGATATACCAATCGACATCGACCACTCCAGGCGCGCTCTTGAAAATGGTCTTCACCGCTTCGGCGAGCCTCAATCGCGCTTCTTCCGTCGGCCCATAAATCTCGGCGACGAGTGTTTGGAGCACCGGCGGTCCGGGTGGCACCTCGGCGATGGCGACGCGGGCTTTGTAGCGATCCGCGATGGCGGTGACGGCAGGACGAATGCGTTTGGCGATGTCGTGGCTCTGCGCTTTGCGCTCGTGTTTGCCGACGAGGTTCACCTGGATGTCAGCAACGTTGGCACCGCGACGCATGAAGTAGTGACGCACGAGTCCGTTGAAATTGTAGGGCGAGGCGACACCCGCATAGACTTGGTAATCGGTCACTTCAGGCTCGGTGCGGATCGCGGCGGCCATTTCGCGAGCGACGGCGGCGGTTTGCTCCAGGGACGAGCCTTCCGGCATGTTCAGGATGATCTGGAATTCGCTCTTGTTGTCGAACGGCAGCATTTTCACCTTCACCCAGCCGAGTCCGACGGTCGCCATCGACCCAAGCAACAACACGGTGATGCCGATGAGGAATGTCCAGCGCCAGCCGGTGTGATGCAGCAGCGGTCCCATCACTCGGCGGTAGAGTTTCGTGAAGAAGTCTTCGGGATGCTCGCTGGCGTCGTGACGTTTGAGATCTTTGGCCGATGGGGTGCCGTCGGTGAGTGTCGAATATTTCTTCCCCCAACGCAGAATGCGAATCGAAGCCCACGGTGTGACGATGAACGCGATCAGCAGGGACCAAAACATCGCCGCGCTGGCTCCAATCGGGATCGGCCGCATGTAAGGCCCCATGAGGCCGCCAACGAAGGCCATCGGCAACACGGCGGCAATCACCGCGAAGGTGGCGAGGATGGTTGGATTGCCCACTTCACCCACGGCTTCCACGGCGATAGCGGACCAGTTGCGGCCCTTGTTTTGCGGTAGGTGGAAGTGACGCACGATGTTCTCCACGACCACGATGGCGTCATCGACAAGAATGCCGATGCTGAAGATGAGTGCGAAGAGCGTGATCCGATTCAGCGTGAAGCCGTAGAGGTAGAAAACGAGCAGCGTGAGCGCCAGTGTTGCCGGGATGGCCACCGCGACGATGCCGCTCTCCCGCCAGCCGAGTGTGAGCCAGATGAGGATCGCCACGCTGAAGACGGCAATTCCCATGTGCAGCAGCAGCTCATTCGACTTCTCCGCTGCGGTCTCGCTGTAGTTCCGCGTGATGCTGACGGTGACATCGGCTGGAATAACGCTGCCTTTGAGCAGATCGACCTTGCGCAGCACTTCATCGGCCACGCTGATCGCATTCGCTCCGGGGCGTTTGGCGATGCTGAGCGTCACGGCGGGCTCTTCGCTCGTTTTGCTGCCGTGGAAGACGTATTGCGTTGGTTCTTCGCCACCATCGACGATTTCGGCGACTTCGCGCAAATACACCGGACGACCGCTAAATACCCCGATGACAACATTACCAACATCTTCTGCGGTTTTGAGGAAAGCGCCGGTTTCGACAAGGACTTCATTGTTTCCAGTGGTTAGGCCACCAGCGCGGAACTGACGGTTGGCCTGCTGGAGCATCGGCACGAGGCCGGCGGGGCTCAGATTACGACTGGCGAGCTTCACGGGATCGAGCATCACGCGCACGGCGCGGCGTGAACCACCGAGCAATGTCGTTTCAGCCACGAGCGGCACTTGTTTGATGGATTCATCCACTTGCGCGGCGAGGCGGCGGAGCGTGAGGTGATCGTAACGGGCGCTGTGAAAGGTCAGCGCTAGAATGGGCACGTCGTCGATGCTTTTCGGCTTCACGATGGGCATCGTAACACCCATCGGTATACGGTCGAAGTTCGAGCGTAGCTTTTCTGTCAGTTTCACAAGGCTGCGCTCGGGGTCTTCGCCGACTTTGAAGCGCACGATCACCAGGCTCTCGCTGTCGCGTGAGGTACTGTAGATGTATTCGACGCCGGGCAGTTCCCAGAGGAGCTTTTCCATGGGCCGCGTGGCTCGTTCCTCGATCTCCTTCGCGGTGGAGCCGGGCATGGCGACCATGACATCGATCATTGGCACTTTGATCTGCGGCTCTTCTTCACGAGGCAGCAGGACAATCGCCGCGCCACCCAGCAAAACTGCTGCAATAATGATCAACGGCGTCAGCTTGGAATCGATGAACGCAGCTGCGATGCGACCGGCGATGCCATGGTGGCTGGAGGAAGGCTCACTCATGGGTGGATCGTCACGAGTTGGCCATCGGTGAGTTTGGCGGTGTCGCCCACGATGACTTGTTCGCCTTCTTCGAGGCCGGAAAGGATTTCCACGTGGCCTTCGAACACCTTGCCGATCTTCACAAGCCGCAGCGCGGCTTTGCCATCTGTGGCGACGAAGACGAGTTCCATCTGCCCGCGCTTCACAACGGCATTTTTGGGAACAAGCAGCAATCTCGTTTCCGCCACTGGTACGGAGACGCGACCGAACTGGCCGGTGCGCAGCCCATCAGTCTGGGGCAGATCGAGCTTCACTTTGAAAGTGCGGCTCACGGGATCGGCGACGGGCGAAATCTCGCTGACAGTGGCTTCAATCGTCTTCGCGAGGTGAACCTGCATTTTCTCTCCAAGCTTTACGCGATCGAGAATCGCCTCCGGCAGGTCGGCCTCGAAGCGCAGCGCAGTTGGTGCTTCGATTTCGAGCAGTGGTTTGCCCGGCATGGCGAGATCGCCCACATCGGCCAGTTTGCGCGTGATGACACCATCAAAGGGCGCTGTGACCCGGGCGTAGCTCTTCATCGTTTCCGCCTCGCTCATACCGGCCTGAGCCACCTTGACTCTGGCCTCTGCGTTCTCGAAATCCTGACGGGTTGTGGCGTTACTGGTCATGAGTTGCCGCTGGCGTTCATAATCCCGCCTGGCCTGCTCCAGCATCGCCCTGGCCTGGTCGACCTTTGCCTGAATCTCCTGAACATCGAGCAGGGCGAGAAGGTCCCCCGCTTTTACCAAAGAGCCAGGCGCCGCCGTGTATTCAAGCACACGGCCACTGACCTTGGCTTCGACTGTGGCCTGGAGCCTCGAGCGAACGGTTCCCACGACTTCCTCCACTGCCTGATGGGGCTGAAATTTTGCCAACTGAACCGTCACAGCAAACGAAGGTGGCGATGGCGCAGGTGGATTGCCGGTCCCGGATTTATTACAAGCAACCACCGAGAAAAGGCACAGGAGCAGGGGTGGTAGTTTCATGGAGGAAAAAAATTTATAGTTGTCCGGGGACTCAAGAACCGCAGAGTCCGAATTTTTTGAGAACGATCTCCGCAGGGCAGAATCCTGTGAATGCGGACTGTAGCAGGTTAAAGCCGACAAAGGCCGAAAGCCAGACCCAGTTTGGATTTACGAATTGTGTGAGGATGAGTCCGGTGAGGATGAGAGTGCCTGCGAGGGCGCGAATGATATTTTCTAGTTTCATGATCTGGCTGGTTGATTTGGAATTGACGAATGGGGGAGTCAGGGCATATTTGAGGCAAACTATATGATTCTACACGCATATAGGCGAATAGTGCAAACATTATTTTCCATGTCCTCACGTCCCAAAAAATCCCCGCCCCCTGTCTCTGAGGAAGCTCTCACCCTGATAGCCTCCTGGTTCCGCACCCTTGCGGAACCCAGCCGCCTGAAGATCCTTCGCGCTCTGGAAGAGGGGGAGAAAAACATCACGGAACTCGTGTCAGCCACGCAACTGACCCAGGCGAATGTATCCCGCCACGTTCAGTCGCTGGCGGATGCAGGAATGGTGGGACGCCGTCGCGAAGGATTGACCTCCATTTGCTACATAGCCGATCCAACGATTACGGAACTTTGTGATACAGTCTGCAGTAATCTTATGAAACGCCTCTCGCATCAGGTCAAACGATTGGGCGGAGCGTGAGGACTGTTGGTTTTCCTGAAGAACCCGCCAATCACTTCTTCTTCATCGCCGATTCATAGATGGCGATCCATTGTTTGAGGGTGATTTTCTGAAGCAATTCCGCCAGAAGAGCATGGGGAATATGCTCCGCTTTTTAAACCGCACGCAGGATTTTCCCATATCCAGCCTCGCACTGGTGTGTTTGGGGTAGGTCTCGGTGAACCAGTGCAGCAGATTTGGTTGGGAGTAGAGACCGCCGTGGTAGAGGGCGTAGAAATTTTTCTGTGCGGCGATGTGGACAAATGGGAGTGGGAGATTGGGGTCGCAGTGGTAGCCTATAGGGTAGCCTGTATGAGGCACAATGTATCCGTTCATGCCGTAGGACATGGTTTCCTCAAAGCCTTTGGGAAGGTTATCCACAATGGTCTGGCGTAGATCGCGCATCGCTGGGTGACGGTCCGGCGGCAGTGACTTCAGGTAGGCTTCTGGGGTTGTGGCTCGGGAGGTCACGCCTCGACAGGTTCGGCATCCGGTTCTTCACTGACCTCCTCCACGGCTTCCGGCGGCGCAGCGGGGGTGGGGGGGAGGAGTTTTTCTGCGGCGGTTAGTTTCATGCCGACGGGTTTGCTGACGCCGAATTCCTCCATGGTCACTCCGTAGAGGACATCCGCGCGGCGCATCGTGTTCTTGTTGTGTGTGACGATGACGAACTGGCTCTTGGCGATGAATTTATCCAGCATCCGCACGAAGCGATTGACGTTGGATTCGTCGAGGGGCGCGTCCAATTCGTCTAGAATACAGAACGGGCTCGGCTTGACCATGTAGATGGAGAAGAGCAGGGCCACGGCGGTCATGGAGCGTTCGCCACCGCTGAGCAGGGTGATGCTCTGGGGCTTTTTACCGGGCGGTTTGGCGATGATTTCGACACCGGTTTCCAGTGGATCCTCCTCGCTGACGAGCACGAGGTCCGCGTGGCCGGTGGCGCCGAAGAGTTCCTTGAAAATGCTGCGGAAATTGTCGCGGACTTTTTCAAATGTCTCCACAAAACGGCGCTTGGCCTCGACGTTGATGCGCGCAATGATATCGAGAAGTTCGACCTTGGCGTTGTTGAGATCGTCGAATTCCTTCTGGAGGAAATTGAATCGCTCCTCGAGTTCCGCGAATTCCTCGATGGCTTCGAGATTGACCGGGCCCATGGCATCGAGCCGTTGCTTGAGGTCCTGCACGATGCTCTCTACAAATTCCCAATCGGGTCCTTCGGCTTCAGTGGCGGCTGCTGCGAAGGATTCGTCATCCTCATCATCGCTGGAAATGACGGGTGCGACAGGCTGCCTGGTGGTATCTCCGTGAAGTGATTTCTGACGAGCGATGGCGCTGAGGAGCGCGTGGGCGTCGGGTTCAAAGGAAGCGAGCGAGAGGTGGTAGCGCTCTTGGGCGTAGTTGCCCAAGTTTTCCATGCGCAGGCTGAGCTGGGTGAGGCGCACTTCCTCATTACCACGCTGTTCGGAAAGCTTGGCTGCCTGCCGACGGATGGCATTGAGCATGGATTCGCTGGCGGCCAGTTGTTGCGCGCGTTCGGCGCGTTCGGCCGTGCGGGATTCCAGCAATTGGCTGATTTCTTCAATCTGGATCTGAGCTTCAGAAATGCTGCGCGTCATGTGGTCGGATTCGTCCTCGGCCGAGGCGATTTTCTCGCGGAAGGATTCCACATCGCGGCGACGTTTGGCCAGTGAGGCCTGGATTTCATCGCAGCGAAGCTGCAGCGGCGCGCGTTGATCTTCCAGAGCCTGGCGGGTGCGTTGTTCCACGGCGACGGCGGTTTTGAGATCGTTGAGCGCCTCCAGCGCGGTGTTTTCCTCGACGCGTTTTGTATCCAGCAGTTCCACCAAACTCGCCCCCTCCGTGCGACGGAAATCCAGATCCTGTTCGGCGCGGGCACGGCGTGCAGTAGCTTCCTCCACCTTGCGGGCGAGCGCGTCCTGGCGTTTGCGAAGCTCGCTCAATTCCCAGTCGATCCCTTCCTGCTTGCTGGCATACTGCGCCAGCTCGCGCTGGACCAAGGCCATGCCGCCTTGTTGGGTGGATTCGGCGACGCGGCGAACCTGGAGGAGTTCGCGATTTTCCTCAGCGATGGTTTTGGCGGCACGCTGACGTTCGATGAGTGTGTCCCGGGTGGTTTCTGCAGCCTGTAATTTTTCCGCGAGGAGTGTGACCTCCCCAGCGAGCTCCTTGAGTTCCGATTGCCTTTGTAAAATAGAACCATTGGACTCCTGACCTGCACCGCCCCGCAGCGTGCCTTCCGATGACACGAATTCCCCGGCGAGGGTGGCGAAGGCCACATCTGGCAATTGCGCCTTCAGGGAAATGGCGGTCGCGAGGTCTGGCACGAGGCAGACATTTCCCAGCAATTGGTGCACGGCTGGTCGGACGGCTTCCTTGACCTTGATACGGTCAAGTGCCCAGGCGAGGGAACCCTCCGGCAGGACTTGCATCTGCGAAGCGTGGCCATGATGCAGGCTGCTTTGCGGCAGGAGTACGGCGGTGCCGAGGTGTTCGGATCGCAGGGTTTCGAGGATGGATTTGGCCAGGGCGGTATCGGAAACAAGAATGGTCTGGAGGTGCGCGCCCATGGCGGCCTCGATGGCTGGAATCAGCGTGGCATCCGTCACCTCCAGATACGTGCTGAGCAGGCCGTGGGTGCCGGACGTGAAATTTTCCAATCCCCCCAATCCCTGCAAAACCGCGCGGGTGCCTGTTTCCAAGCCCTCACCGGCGCTGATGAGTTGCTGCAAAACTTCCAGCTTCGATTGGCGCTCACTCAGGAGCCGATGCTCTTCGCGAATGTGGCGCTGCGTGACATCCAGTTCGGCCTCCACTTCATGGGATTCGCGTTCGCGCTGGTGGACATCGACCTGTAGTTGCTCCACTTCGCGAGCCAGTTCCTGCATGTGAATTTGCAGGGCAGATTCCTCGGATGCTTTTGCGGTGCGTTCGTCTTCGAGCATTTGGAGATCGCGCTGGAGCTGCTCCTGGCGCTGGAGATCGGTGGCGGTCTGCGCGTGGTGACTGCCCATTTCCGCATGGGCGGAAATGATGATGCCCTCGGCCGTGTGAATGGCCTGGCGGGCTTCCTGCAGGGTACGTTCGTGGCGGGCGCGGTCATCGCGGATGCGCTGGGCCTGGTGCCCCTGATCTTCGAGCGCGGAGCGCTTGGCCTCAAGCTGTGTTTCAAGTTCCCGTAGCGAGGCGCTGAGCTGCTGCATTTCCTCCTCCTGTTCGAGGAGGCGGTCCTGGGCCAGTTGGATTTCGCCTTCGTGCTGTTCGATCAGCCCGGACCATTCCACCGTGCGCTCGCCGTTGGTGACAATGCGATGCTGCGCGGCATTGATCTGTCCCTGGGTCTGGGACATCTGATGGCGCAGGGAGCCGAGCATGGATTCCATTTCGGTGAGTTCGAGACGCGATTCAGTCAGCCCGCGCTCCTCTTTCTCCAATTCATGTTCGAGATCGGCGGAGCGGAGCCGGAGGCTGGCCACAGAGGTTTCCAATTCGGATCTCTCGGTGCCCATGGCGGCGAATTTGCGGTGGTGCAGATGGGTGTCGAGCACGATGACATCCGTGTGCAGTTCCTTGTAGCGTTTGGCCTTGGACGCCTGCCGTTGTGCGCTGCCCATCTGGCGTTTCATTTCCGTGAGAATGTCCGTCACGCGCAGAAGATTGGCCTCGGTGTATTCGAGTTTGCGCATCGCCTCCTTTTTCTCGGCCTTGGATTTGGTGATACCGGCGGCTTCCTCAAAGACCTGACGGCGATCCTCAGGCTTCGCGCTGAGCAGCATGTCGATCTTCCCCTGCTCCATGATCGAATACATGTTGCGGCCGATTCCGGTATCCATGAACAGCTTGGCGATGTCCTTCATCCGGCACGCCTGGCCGTTGAGTTCATACTCGCCCTTGCCATCCCGGAAGACCCGGCGGCCGATGCTCACCTCGTTGTAATCCACTCCCAGGGCTTCCTCACAATCGGAAAATGTCAGCACGACCTCAGCCATCGCGTGCGCCTTGCGTTTGTCGGTACCATTGAAAATAACGTCGCTCATTTCCCCGCCGCGCAGGGCTTTCGCGGAAGTCTCGCCCAGCACCCACCGCACGGCATCGACCACGTTCGATTTCCCGCAGCCATTCGGTCCCACGATGCCCGTTACGCCCTGGTGGAATTCGATGAGGGTTTTATCGGCGAACGATTTAAAACCGTGGATGAGGAGTGATTTGAGTTTCATGAGGGACTGGTCGAAATGGAGGACGAGGAAGCCAGACCCCGGCGATCAGGGGTGGCGGAATGATTTTTGAATTCTGGCAGAGTTCGACAAAATGCCAAGTTTTTTCTGCGGCAAGCACAACATCTTGTGGTTAAAATCTTTCCCGCCACAAAATGTGGAATTTAAGAAGGATTAATATTTAAAAAATCTTAAACAATTTGAAGCGCCGTGATCTCACTTAGGATCAACGGAGCAGCGGTTTCCAGAGGCAAATTTGCGGGTGGCAAAAGTGATACGGAATATTGACACAAATTTTCGCTCTGCTCTAATGGACGGGAATAATTGAAAATCGGCGTTTGGACAGCGTCATTCCCCCCCCCCGAAAACCCCCAGTCTCTCGATTCGTCATGAATATGAACCTCCCCCGCATCTCATTCGTCATGGCTGCTGCTCTGGCCACCACCCTGGCAACCGCAGGTCATGCTGCCGACATCACCTCGACGCCGCTGAATCCCCCCAGCAAGGGTAAAGGCGAGTTCCTCTTCACCACCCTCCTGCCGCCCGACACTGGGTTGGATGTGGTGAACAAAATGGATGTCGATCACCCACTCAGCTACCTCTACCACAGCGGCATGACCACCGGGGGCGTGGCGATTGCTGATTTTGATGGTGATGGTCTGCCGGATGTTTTCTTCGCAGGCACCACTGGCAAGAATCACCTCTACCGTCAGGTGGGAGGCTTGAAATTTGAGGACATCACGGACAAGGCGGGCCCGATTGATGGTGGCGATGCCTGGACGGCGGGTGCTTCTGCGGCGGATGTGAACAACGACGGGCGCATGGACATTTACGTGACAAGCTACATGGTTCCCAACCAGCTGTTCCTGAACATGGGCAAGGGCCCGAATGGCGAGCCCGTGGTCTTCAAGGAAGTTGGCAAGGCGGCCGGTCTGGATGCCGTGGATTGCAGCCACAGTGCGTCCTTTGCGGACTACGATGGAGACGGCAAACTGGACATGTATCTTTTGACCAACCGGGTGGAGGATCCCAAGGGCACACCCTCGGAACTGCCAATAAACAAAGGCCCCGGTGGCGTTACCCTGAAGCCCGGAGCCGATTTGTATTACGATCTGTGGAGGTTTGATTACGACACCTGGGGCACGGAAGCCAAGGGAACTCCCGACCGCCTCTACCGCAACGAGGGCAACGCCCCGGACGGGACCCCAATCTTCAAGGATGTCACCAAAAATTCCGGTGTCTCTGGTCGGGGCGATGGACTCTCGGTGACTTGGTGGGATTATGACATGGACGGGAAAGTCGATATCTACGTCGCCAACGATTTCATCACCCCGGACTGCCTTTACCACAACAATGGCAATGGAACCTTTACAGATGTGATCAAGGAAGCCATGCCCCACGTGCCCTGGTTCTCGATGGGTGCGGATTTTGGGGATGTGAACAATGACCTGCTGCCTGATTTCTTCGTGGCTGACATGTCCGCCACCTCGCATTTCAAGTCCAAGACCACCATGGGCATCATGGGGGGAACAGACCTGAAGCGTGCCTATTTCGGCGACACCCCGCAATACATGCAGAACTCCCTGCTCATCAACACCGGCACCGGTCGCTTCCTGGAAGCCGCCCGTCTCTTCAAGATTTCCAGCACAGACTGGACTTGGTCGGTGAAATTTGCGGATTTTGACAACGACGGATGGCAGGACCTTTACTTCACCAATGGCATCTCACGGCACATGAACGATTCCGATATCAAACTGACGCAGAGTCAGTTGACCGGCCGGCATATGTTTGAATTTTTCAAGGAGGGTGAAATGCGCAAGGAGCAGCACCGTGCCTATCGCAATTCGCACGAGACACATTTCGATGACGTGAGCAAGGAATGGGGGCTCGATCATCTTGGCGTGGCTTATGGTGCCGCTTATTCCGATTTGGATCGCGATGGGGATCTGGACATGATCGTCGTGAATCTTGAGGAGCCGAACTTTGTATATCGCAATGATTCCCAGGATGGAAATCGCGTGCTCTTCAAATTGAAAGGCACCAAATCCAACATCAATGGCCTCGGCGCCACCCTCATTCTTCGCACGGCCAGTGGCTCGCAAATGCGGCAACTGCAACCCCAGACTGGCTATATGTCCGGTAACGAGGACGCGGTGCAATTCGGTCTCGGCAAGGACGACGTGATTCAGGAACTCATCGTGCGCTGGGTCGGCGGTGGCGAGCAGAAGTTTATGGATCTGAAAGCCAATCAATTCTATACCATCACGCAGCCGGCAGACGGCGGCACGCCGGTGGCACCTCCCGCAACGCGCGAAACGATGTTCACCGAATCCAACGCCCTTGCCACCTCCAAATGCAAGGACACCGGGTGGGATGCCGATTACGGTAAGCAGCTGCTGCTGCCCTTCTCGCTCTCCCAGCGCGGGCCGGGCCTTTCCTGGGCGGACGTGAACGGGGATGGATTTGATGACTATTATTTCGGTGCCGCAGCCGGCGAAATCCCCGAAATGCGCATCAATGATGGCAAGGGCAAATTTGTCGCAAAATGGGAGGATGCCTTTCGCAAGGACAAGGACTGCGAGGATCAGGGTGCGGTTTTCTTTGATGTCGATGGCGACGGGGATCTCGATCTCTTCGTGGCCAGTGGTTCGAACGAATTCATCAAGAAAACCGACGAAAACCCCAAACAGGGCAAGGATGATCCCTACCCCGGCGACTACAATCCCAAATACTATGTCGATAATCCGGAAGCCAAGGAGTTGCGCGATCGCCTTTACCTGAACGACGGCAAGGGCACCTTCTCGGCCGCACCCGCCGGAGCCCTGCCCGAGGCGCTGCTTTTCTCAAGCTGTGTCTGCGCGGTCGATTACGACCGGGATGGAAAAGTGGACGTCTTTGTAGGCAGCCGCTGCGCCACAGGCGACTGGCCGCATTCCGCCAGAAGCCGCCTGCTGCATAATGAATCCAAGGACAAGGTGGTGAAATTTGTGGATGTCACGGACAGCGTCCCAGGACTCAGCAATGCCGGCATGGTTACCGGAGCCATCTGGTCTGATGCAAATGGTGATGGCTGGCAGGATCTGCTGCTCACCGTGGAGTGGGGCTCCCTGAAACTTTTCACCAACACCAATGGCAAACTCGCCGAGACTACCTCCGAAGCTGGCTTGGACGCGGTGACCGGATGGTGGCGCGGAGGAATTAGTGCTGCTGACGTGAACGGCGATGGCCAGATGGATTACATCGTCGCGAATATGGGGCTGAACACGAAATACAAAGCCCCCACCGTTGATCATCCCCAACTCACCTACTACTACGATTTTGGCGCCACTGGCAAAACGAAAATCGTGGAAGTGAAACTGGAGGATGGAGTTTACTATCCCGAGCGCGGGAGAAGTTGCTCCAGCAAGCAGCATCCAAAGATCGCCGGAGACTTTGTATTGTACGCAGATTTCGCCAGGGCCAAGCTGAATGAGGTTTATCCCCAGGAGGAACTGGACAAGGCCGAAGTTTTCAAGGCCAACGAATTCCAGAATGGCGTCTTCATCAACAACAAGGGCAAATTCACCTTCCAGCCCTTTGAACGCATGGCCCAGCTTGCTCCAGGCAATGGCATGGTCGCCTGCGACTTCAACGGCGATGGCCATCAGGACATCTACATTTCACAGAACTTCTACGGACCCCAGATTGAAGTGCAACGGTTCGACGGTGGCCTCGGTCAATTGCTGCTCGGCGATGGCAAGGGTGGATTCAAATCAGTGACCGTTCGCGATGCAGGAATCGAGGTTCCCGGTGATGCCAAATCGGCCAGCGCCGCGGATCTCAACAATGATGGGAAGCCTGATCTGGTCGTGACCGTGAACAACGGTGCGACAAAAGCCTTCCTCAATAAATCCAAGGGTCAGTGGCTGCGGGTCAACGCCGCTCCCACAGCCGCTGCAGGAGCCAGGATCACGCTGACTCGCGATAACATGCCAGCGCAAACCATCGAGTTGCAAACGGGCTCCAGCTACCTCGCCCAACAACCCGCCGCCGCCTGGTTCGGACTGGGTGCGGGGAACACCCCCGGAAAAATCACCGTTCTCTGGCCAGATGGAACCAGCACCGAAGCAGCCTTCGACGGCAAGCCAGGAACTCTCCAAATCGCCCCCACCAAAAAAGCAGTCGCCAATCAATAATGAATCATCGTCTCCTCCCCCTCGCCATTCTCTGTCTCGCCTTTTCCCCTGCAGCCACGGCTGCGGATGAGGCTCCCAATCCCCTCAAGGAAGCCTTCCAACTTGCGGCGAAAGGCGACATGGAAGGTGCCGCCAAAATCATCAAGAAGGAGGCGGAGGGAGGCAATGCCGAGGCAGCCAATGCCTACGGTGAAATGCTGCTTGGCAACACCAAGTCCAAGAACGCTCCCCTGGATGCTCTACCCTGGTTCCAAAAGGCCGCCGAGCAATCGCACCCGGCGGGACTGTACAATCTCGCCCTGCTGAATTACAAGGGCGGCGAAGGGATCCCCAAGGATGAGGACCAGGGGCGGTTCCTGCTGAAATCATCCGCAGAAGCGGGCTACGCTCCGGCGCAATACCAGATGGGTGTTTTGATGGACGCCGAAGCCATCAAGGAGGACAAACCCGCCGGTTACGTCGATGCCTTTGTCTGGTTTGAAAAAGCGGCGGAGCAGGGACACGCGGGAGCTCTCTACACGGCCTCCCGGTATTACGAACAGGGTCTGGGCGGTAAACCAAAGGACATGCCGAAGTCCACCGAATATTGCGGCAAGGCTGCCCGTGCCGGGTCGGCAATGGCGATGAACGAATACGCTGTCCGCCTCCAAAAGGGTGTCGGCGTTGGGGCTGATCCCATTGCAGCGATCGGCTATTTCATTGGCGCCTCTCAGGCCGGCATTCCCGCCGCTCAGACGAACCTTGGCAACGCCTTTGAAAATGGCGTCGGAGTGCGCCAGGATTTCAATCAAGCCGGCACCTACTACGCTGCCGCCGCCAAGCAGGGGTTTCACGCGGCGGAATTTCTGCTCGCTCAGATGTTTGAGGAGGGCCGTGGGACAGAGGTGGACTACGTCAAAGCCTACACGCTCTTCGGCCGTGCTGCGGTGGGCAAAATTGAGGAGGCCGTAAAACGCCAGGAGGCAATCAAAGGCAAACTCACCGAGAACCAGCGCACCGCCGCAGACAAGGCCATCGCCGAGGAAGTCAAAAAATCCCAGCCTGCGGAAAACGCTCCCGAAAAGCCTGCGGAGAAGGAGGCTGCGGCAACGGCTGCAAAGCCGACTGAGGCCCCGAAGGCCGAGGCTCCAAAGTAGCCGCGCTGCCCTTAGCGGGCCAGCAACAGCCAGATGGCAGACCCCCCGGCGAGCACCAGTACCAACCGCTGGAACACTTCCTGTGGGATCACGCTGACCAGATATTTCCCTGCGAAAAGTCCCAGAACCACCGAGGGCACCTGGCAAAGATTTAAGGCCAGGGAACTTCCATGGATCAGCCCCAGGTGAAGGCTGAAGGGAATCTTGGCAATGTTTACCAGGAGAAACAACCAGGCCATCGTGGAGATGAATTGCGTTTTGGGAAGTGCCAGGATCAGAAGATAAATCCCCGCCACCGGTCCGGCTGCATTTGCCACCATGGTTGTGAATCCCGTAAGGATGCCGGCCGCCCAGGCAAACCCCACGGAATGAGGCAGACCCTGATCGAATCGCGGAAACCGCTGCCGCAGCAACTGCAGGACGAGCATCATCAGCACGATGCAGCCCACCAGCGGACGGAACCATGCCCGGTTTTCCTTCAGCGCCATCATGGCCAGCCAGCCGAGCACCAGACCGCCTAAGATCGGCCAGCCTAACCGGCGGATTTGCTGCCATTGGATATCTTTTCGAAAAGTGGAGACGGCCATCAGATCCGCAAAGATGAGCAGCGGCAGGACCACTCCCGTGGAGGCCATGCCATCCATGGCCAGGGCCGTCAGGGTCACGCCAAGCATGCTGATGCCCGCCAGTCCGGCCTTGGACATCCCGGTGAAAAATGCCGCCACCAGCACCAGCGTCCACGCGGAGGGGGGCAGGGAGGGCAGGAAATCGGCAAACATGTAAGGCAAAGGGGTGGCTGGCGGAGGATGATTGAACCAAAGGCGATTTTTTCAGTTGAGGAAACGAAATTACCGTGAATCTTCATTTCCCGCCTGCCTCAAAGCAGTGCGGTGGGCAGTTGCTCGTGTGGCGAAATTGGTAGACGCGCATGATTCAGGTTCATGTGTTGCGAGACGTGGAGGTTCGAGTCCTCTCGCGAGCACCCCACCTCTTTAAGAGAGAGTGGGAGAATGGGACAGTGAGGAGTCGGGAATCGAAGCAAAGGGCGCCAATGCGGAGGGAAACTCCGTTGCCGGAGGCGGAAAACAATTTAGGCATCCTCATGACGCCATTCTTTGTTCGGATCGTTTTGGTTTCCCTGCTCACCATGACGGGGCTTCAGTCCGCACCGACTTCCTTCTGGTCGGACCCCAATATCGTGGGTGACAGCATGTTCTTCATCAAGGCTGATGATGCTGCCCCGCCCAAGGCCTCGCTGCTGCGCGTGCCCACGGACGATCCCGAACTCCGCAGTTGTACGCAGCAGGTGAAATATGAGATGGGGCGGGATTTCACGTGGGAACCGGGGTCGCGGGAAATTGTGCTGACGCCAAATTCGCGCATTCCATTTAAAACCGTGGCCGAGCTGCATCCGGCACCCGGCTCCCCGAATTCCTATGACGGTTTCCGCGGCACCAACCTGCACATGCTTTACTCGCAGGGCCGCTTTTTCCATGATCTGCAATGTGAAGCCAGTTATGCCAGCAAGGAGGCATTTCCCGGTCCCGTCCCACCCGCCGCGACCAGGGAACTCAGCCGGGTCCGCTCCCGTTTGCTTGCCAAGCAGCCGGTGAAGATTGTCATGCTGGGCGATAGCATTTCCACGGGCCTCAATGCCTCGCTCACGGGTGCGGCCCCGCCGTTGCTTCCAGGCTATCCGGAGCAGGTGGCGAAAATTCTTGAAGAGCGCACGGAGGCTCCGGTCACGATCAAAAACCTTTCCGTCAGCGGCATGGGATCGGGCTGGGGTTTGCAACAAATGCCCGCTGTCATCGCAGAAGCGCCGGACCTCTTTCTCCTCGCTTTCGGCATGAATGATGCCTCCGGTCACGACACTCCCGCTAACTTTGTAAACACACTCCGAAAAACGCTTGATGCCCTGCACGAAGGCTGGCCCGAGTGTGATGCCATTGTCATTTCCCCCATGACGGCCAACTCCGAATGGAAGCACGCTGTCCCCGAGTTGTATCCCGCCTACGCCGCCGAAATGAAAAAACTCGTCGGCCCAGGCTGCGCGCTGGCTGATGTTACCACCGTCTGGCTCGCGCTCATGGAGCGCAAAACCCATCTCGATCTAAGCGGTAACGGGCTGAACCATCCCAACGATTTCGGTCACCGCCTCTACGCTGCAATTGTCCTGGCGACGATGGGGGACCTCTCCAAACCGTGAGCAGCAGACCGTCTTATGCCGACTCACGGAGCGCCGATGCGATGGGAAGTCTCGCCGCCCTGATGGCGGGGAGCAGACCTCCGATGATGCCAAGAATGGAGGCCCCGATCACGGCGGTGAGGACCAGCGGTGCCGTTACCGAGAAGGCAAAGGTTACCTGACTGAAGGTTTGAAAATTCATGGTGGCGGCCTGGTAGCCATCGAAGGCAAGGTAGGCCAGACCGGCCCCGAGCAGGCCGCCGACGAGGGCGAGGGCGAGGGACTCGGTGAGCACGGAAATGACGACGGGACCGGACCCGAAACCGAGAGCCCGCAGCGTGGCGATCTCATTGGTGCGCGTCGAGACCGCGCTATACATCGTGTTCAGCGCTCCAAACAAAGCTCCCAGCGCCATCATGGAGGCGATGAAAACGCCAATGGTGGTGATGAAGCCGGAGGTCAGGGTGGATTGTTCAGCGTAGTGGTCGGACAGGCGGGACACTTTAACCTTGAGCTGAGGATTGGTGGTGAGCGCGTCCTTGAAGGAATCGTAGGTATCAGCGGAGGTGAGCTTTGCATAGACAGATTGATAGCCCTCGGGTCGGTGATAGGCGGGTTGCAGGACGGCCGCATCGGTCCAAATCTCTGATTCGGCCAGCCCGCCTCCCGCTGTAAATGTGCCGACAATGTTCCAGGTATTCACCCCGATTTTGATGCTCTGGCCCGCATCGAGTCCGGAAAACGCGCGCGCCGCGCCGGCTCCGACGATGACTTCATTTTTCCCCAATTCAAACCGGCGGCCCTGGACCATCGTGATGTCACCACGCACGTCAAAGGCCGCGGCCCCGACGCCCCGCAGAGGGACATTGGCACTGGTGCCGGTGCTGCGTTTGGGGAGGTCGATGATGACAAAAAGTTCGGCGGAAGAGAGTGGGCCGCTGGAGCCGCGGGCCACGCCCGGAGCGTCGCTGATGAGCCGGGCATCGTCACGGGAAAGGTTGCTGGTCATTTCGCTGTCGGCCCCGCTGCGCAGTACGATGGCCGTATCCGGCGAGCCGGATTTCGTCATGGCGTGTCTAAATCCCTGGGCGATGGCCAGCACGCCAACGAGCACTGCGGCCACGCCCGCGATGCCCACGGCTGCCGAGAGCGCAGCGCCCTTGCGCTGCGGCAGACTGCGCAGGTTGAAGGCGGCGATGGCGAAGACTTGTGTGAACCAGTTCATCGGAGAGGGTGGGGGAGGTCAACCATTGCGGCGCAGCGCCTCGGCGGTGCGCAGTCGCATAGCCGTGATGGCCGGCATGGCTCCGGCGACAATTCCAAGCAGCAGCACCAGCACCGCGCCGGTGATGAGCGCCTGATTCGGCACATAAAGCACGGGCAAGAGCGCCGGCACCGGATTGCCCGCCTGCAGCAGCGCCCAAGCCAGGCCCAACCCCAGAAAACCGCCGAGCATGGCGATGACGCAGGATTCGGCCAGCACCAGCACGAGGATGAGCCCATTTGGAAAGCCCACCGCCTTGAGCACTCCAAGCTCCTCGGTGCGTTCGCGCACAGACTGACTCATGGTGTTGCCCGCGACCAGCAGGATGGTGAAAAATACCGCGCTCGTCACCGCGATCATGATGCTGCCGATGTCACCGACCTGTTGCGCGAATCCCGCGGCAAACGCCCCCTCGGGCTCGGCCTTGGTTTCAAAAGGAGAGTTGGCAAATTCCTCATCGATTTTGGCTGCGACCGCGGCGGCCTCATTGGCATTCTGGACGCGCACGGTATACCATCCAACCTCGCCTTTCCCGCGCGGTCGCGCTTCATCAAAGTAATCGTAGCGGAAATAAAACATGCTCGTGTCCGCGCCCTTTTTGATCGTGTCGAAGATCCCACAGATTTCAAATTCCCAGGCGGTGGCGCCCTCCGGCTCGCCCCAAATCGGGGAGGTCAGTGGAACACGGTCGCCGACTTTCCATTGGAAACGATCCGCCAGCGTCCTTCCGATTACGGCGCCATTCTTCGTCTTTGCCCACAGCGCCGTGGCTTCCGGTGGCAGGGTATATTCAGGATAGAGGTCGAAAATTTTCTCCGGCTGTGCCGGCATGTTGGCGAAGAAATTTTTTGGCTCCTGATAAATGCCGCCAAACCAGGTCATGTGTGTCACAGCAGCCACGCCGGGCACGTTGGCGAGACGCTGTTCGTAGCTGACCGGCAGGGTTTGAATAAGCGAGACCTTGTGACGCACGATGAGACGGTCCGCATCGGCAATGCGGACGCCTGCGGTGAAGGCTTCCTTGATGGCAAAGAGGAACCCAAACAGGAGCAGGGCCACGAAGATGGAGAGCACCGTGAGGGCGGTGCGCAGTTTCTTGCGCTTCAGATTGCTCCAGATGAGGCCGAGGTATTTCATGCCGGTTGCGCGGAGAGCTGGCCTTTGTCGAGATGCACGATCCGGCTGGCGCGTGCAGAGGCATGAGGATCGTGCGTGACCATGATGATGGTTTTGCCCTGCTCCTTGTTCAACGTTTGAAGCAGCGTGAGAATGTCATCGCCCGATTTCCGGTCGAGGTCGCCCGTGGGCTCGTCGCAGAGTAAAATGGTGGGGTCCGTGACGATGGCCCGGGCGATGCCGACGCGCTGCTGCTCGCCGCCGGAGAGGGTGCGAGGGTAGTGTTTCAGCCGGTGCGAAAGTCCCACCACGTTCAACGCGGTCTCGGCATGCTGGCGGCGCTCTGACTTGTTCAGGCTGGTGAGGAGCAGCGGGAGTTCCACATTACGCTGGGCGTTGAGCACGGGCATGAGATTGTAAAACTGAAAAACGAATCCCACATGCCGCGCCCGCCACGCCGCCAGTTCGCGGTCGGAGAGCTGGTCGATGCGGTCGCCGCCAATGCTGACGCTGCCCTGCGTGGGGCGGTCCAGGCCGCCGATGAGATTGAGCAGGGTGGATTTGCCGGAGCCGGAGGGGCCCATGAGGGCAAGAAACTCCCCCTGATTGACCATGAGGTCGAGGCCCGAGAGGACCGGAACGTCCTCCGATCCGCGATGGAAGGTCTTGGTGACGTTTTGGACTTGGACGAGTGCGGCGTTGCTCATGGCTGGGAAATTTTGACTTTGCCCCCATCGGTCAGACCCGGTGGTGGTTGAAGGACGACAACTTCGCCCGCATTCAGGCCCGAGGTGACTGTCGTCTCATCCTGTGCGGTGCGGCTGACGGTGATGGCGCGGCGTTCCACGCGGTTGTCCCGCACCACCCAGACGATGCTGCGATCACCGTTGGTTTGCACCGCCGAGGCTGGAATGAGCAGGCTGCGAACCGCTGCGTTTGCGGGGCTTGGTTTGATCTCAGTCTGCGGAGCCGTGTGAAAGGCGACCTTGACGCCCATGTCCGGGAAAATGCGCGGGTCCGGTTTTTCGAATCCAATGCGCACCTTGACCGTGGCCTTCTGGCGGTCGGCGGTGGGAATGATGGCGATGACCTTGCAGGGAATGCGCCAGTCAGCATAGGCATCGAGAGTGGCCTCGGCGGGCTGGTCGGGCTTGACGCGGTTGATGTAGCCCTCGTTCACATCCACTTCAATTTCCAGGGAGTTCATGTCCACGATGGTGCCGATGCCCGTGCGGGTGAAACCCCCGGCCGACATGGGGGAAATGAGTTCGCCGGGCTGCGCGTTTTTCGTTGTGACAACGCCGGCAAAGGGTGCGCGGATGACCATGTCGGCCACCTGTTGTTTCCAGTCGTCAACCTGGCGCTCCGCCACCGCGATATCCGCCGCGAGCCGCTCGATGCGGGCTTCAAATTCACGCATCACTGATTCCGCGCGCGCCACATCCGACTGGCTGACCGCCCGTCCTTCGCGCAGTTCCGTAAAACGGATCAGTTCTTTTTTGGCAAACGCCAGGGAGGGTTCCAATTCATCCTTCATTTTCCGCGCCGACTCCACGCGGGCCTCCGCAAGGCGTAGGCCGGCCTGGACATTGGAATCGTCGAGCCGCGCCAGAATCTGACCGCTTTCCACCGTCATGCCCTCCTCGATCAGCACCTCGATGACCTTGCCCATGACTTTGGAGGAAACGGTGGCCGCACGGCGCGCGGTGACGTAGCCGGAGGCGTTCAACAGCGTCTGGGGTGCAGAGGAATTCACAGCGCCCGCCATCGCCTCGCGCACACGCGCAGTGCGGACCGCCTGCAAGGGTTCCCGCTGCCACCACCAGAGGGCGGCACCCGCGATGCTCATGAAGACAACCATGGCCAGCCACGGAATACCCGACTTACGAACCGCCTGAGAACGGTCGATCTTCAAACTTTCAAGCGCAGTCCGGTCAGATGACATGTGTTTATTGAGAGAACAGGGAAGGCTCGGAAGCAAGCCGAATCAGCGACCACTGGGTTTGGCACCGGCGGCGGCGAGGTGTTCCAGGAGAATCCGCCGCATTTCCTGAATTGAGAGCGGATGATCATAGGCGGTGTGGGGGGCCGGAACGACGAATTCGGACGCGGCTCGGTCCAGATGAGAACTCCAATATTCCACCGCTCCATCCGAACTTTTGGGCGAGTCGCCCTTGCCCCGGTCACCTATGATGGAATGGAAGGGGACGGTTATTTTGAGCTTGTCCAGGGCGTGGAAGGTGGGGTTTTTTTCCGAAAGCCGGGCAACTCCATTGAATCTGTTTCCCTTGGCCATCGTGTGAGGAAGATCGGTGGCGACATTCAGAAAATAGGTGGGCAGCCGGATCAGGGAGGAGAGGACGGAGACGACCGACCATGCTTCCACGATGGGGCACGCAGATGAATACGAGGCGGCTGAGGTGGGGGGGCGGGCTCAAAAATCATCATGGCCTTGCTGAGATGGCCGGCAGGCAGTGTCCGCATTTTGCGCTCAGCGTCCCTGACCAGTTCGGCATCCCAGATGGTCCGCTGGGGATTACCTGGAGGTGAGAGATCAGACCTCCCATGCTGTGGCCGACGAGGATCATGGGTGGCGGCTGGGGATCGAGGGTTTTGTAGATGGACGTCAGTTCCGTGCGCAGATGCATGGCGGAATAGAGGATGGGCCAGCCGGTGGGATAGCGGAAGGACCAGAATTGGAACCGGCCGCGCAGCGCGGGGTCGGCGCGCAGTTCATTCAGGACATCACGCCACATGCGGGGGTGGGAGAGCAGGCCATGCACGAGGACCACGGGAATTCGCCGGGGGTCGTAGGGCTCGTGCATCCTTAACTCCGCGTCCTGTTGACGTGGATCGAAAACTCTCTGGAGACCAAGAAATGTCTCGCGAATGTCGCCGGCTATATCCTCGATTGGTGACGTGAAATCCGCGGCGAGGGGAAAGGTTGATTTGCCGATGGTCACCTTTTGCTGAGTGGTGGGATCATGGAAGGTCAAGGTGGCCTGGCGTGGCGAGGACGACGCTGATTTTTGGAAATTGATCGTTCTGGAGACCGGCTGAAAGAATCCGCGGGAGGAGAGAAAGGGTTTGAGGGGGCTCCTCGTGGGGACTTTCCATCGCACGCAATAGGCGGCACCGGCGCCCTCCTCGCTGAGGCAACGTTTGCATAATCCGTGCTTCACATGCTTCAGGGATTTGATGGATTGAAAGGCCTGGGGATCGTAAATGCCGCGCGCAATCGGTAGACGGCGTTGAAGTTTGTCTCGGATGGCTGCAGTGCGGCTCTAAACAACAGCGTTTTGGCGTCATCAAGGGTCCTGCCATTGAGCTGCTTTTGCGCCGTTTCAAGTTTCCGCTGCGGATTGCCGGAGAAGGTTCCGCATCCGCTCAGCTGGACCGGGAGCAAAAGGCAGCGAAATGAGATGGGGGATTTTCATTGAGGGCTGTTCAGGGGCGTTGGGGGCCTTGGCAATCGCCAATTTTCAGGTGGAAGACGTGGCGCAGGCGTTGGAGGGGCGAAGGGAAACGGCTTTTGTTTACTCTGCCAGCAATTGCTGTTTCTGCTGGGCATTGAGAAAAGCCGCCGCCTCCACATAGGCGGCCAGCGCTGCGGGGTTTTGCTCCTTCCAGACGGCGGCCACGCGGGTGATGGCTTTCCAGCGGCGGCGGGGGTCGCTGATGCTTTCCACCCAGGGCATGGTCAGTCCCGGATCCTGCTGCATGATGTCATAGGCATATTGTTCAATGGGCCGGTCCAGCGCCGGGCTGGAGGGGAGGTCGGCGAGGTAGGCGGCGGCGGCGTTTTTGTCGCTGTCGAGCCAGCGTTTGAAAATGAGTTCGTAATAGGCGTCCTGGCGCTGGTCTGCGGGGAGTTGGTTGAAATAATCTAGGGCCTGGAGCGGATTGACGTCGGCCCAGGAGGAGGCGAGCTCCTTGCGTGCACCTGTGATGGTTTCGACCAGAAGATTTCCCTGTGCCTCCATCCAGCGGGCGGCAGCGGAGGGTTCGTAGCGAGCCCATTGATCGATCAGGCGGTTGGTGGCTGCATCTTTCAGGGGACCGTCGGCGAGGCGTTCCAGCCAGGGCAGGATTTTCGCATGACCACCGCGCTGGTAAAGCTGGTCCAAGGCCTCACCGATTTCATGCATGTTTTCACGCAACTCGCCCTGTGGGTGTTCCGCCAGAAAGGCGAGGGCGGTGGAAATGTCTCCGCCACCCAAGCCACGGAGAATATGGCCAAACCGCTCCGGAGGAAGATCCCGCCGGGGGTTCAACGCAGCATAATCCCAGGCGGCCCGGGGGTCCATTTGCGCCCAGTGGCTGAAGGCGGTTTCGCCGAGTTGAAAACGCAGGGCTGGTTCGGCAAACGCCCCCGCCGCCGCCGCTGCCGCCGGACCATCCACCTGGGCCCATTTGCCAATAAGCGTTACGATGGCCTGGGTGCGAAGCGGGCCCGGAGGCTGGGTCAGGAGCGAATTGAGTTCAGTGGCGAAGGAAACGGGTGAGGCTTGGGTGCTGGGGGGCGGAGTTTTCGCGCCTTCCCTGGCTTTAGTCTGACGGGAGAGGGGTTTTATCTGGGACGAGGCCCGGGTGGTGTTTTTTTCGGGCTCGGAATGCCGAATGGAAGGGTTTGAGGCTCGCTCCGGGCTGCTGGAAACAGCGATCACCGCAGCCAGAAGCAGGCCGGCGGAGGCGGAGAGCAGTTCGGATTTGGTCAGAGGAGAGGACATGGGGGCTGGTGCCGTCCGGCGATGCGGGGGAACGTCGGAATCCTTAGCCCAAATCAGAGCATTGGAGAAATGGTTTTTTGGCGGGTGCGAGAGGTCTGCGGGGCACAAAGTTTCTTGGAAAATGTATAGCCAGAAACCCCAAAATTCGCGATATACTTGGTGCGTTATCGGAATTCCCCTTCGCTGACGTCCCACCCCCACTTACCCCCCCAAATATGTCCAAGCATCACAGCTTCCTCACGCTGTTGATGAGTCTTCTGGCCAGTTCCATCGGAATGGCCCAGGTGACCATCAATGAAATGGCCTCCGCCTCGAATGAGCGGATGCTCAAATGGTCCGCCGCCGGCGTTCCCACCTTGGGAACCGGGATCAATTGGAATGCGCCCGCGTTTACCGATACGGCATGGCCGTCGGGCAATCTGCCGGCGGGGTGGGGGAGCACGGTGTCCACAAATTTGCAGAC
>CALQSQ010000087.1 GCA_943333275.1 Akkermansia muciniphila
CGCCACCATGGAGTCCTTCTGGGCCTCACTCAAAGCCGAAGCCTTCCACTGCCTCCCAGGCACCCACCACCAAGCCCGCCTCCTCATCCATGACTACATCGACACCTTCTACAACACCCATCGCCTCCACTCTTCACTCGATTTCCAATCTCCACTGGACTTCGAACGCTCCCTCATCCAATCTCTAAATTAAGTTGATTCATTTCACGTCCACGTTTTCCCGGCAAGATCACTTCAAAAAAGAGCAATGTGTGTTGCGCTTCTATAATAGCATCCGCAATTTGTTGATCAGTGGATACTGGCTCCACTTCCTCGGATTGAAATACGTCAGCCACCTCCCAGTTCTGGCGGGATTCCTCCTGCCAGCGGATTACGCGCACCGCGCAGCAATTCTGAAGCGCCTCCTCTTTCGTGCCTCCCAAGCTGTCTTCGTGTAACTCCCCGTTTTCCAATTTTTTGACACTTCTCCACGGAATGGGAAATGTCGGGTGCAGCGGCCACACAAGCCGTGTTCTTGGGCGCGGCGGATCCTCTATCGCGAGGATTTCAGATAAGTTGGAACACTGGATAGCGCAGTGATAGTCGCCCTCACGTGGGCGCACTACAAATCCTGAAAATCGCAGGGCAAGGAACTTATCCCGATTGAAAGGCCGAGCTTTATTCCACAGTGCGTCATTGAACATGGAGGGAGTCGGTTGTGAAATAAGCTTCGTAAAGATGCGCACAACAGCAAACAACAATTCAGTGCCAGACGTCAGTATATCATCCTCCCAAAAAAGATAGGGCCCAACACCCTCAATGGAGCAATACCGTGGAGGTCGTATGCTTGGCCACTTCAAGATGTTATTTCCTGCCGCATCCACCACTCGTATGGAGTTGACTTTGTCATCCTGAGATAACGTCATCAACTCCCCTAGGGTCATGCCAGGAAGAAACCGACCTTGGAAAATGATGCTGGCTTCAATTTTCTGCCGTAATGACGAAATCTCATTTTCAAGGGGGTCATGGGGCTCCGATTCCGCGCTAGTCATGCCATTCCATGCCATCAACCGATTTGTTGAGACTAAAGGCGAAATACCTTCAACTTTCAACGTAACGGTATTGGCGAATTCACGCAAATCATCGGCTAATGTTTTCAAATCCCCAGGCGGGACGCGATTGAGTCGAAGCCCAAGCATGCTTTGCAAATTTCCAGCTATAAATCCTGACTTGCGACAGCGATCCAACAACGTGGCAGCTTTATCCAGCAATAATTCAGCAGCATTGGGCGAGTCAGAATTCATGAAAGGCAATAGCTACGCCATATTCGAATTGCAAGTTGAATCCCGACTTGGCTGGCGTCATCCCACCTCAAATACCCAACGCGTTTTCCGCGTCGCCAAAGTGATCAATTTTCAGCCCCATGAGGTCCATCAGCGCGAGGTGGAGGCGGCAGAGTTTGCGGTTGGGATCGGCGCTTAGATCGTGGCGGCGCGCGCCTTGGATAGTGCCGCCGCCGTTGCCTACAAGGACGACGGGGAGCTGGGTGGAGTCATGGGCATAGCCGTCCCAGAGGCTGCTGGTGAGGAGGATCATGCTGTTTTCCAGCAGGGTGCGCTCGCCTTCGTTGGTGACTTGCATTTTAGTGAGGAACTCGCCCCAGAGTTACACTTGGTGCTCGTTAACGCGTTGATACATTTCCAGTCGATGGTCGTCTCCCGCGTGGTGGGACAGTTCGTGGATGCCGCCGCTGATACCGTCCAGGCTGGGGAAGCGCATGTTAGACAAGTCGTTATTCATCATGAACGTCGCCACGTGGGTGCGATCCATTTGAAAGGCGAGGAGCATGATGTCGAACATGAGGCGCAAGTGCGTCTCGCTGCTCTCGGGAATGCCAGCAGCGGGTCGGCCGATGGTGGGGATGGTGATGGATGGATGGATGGATGCCATCCCTGACCGTTCGTTTCCGCCTGGCTGATTTTCTCCGCCTGCGCGACGCCGTCGTAGGTTTAGGAGCCAGGCAACGAGAAATGCATCGCCTGCAATACCCCAACGAGCAAAACCCAACCAGGTGGCGTCCAGGATCTTCAATGGGTAAAGGAATCTGGACGTGGAGGCAGTCACTTGGTTGTCAACAGAAGTAGCTCAGAATGGAGGGATTGCCACAAGAATTGAATGGAGACACGATCTACGAAAACAGGGATTGCTTGCTGCGGAAATTGTCAGGATTCTTGTCACCCCCCTGTTTCTATACTTGGGGAAGGTTGAAAAACCAGGGTGGAGTCAATCTCCTGTCAGGCGCAGGCGAACGAAGCGTTTCAGCCCTCCGACAAACCTTACCGTAACGGTTTCGGTGCCATCACCATTGTCACTGACGGAGAGCGGAATGAAGTCTGACACCCATGTTTCAAGATCGTCGGATGCTTCGGGTTCGTATTGGATGTCCAGCGGTTTCTTGAGCTTACGATAGGCAAAATCGATCTGATTTCCCGTCACGGTAGCACCGGGCATGCGCTCGGTGGCGGATTGATAGGGTGTCAGTCCCAAACCATACCGGAGCAGGTTGGAGAGGCCGCCATACTCCACTTCTCTGGCGCTGATCCCAGGATCGGCCAATTGTTCGGAAGTAAAGTTCTGGTGCCTCCAGCCTTCAAACTCAGAGGAAAAAATGGGGCCATTCGGGGCGCCGGGATTTCCGTGAATCTGACAGCTGATGGCCCAGGCGGAAGGGGAGTTGAGATCCGGAGCACCGGCACCCTCATCAGCCACCACCATGGACCACCCGGGGCCATCGGTCCTGGGAAACCACGCATCCTGATAAGTAAAGGACTGGATGATCGCTCCCGTGACATCGAGCAGCGTAACAGTCTCACTGCTGTTGTTGAAGCCGTCCGTGAGATATTCTCCCAGAACATTGATCCCCGCTCCATAACGCGCCTCAAAGGCAGCGCGGTTTCTGACGATCACGCCAAATTGTCCCGCTGAGAGCGACAACCCATTGGCCACCACAAAATCCACTCCCGATCCAAAATGCAGACCATTCAGGCTCAACGTGACATTTCCAATGTTTCGAACCTCGATAAATTCGAAATTGTTATCGGTCGAGCTCGCAGCTAACTCTGACGCCGTCGAGGGATTGGCCGGATGATAATGAAGTTCTGTAACACGCAGGAGGTTTTTCAAGGAGGGTTCGATCAGCGTGTTGGTGACGGTAATCGTTTTGGTGGAGAGAAGCGCACCGTCGAAATCATGAGCCTCAAGAGAAATGACATTCGGTCCAGATACCAAGGGCACTGTGATGCGCCAGGTGGTGTTCGTCAGCCAGGTGATCGCCACCGGGTCAAGGCTGCCCGTTCGGAGAATTTCCTGGATGTCAATCCATCCGGTGCCCTCAAGGATGACTTGAGGTGCCGCGACGGAGAAATCACTTCCACTGTTGGTGGTAATCGTGAAGAGCGCCGGGGCCGGATACAAAGCCTGGGCATTGGCACAGCGGGCGTCGATGTAGGCTGATGTTCCGCTGAAATTTTGCCCAACCACATTTCCATAGTGTGCGAGCCATGGAGAAAGATAGCTCGAATTAAACGCAGTGGCACAGAGGTGCCGGATGTGTCCCAGATAGAGTCGGCGGTAGCCGGGAACATTATTGATGAGTCGGCCCAGGTTGTTGGAGGCCGGCGGAATGATGGCCGAATTGGCGGCGGCGCTCATGGTGAAATCCATGTCCCACGGAAGAAATTGGATGCCGGTTCCATCATCAGGAGTGAAGATGCGAATGTTATGAGCCAATCCTCCGCCCGTGTAATAGGAATCCCCGATACCCCACAGATTCACCAGGGCCGTGCAGCGCAGCACCTCGTCCAGGTCAAGAACAGCGGGTGCCGCCGTCGCCAATTGCGCATCCGGCAGCGCCATAGTTTTGCAGAGGGAAATCAGTGACCGATAGTCGTCGTTGCGCTTGCCGGCCCGAATGTCGAACGGTCCGCGATACTGCTCCTTGTCATCACCAAGGTTGGTGAAATCCGTCGAGACATGTACAAACGGCACGGAAGGCTTCAGACTTTCGGGGTCATTTCCCACCGAGGTGGTGGTGGGATCGTAAGTGATGTCGAGATTGAAGACCGTGCCGGATTTTCTGAATTGGGAGTTTGCCCAGAGGCCGCCGTAGGAGGCCAGTTGCAGAATGGCCGTCCCGGTATGAACAGGCAGCGGAGCAATGAAATAGCAGAGATCGTCAACCGGACAGGGAATCCCGGCGCGTTGAAAGGTGTGCCTGACATAAATCTCATCCTGCCCTCGGACAGCGGGTGTGCGGCCGGATCGGTCGATGCCAATGGATTCATGCAGGCCCCGGAAAAGATGTGTCTGTGGAAACCCCACATCGTATCCAACATACTCCTCGCCATCCCGGACGCGGCCGGCGGCAGTGCCCTGAAGTCGCACCCCGATATCGTAAAACACTTCCCTCCCCCCATCTACAAAGCTGCCGGGAATCCGTTCGTTGCTGAGACGATTAAAATTATCCAGCAAAAAATCCCGGTCCGCAGTGAGCATAATGATTCGCAGTTGGCCCGCAGGCAGCGGACTGGTCTGTCCATCCTCCCACTGCACCAGCGCACGCGAAGCCCCTCCCATGGAGGGCCCGGACGTTACCGCTCCAAGGGAATCAATCACCTCGACATAAAATTGCACGATCGCGCCCGGCGTGCTCTCGCCTGGAATTGCCGCCGTCCAAAGACCATCGACAAGCGACATTTGAACAGCGATGAACGCTGGCGCTCCATCAATTCGATGGAACAGGGTGGCTGAAGCCACTCCATCCGGATCCTGGGCGGCAAAGGAAACTGCGACTGGGGCACTTAAGGGAGGAATTGCCGGCCAATGCGTCAGGGAGGAAATTGTCGGACCAGCATTCGCCACCCATCGCGAATTCACACTTCCCGGGGTGCCCAGACGCTGGGGAATGGGAAGTTCATGCGTGCGAGCCAGTTTTTCATAATAGGCCCGCGTGTTCAGTTGATTCGTCCCCGCAAGCCATCGCGCTCGAAAACTCACCTCATAGGTGGTCGAGGCACTGATCGCGGCGTTGGGGAGAAAGGTGGATTCAACGTGGTTATGATTGGTCTCGGTGGGCCCGCTGGCGTTCAGTCTCAGCACATGGTTCCCGGGATTGCCAGGTTCTGCAATGACCCCGCCCGTGCGGTGATTTCCGAGCAGTCGCCATTTTGATCCGAGGGGCAGCAATTCAAAATTTCCATTCTGGATGAGTTGGGTCGCCGCGCCATCCGGATTGGCCCGGACGGAAAAGTCATCAATCAAACATTCCCCGGCATCAAGCATACCCAGGCGAATCTCATTCCAAGTGGTGGGCCCAAAATTCTGCCCGCCCGTCATGCGATAGGTGAATGTCTGCCAGGCACTCTTTCCGCTTTCATTGCTGTCAGCCCAAGCCGCAGGATTGGCGTTGTCACTGCGTGGGTCCCGAAGTTCCAGACTAGAGCCACTGCCGTCCGACCAGACGCTGGGAAGGTAATCGAGTACATCCGCCGGATTTCCGCTGGCATCCTCCAATTGAATATGCCCGCCTGAATTTGCGAGGCTGCCGGAAAAATCACCGATAGTTTTGGAGGCCACTTCCGGCCACTTTATCTTGAGGGCAGCCGCGTTTTTGGCCACGATCAGAAAACTTCCCGGCGCAATTTCCACACCCGCAGGAAAGGAGAAATCAAGCTCGCCATCCAATTTCCATCCGGTCAGCACCACAGTGACTGTGCCGCGGTTATACAGTTCGATCCATTCCTCAGGATTCGCAGTCACTGGCTGGGCTGGGATTGCCGGAGTCACTGCCTTCACCACCGAAAGCCTGGCGCCACAAACCATGTCATTGCTGGTTGTGATCTGCTGATGCACCTCGACAGATAACCGATGAGAGCCCGGCTGTAGATTAAGTCCGGACAAGGGAATGACAGTCGGGGAACTCAACACCGCATTGCCAACGCCTGCATTTGCCAGGGTAGAAAATGTGAAACCTGCGGGAAGATTAAATCGTGCACCGCCAATCTCCACTCCGTCGAGATAAAACGCCGCACCATCATCAATCACATGTTCCAGTCTCAGATCGGTTGCTCCATTGAGCTGCTCTGCGGTCACACTGAATTCCGTTTCGAAATAATAGGTCGGGGCATTCGATGTGAGGAACGCCGTCCGCAAGGTGTCCGGCAAGGATGCCGGGGTTGTTTCAAATCCAAACAACGCCTGCCCGCTCAACCAACCGCCCCCGAGAGCATGCGCCGACTGCGCCCAGGTCGCGCCCAGGTTGACATTATTTCGGTTGTAGCGCCACGTGGCATCCAGCGGAAGCAGTGTCACCGTGGCTGTGGTTGCGGGTGATCCCGGCGATCCCGGATTCGGAGGAAAATGATACATGATCTCGTTGATCACGATGTCCTGCTGAAGGTTGAAAACATTTTCCGAACCAAATGTCGGCGACAGCGGCACCAACATTTTTCCGTCCAAACGTGCCCGTCCTGTGGAACGCACCGCGACTCCGTCCAACAGCAGACCGCCCCCTGCGCCCAGCAGGAAGACCCTATCTCCAATGACCGGCCGGAACCCAAGCTGATTTTGATCGAAGACTACAAATGCTCCCGGGGCCAGCATCATGGAGGGAAAGGTGAAGGTGCCCAGTTGCATCCCGGTGAGATCCTCGGTCGAAATGCCCTCATTTTTCAGTTCAATTTGAAAGATAGCATCGCCAGTTCCCGAGATTTCATTGATGACGATGCGGGTGTCGGTCGGCTGGGGCAGGATTTCCTGCGAACTCAGGGAAAGCTCGAAAAAGGCATCCGGAAGCCGGGGACCATAGATCTCCAATTCATCGACGCACGAGCCCGTGTTGATACCATCCCCGGGGCAGATCATGCGAATCCCTGTTGCTGCGACGGAAGGAAAGTCGTAGCGGTGGCGCCGCGACGGGAGGTTGAAGAACGGAGTGGAGGCCCCTCCATACACAAGCGAGTTGATGGTCGTCCACGAACCATCCGGAGTCGAGGCGGAGGGATTTGGCACCGTTGTATATTGCACCGTGTAAGTTCCATTGGTGCGGTCAGTAAAGGCGCCGGTGTTGTCACGGCCAAAGGCCAGCGCGCCGATCATTACGGGACTGGCTCCCAAATTGATTCCGCAGAAGCTGTTGGGAGAATTCCCTATCCAACTGCTGCCGTTTCCATAGCCGCCATTGTTGAGGTTTGGGATGGTATGGGTGGGAGCGTAGGAACCGTTGCCGAGAACATCCTTGGCGAATGCCACCGCTCCGTGGCTCGCGAGGGCGAGATTTGGCGGCGCATCCATTGTGCCGCCTTCCTCGACCCGGGTGAGTTGAGCTGGCGGACCACTGTCGAGCGGACCCTCATGAAGGGATACAGACAGAATATTCGTCCCCTCGATGAGAGCTTGTGATGGCAGGGTGATGGTCGCCTCGGAGGCATTTTCTATCTGAGTCAGCGCCCTCGTGCCAGCATTCACCGCTCCAGACGGCATGTTATGCCGCCAGATTTCATTCCCGTTCAGATAAATCACCGCGCCGTCATCGATAAAAACCCGGGCACTTAATAAGGCTGATGCCGGATTTCCTGAAAAGGTGAAGGACTTTTGAAAGTAGCAGATGGGGTTTGTTTGTGTCGAAGGATCCGCCAGGACCGTGCCTACACTGACAGGCGGGGAAGTGTCCTCAAATGCAAACGCGCCCGCCCCGGCCTGCCACCCCCCTGCTCCGGCTGTATAGACACTCTGAGCCCAGTCGGCTCCCAGATCCGAGCCCTGTAGGAAAATCCAACCGCCGCCAAGTGGCGCCAGCGAAAGCGTCGGTCCCAACGTCAACCCTTCAGAAAAGTTTCGCTCGCCCGGCGTGCCCCCAATCTGCCAACTCGCCGTCCATGACTCAGGTTTCGAACTACTGCCCCGCTCGTTGCGTTTCGAAAGCGTCGCCCCGGATCCATCCGCCCCCACCGGCCAGCGACCGCTGTCGCCGTAGGTCAAGGCGTCCATCGTCCGTCCACTGATGTTCTCCAGTTCGATGGTCTCGCCATTGTTGTCCAGGCTTCCGATCCAGGGTCCCACCGAGCCTGGCAGATCCGCCGGATTACTCGCGACAACCAGATATCCTCCAGCAGGAAGGATCGTGCCATAGGGAAACGTAAAGTTTACTCCACCGGTAATCCTCCACGCAGACAGGTCCATGTTCACCGACATCTGGTTGTGAAGCTCAATCCATTCAGTCCCTCCAGGCGCCGCAGGATGATACATCACCTCATTAAATACCGTGGTGCTGTCCTGCGCACCAGCGGCAAGCAGGCTACTCCATAGGATCAAAGCAGACAGGCCGCAGCGTGAAAGCCGCGTGGGTCGTATCGATGGTGCCTGGTTCATGGGGGGGCGGGATAAAATTCAGGACACTGGGAAATCTCCCAGTGTCTGAGAGGGGGATAGAAGGGCAACCCCAGTCCATTTAAAAATCGAGAGCCTCCGCACTATGGGAGCGCGACAGCCCGGTAGCTGCGGATGGGATCGCCGGGATGTTGGAAATAGCAGCGACGGATTTCTCCGCCGGTTCCCGCGATATTATTTTCCACGAGATTCCAGGTCATCTGGTCGATGGTTGACTCAATGCGGTAGGATTTCCTCGATGAGGCGTAGAAGCTGAATTCCAGCGCCAGTTCAATGTCAGGATTGCCCTCCGGGTTGCTTGCAGAATCGTTGGGATTATAACCCAAGGCGATTTCAACATTCGAAAAATAGCCATCCCCATCCGGGTCGGGATCAATTCCGGGAGTGCCGGTGAGTTCAATTTCATCAATCGCAGTATCCGCATTGGGAGTCACCAGCCGCATCCCGAGTGCATCAACGCCACCACTCTCGTCCCCCAATTCAAATTCATGGCGAAGATGCGGTGTGAATCCACCGCCTGGAATATCGTCCTGCAGGTAATTAAAGGTGACAGTGCCGACAGTCTGCCAGGCCACCCCATTCAGAGTGCGCTGAATCAAGTAGGTACCCCCACTTCGATCCCTGAGTTGCCCGCCGCAGCAATCGCCATTGGCTTCATCCAGACCATTATCTCGTCCGAAAGCGATGCTTGTGATTTCATGAACGGATGGCAGGATAACACTGGCGAAGAGCGTTGGACCGGCCCCGTCGCCGATCCATGAATTTGCGTTCCCATAGTGACCGTCGTTTAAATTATGCGCACGGTGGAACGGGACGAAGATCAGGGGGCCCAGATCTCCGGAGGAAATGGCCACCGCGCCATTTGAGGCCAGCGCTAGATTGTCGGGCACGATCCCGGCGGCATTGAAATTATCCCCGTCATTCCCGTCCCAGGCGACTATGAAGCCAGGTGACGTGTTAATGGTGACTGGCCCAACACTAGTCGGCGATGCACTGGTCATGATTTCAATCTCATCAATGGCAGCGCCATCCGGCGCGATGATTCTCAACCCCGTCGCACTGACCGGAGTATCAATATTGTATTGGTGCCGTTTAGCCGAACTCGCGACCACGCCCGTGCCACTGAAGAGGCTCAGGGTTCCAATGGTCGTCCAACTTACCGATGCGTGATTTGTCGCCGGGTCAGAATCGCTGGTGGTCTGTATTGTGTAGGTGCCGGCGGAACGATCCAAGAGCGCATTTGTATTATCCCGGCCAAAGGCAAAGCTGGCGATGGTCTGACTGGAGGAAAAGCCAATTCCAACGTAGCTTCCGGCACTGTCGCCGATCCACGAGCTTCCATTTCCGTAACTCCCATTGTTCACATTGGGAATAGTGTGTGTCGGAGCGTAGGCGCCGCCGCCAATAAGATCCTTGGCAAAGGCGGTGCCGGTATTGGCAATGTTTCCGGCATCAAGCACGCCACCCTCCATGACAAATGTGAGGCCTGGAGAAAGCACCAGTTCAGCGCGCAGGCAGGAAGCCAGGGTAAGAAACAGAAGGGTCAGAGTCTGGCTTGTTTTCATGGTTTTTGAAAGGCTGGAATGGAAAGGGCCTGGGGCACGACTTTTGCACGGAAGAATTTCAGTTCCTCTCCCCGGATGGAATAGCAGCGTTCCACTTTGTCGCCGGGACCGATCAGGTTGGGTTCCAGCTGCAACCAGTTGTTGAGATCCGAGGATCCTTCGATGTCATAAACATTATTGTCCGAACCATAAAAGCTGAAGGCAACGGCCGGTTCAGATTTTGAGATTCCTTCCGGACTGCTGGCCGGAGAGTTGGGATCGAAGCCGAGGGAAATTTCCAATGCAGAGTCGAAACCATCCTGATCAGGATCGGGGTCGATGCCCGGGGTTCCGAAAATTTCAATTTCATCAATGTCGGTTCCTCCACCAATCCCCGTGGCCGGAACGAGCAGGCGGATCCCGGTTGCGAGAAGAGGTTGGGCTCCTGCGGCGACTTCAAACTCATGCCGCAGATAACTGGTGAATCCGCCGCCCGGAATGGTGTCATCACTCCACTGGTAGTTTAGCGTGGCGATGGTCTGCCATCCAGTGACAGCATTGCCTGTGTCCACGGTTGAGGCTGAGGGATTGGAGACGCGTGTGAATTGCAGTGTGTAAACGCCGAGACTGCGGTCATCCGCTTGTCCGCCACAGCAGTCTGTTCCGGGCGTGCTGTCATCATAGGCTCCGTTTCCATTGTCACGCCCGAAGGCAATGCTCGAAACATTGAAAAAGCCCCCCAGCTTGATGGCCGCATATGGGGCGGGCACTGTGCCGGGCAGGTTTCCCCCAATCCAACTATTACTGTTGCCATACAGACTGTCGTTGAGATTCCCGGCCACATGAAAACCTATTCCCAATTCAGGCCCCAGATCACTGGAAGTAAAAGCAACTGCACCGGCGGCATTGGCCAGATTTGACGCCACTGGAGCAGGGCTTGCGGGATTGTAGCCATCGCCATCATTTCCATACCATGCGACGGCATAGCCCGGAGAAGGAGTGATGACAAGACCGGCGCGCAATCCCAGTGGCGCCGAAAAGAGGCCGACGAGGCCCAGCGAAAATGAACGAGCGTAATTCATAACGTCATTTGTTTTTCAAGTTTGATGATTAGGAGCGAAGCAGTGAAGGGAAAATCCCCAAGGCTTTTACTCATTACAGAAATGGGACTCAACTGAATATCCCAAACTTAACCCGGACACTTCAACGCGTATGCCGGAATTGACCGTTGATTCCAAATCTCTGCAGCCCACCACACTCCACGTTGCCATCGTCATAAATCACGCAATGCTGCCGCCATGAAACTCTCCATGATCGTCAATCCCCTCAACGAACATAATCTCCAACTGGCAGCGCAGGTTGGGGTGAGCGAAATCGTACTGACGTTTCCAGGATTGGACGCGGCAGTCTTTCGGAAGGCGAAACAAATGGTGGAATCCTTCGGCATGAAACTGACGCATTTGGAGCGTAAGGTGCCTCATTTGAAAATGGTTCACAATCTGCCCGGTCGAGACGCTCAAGTGGAGGATTTCAAAAGATTGATCCGGCTAATGGCGGAGAATGAAATGAAAGTGCTCTGCTACAACTGGATGCCTGACGAGGATTGGCAGCGCACCAGTGCGGAAGTGATCGAACGTGGCGGGGCGAAGGTCACGGAATTCAATCTTGAAGACGTCGGACGCAACGTGACTGATGCTGATGGCCGTCCCTCCCAGCCGACTCCCGTGGCGGAGTTGTGGGGGAATCTCGAACGATTTCTAAATGATGTGCTACCCCTGGCTGAGGAGGCTGGCATCCGGTTGGCCCTTCATCCTGACGATCCACCCCTCCCCTCCCTCCTGGGACAGGATCGCATCATTTTCTCCAATGACGCGCTCCGACGAGCTGTCGATCTCGTGCCCAGTTCGGCAAATGGCATCTGTTACTGCGTGGGATCCCTTCATCCTGCAGGCGAGGACCTTATTGGCGGCATCCGCTCGCTGGCCGATAAAATTTTCTTCGTGCACGCGCGCAATGTCCGCGGCACGGCAGCCCACTTCGTGGAGACTTGGCACGACAATGGTGCCATCCACATGCCCTCTGTGATCCGTGAACTCCAGAGCATTGGATACACAGGCACCATCCGTCCCGACCATGCTCCGAGCATGGCTGGCGAGACCAATGAAACGCCCGGCTACGAAATGCTGGGAAGGTTATTCGCCGCAGGTTACCTGCGCGGTCTCATGCAGGCGGGTGAGCCTGGCTAGAGGTTGAGCTTGCACTGCTAGGGAAACCTAGCGCTCGTGGATTCTAAACCATTCCACACGGTTGAATCCCACCGGTCCTGCCTCCCCAAAATCCTTTGCCGAGGCATCATTCGGCATCTTACCGATGCGGACGGCAAGCGGCTGTCCCGGAAATTCAGAACGGGGAAACGTGGCCAGCAATTCCGGAAGTTCCCCCATGGCCGGCCCCCCAGCCTCGACGGTGACCGATTTCTCATCCCAACGAATCGTCCATTCCATGGGCGCCCTGGAGGAAATTTCGGCGGGCATGTCATCAGAACCATTTTTTGCCACGGTGATGCGACCATCCTTTCGCAGGCTGGTCTTGAGCGTCCTGCCATCCGTCCAGATCAAGGCGATCCCCGGCCCCCATTGCTGACCCTCGTCCCTGCCATCCTGCCATACCCGCACCGCCACAGCCCCTGCCTTTTCTGGCAGCGGACGTTCGAGAAAGGCATGCAGATTGGCTGGAACCTCCAGCACCAGACCTGCATCGATCCGGATGCCAGCCGCCGCATTCGCAGCGGCCACCGTTTTCCATTCCGGGTCTGCTGAAGGCGAGAAGGTTTCATCCAGCATTACTTTCCCGAGCGCGCCGGAGGCATTGGTCATTTCATGCGCCTTCTCATCGAGGATCAAGGCCACCCCTTTAAATCCCTTTACCTGAATAGTTTGATCAGGGCGATACAGCGTTTCGCGTTGTCCAAGCTCTGGAATGGCCGGGGCATAAAACCCAGTTTTTGCAGGATTCAAACCAAGTTCCTGCCAGTCGATTTTCAATTTGATGGGCGAATTTTTATCCGAGAAATTAGCCAGCGCCACCAACGTTCGGCCCGATTGCTTCCAGACGGTCGCTTTCACCTCCGCGTGGTCCGTTTGCACCGGACAAACCTCCTTCGCCCACCAGCCGATGAATTCACTGCCTTTGACACTGAAATCATCCCAGAGTTTCCAGATCGGACGCGGATTCCCGCCCCAACCCAATCGTCCTGTGCAACCATGAACCAATCCCAGCCAGGGATTTCCACCACCCTCAAGCATCTCTCCCATCAGGCCAAACGGGATGCCGCTGATCTCCACCAGAAAATGTTCCGCGGGAGGGCCTGTGTAATGATGACCCTCCCCAAACCAAAGCCTGTCCACAAATGGCATGGAATCCATGAAGAGGTTCGCGCACTGGGCCCAGGCCCCGCCGTCATGGAATTCATTCCACGAATGGAGATCAATCCTTCCGCCGCGCGGATTGTAGTGGTCCAGCACCTTGCGGCACCGTTCCATCGTTTCGCGATCGTAGGAAATATCATCCAGATACAGCCCATCGCAGCCCGTTTTCTCCACGAGCCATTTCAATCCCTCCACATAATAGTTCAGCCAGGGACCAGTCGGCTTGGTCAGGACGCTCACATCCTGAACCCCCGGCTCATACCAGGCCCCCCAGTAGTCACCGGCGAGATGCTCCTCCAGCCACGGATGCCCCCCGCCCTTGCCATGGGGCAAAATGGCATCGCCCATGCTGCGAATGGCAAATAGCTCCGGAGCCCAGTTGGATAGTTCCCGCACGGTGTAGTAATATTTCACACGCATGTCCCGCTGATGTGCCAGGTCCGTGAAGGCCTTGAGTCGATCCGCCGTAAGGAATGGATAGTTGATGTAGGGATTCAGTGAATTTCCCTGATGGATATTGATCAGGTTGGCACCGGCTGCCCGGGCACTGTCCAGATATTTTGCGGTGTCCGGCGGCACTTGGTTCGTATGGTAATACCGCTCGGACCATTGTTCTTCGGTGCGCAGCGGATGAAACGGCGTGATCAGTAAATTGAACGAACACACCAGGGATTCGCCATCCTCCCGCTTGCCAGGTTGGGATTTGCGAAGCTTCCGTTCACCCAGAATTGCCGTCAGGGTGTTATTTGCAAACGTCACTTTGCCACGTCCATCATTGCCCCACGAAGGCAGCACCAGGGGATTGCGTCCGTAATGAATATTCACGGGTGGCCGGTGATACTGATCATCCAGCAGTTGAATCCTCAGCCCGCCATTGACGGCCCCCAGCCACACGCTGTCCTGGTTCTTATGCGCGACGTCCCACTGCCAGTCCCAGGCTGGCTTCGCCAATCCAGCCTCCTGGCCCATGCCAATGGCATATTCGCAACTCTCCGGCGAACGCGGAATCGTTAGTTTTACATCCGGCAGCAGGACATCCTCCCCGGCAGTCAGGGTGATCCGGATTTGTAAATTTCCATCCGAGGAAAGCGAGCCATCCAGCCGGGAGCTGACAGTGCCTTCATGGCCCGCCACCGTCCATGTAACTAGTCCCGGCGACTTGCTTCCAAATTCAAGCGGTTCTGAAATCATCCCGGCGGAAGTCAATCCGGTGGTAAACAAAAACGGACCCGATAATAAATTCAGATGGTTTTCCGCCGCCACCTTTGTGACGGCTTGATTGAAATGGCTGGTGATTTGCGCAGGCAAACCGCTGTCAGCCAGCACCACCGTCCGGCCCAGAATGTTCAATTCACGCCTGGTTTCATCCAATGCAATTGGTTCGTATCCTTTCACTGGTTCATGGTCCACCGCCTCCGCCGAATTCAGCCACTGGAGGCGATTCATCTTTTTGGCATCCACTTGGAGTGACTCCTTCCATGGCTCCCCGGCTACCTTGACTTTGAGCGATGCCCCCGTGACTCCGGAACTGCGGAAAACCAGAAGGGATGCATCATAGTCTCCGGCCCTTGTGTCCGCCGGAATGGTGAAGCCACACCAGATCGTTTTGACCTGTCCGGGTTCGACGGTCATGGTTTTCACTTCGGTCAAACGGGGTATGAATGAAATAGACGGCATTTTTGCAGCATCCTCCTTGCCGGGTGCGACCCCTTGGTTCTGCGGGGTGCTGATTTTAGGCTCTGGTGCAAAGGACTGCAGATAGACATCGCTCAGCGTCTGGGATGGCTTGCCAGGCGGCACCCAGAGGACTAATTGAAATGCCAGATATTCTCCAGGCTGAGCCGAGATCACCGGGGTCGCCGAATCCTTGATCCATCGTTCCGGCAATCGATCAAACATTCTCACCGGATGCTCGCGTGATTCGATCCTGAAATACATCGGTAGATCCCCCAACTGTTTGGCAAACGCAGCTTCCTCCTCCTCCGTTGCAATCACCTCCATTTCATTCCATGCATCATACGCGGAGAGCGCCTCCCAGCGGACGGGCTCCGCATTGGCCATGGCCGTTGAGGCTTTGATCTTCCATTGCGGGTCCGCGAGGTCCTGCGGCGCGAGGTATTTCCCTTGTGGAAAAGCCCCTCCCTCAATTTTCACCGGGAGAAAATAAACGGCATATTCCCCCGCACCCTGGGTCGGTTGAAAGACTAGATCACCCGATTCCGAAGCCACGGCCACTGTCAGCACATTGGCGACAGCTTGATTCGTTTTCAGGTCATGCACCAGAATCGCCTTGCTGGTCGGATTCAGATCCCGCCTCCGCCAGTCCAGATGCACGCGAACGGCGTCAACCACCTCTGCGACCCTTACGACGACGCGATGACTGCCGAGTTCTCTCGGCCAGGGTTGCTCCGCGGGTTCCCACCGGATGGATTGTGCCTGGAGTAGATTTGCCAGGCCTAGCAAGAGAAGGACAATAGGTTTCATGATTTGTGTATCCACCCTCTCCCTAAAGGTTGCGGAGTCAAGTCAGGACCCTCTGATTCCATGAACTCATCCCCGGTGAGCCTCCTACGGCTTCACAAATCGATAATGCGACACGATCCATTCGTTGCCGGATTTGTAGCCCCAAAGCTCCGCGCAGGCCATGAAGAAGACGCGCCAGTAGGACCACCATTTGGTAACTTCTGTGGCTCCATAGGTCTGCGCGAATAGCGGCTTCAGGTCTGCGGCGTGTGCGTCCATGTTTTCCAGCCACGCGTTGGCGGTCTTTTCGTAGTGCGTTCCATTGACGCACCAGTGATCCTCGATCCGCAGGTCGTCTTGGAAATACAGCAGAAGGTCATCGCTGGGCATCTGCCCGCCGGTGAAAAAGTAGCGGGTCATCCAGTCGCTGGGCCCTTTGTCAACGTAATGGTAGGCGTATTCACGATGCGTGAAGATGTGCACGAACAATTTCCCGCCGGGCTTGAGCCACCGGGCGATTTTATTGAGGAGGCACTCGTAATTTTTCATGTGCTCGAACATTTCCACGCTCACGACGCGATCGAATTCACCTGCGGTGATGTCGAAGTTGTTCATGTCGCAGGTAATGATTTCCAGATTCTTCAACCCCCGCTGCTCAGCCTGGCCGTCGATGTAGGCCTTTTGGGTGAGGGAGTTGGAGACGGATGTGATGCGGGCGTTGGGAAAATGCTCCGCCATCCACAGCGAGAGAGAACCCCAGCCGCATCCAAGTTCCAGAATGCGATGGCCATCCGTCAGTTCCGCCCGGGCACAGGTGAGTTTCAGCATCGCGGCCTCCGCCGCATCCAGCGAGGTGGTGCCGGCTTCCCACAGGCCGGAACTGTATTTCAAATGCTTGCCCAACGCTCGAAGGTAAAATTCCGTGGGAACCTCGTAATGCTGCACATTGGCGGCCTGGGTCTGTTCGGCGATGCCGCGGGTTTTGAGATCGGCGACATACCGCAGCAGGGCCGCGCGCTGTTGTTCGATGTTATCGTGGAAGTGCTCGCTCAGTGTTTGGGCCAGCAGGCGGCGGATTCCTGCGCGGATGAGGGCATCGGGAATGAGAGGGGACGCGATAATTTGATCCAGGTTCATAGAGATTTCGGAGGCCAGGGGATGAGCGCGCTGGTGGTGCGTTGGTATTTGCGATAGGCTTCGCCCTTGCTCTTTAAGGCGTACTCTTCCGTCAGAGGAATGCCCGTCACCCGGAGCAGGAAATAGAGCATGAGCAACGGACTCAGCAGCGTCACCCATCCGTAGGGCGAGGACCAGGCCATGAGACAAAAGGCCGCCTGAATCAGCGCTTCAAAGAAATAGTTGGGATGACGGGAATACCGCCACAGTCCGACCGCGCAGACCTGCCCATGGTTGGCGGGGTTTTGTTTGAACCTTTTCAGTTGCGAATCCGCTAGCGATTCACCCGCCAGGCTGACCACCGCCAAGCCCCAACCCAGGATTTCAAGCACGCCGAGCCCGCACCTGGCATCAAAGGAGAGCAGCAGAAAGGGGATCGCAAAGATGGCGACCAGCACCGCCTGCAATTGAAAGAACAACAGAAACATCCCCGCACCCGGCCAGCGCGCGCGCAATGTCTGGTAGCGCACGTCCTCAGTGGGATGGTGCTTGATGACCCTCAATAAAATGTAGGTTCCCAGGCGCAAACTCCAGGCCGCCCCCAGAGCCAGTCCAATCCAGCGGCGCATCGGCAAACCACTGCCCACGATGGCATAGAGTGGAGCCAAGATCGCCACCCCGTAGGACCAGGCCACATCCAGCAAACCATAGTTCCTGATTTTTAGACTCAACAACCAGGTGAGAAAAAAGTATCCCATCGCAATCGCAACACTGAGCAGGAGGATCGAAATCATGGGGTGGAACAGGGTTGAGGGTCGTTTTGCTTTGCGGCCCTCTCGAGCCTGACTCTTCCGGACCAGGCACGAAGCGGGATCCTGGCGATGAAATAGATGAGCATTCCCAAAGGTACCGAGATCAGCGCCCAAACGATGACACCACGCACGCCCGTCATCCCATAGTTCTGAAAGAAATGCGGGAAATCCCCGAAGAATGCCTTGAGAATGATCTGAATGCTCAAATCAATCCTCGGCTGTTGAAACAAACTTTCACCCAATCGATAAAACGGCAGCAGCGTCGCCAAATGCAATGGATACATGCAGAGGCAGAGGAATTGCATCAGCGCCTGGTTCAATCTCCACCGCACTGCAACAAAGCCGCAGAGAAAAGTTGTAAATCCCAGCAGTGGAAACATTCCCGCCGTCCCAGCCGCCGCAAACGTGAAAGCGATCCGCTCGGCGGACAGTCCCTGACGGAACTGCTGAACGATCGGTTGCACGAACCGGCGCTGCCAGAGGGATGGAGTGCATTGGTTCATGGGTGGCGCGTGATCACATCATCCATCGTTGCCGTGCGCGGCAAACGGAAGAGTCGGACGAGCATGTAAATGGCCATGGCGATGTTTCCCAGCAGCAGGATGGCCACCAGCCAACTGATGCGACGCAGCCAGGTCTTCTCCAGCCAGGCCACCCAGAGCCAGAAGGCCAGGAAGGCAAAATACGTATCAAACAGCGTGGCGATAAACCAGGGATGCGTGGCGACGGCCCACGGCGTGTTCCAAAGGGCCACCTCCGAGCTGGCCCAGGAGGTGACTCCGATCATGGCCAGCAGGATTCCGATAAATAATGTGCGCAGAAAAAGGATCATGAGCAGAGCAGCGGGTTGTTGGGTCTTGTGTAAATGGCCTGGACCACGCTGATGTTGCGAGTGGCGAAGGCCGCTTCGCAGTATTGCAGGTAGTAGTTCCATTTGCGGATGAAGGCGTCATCGAACCCCAGGGCGAGCACTTCAGGCAATTTGGAATTGAAGGTTTCCCACCAGAGGTGGAGGGTCCGTGCATAGCTGAGCCCAATGTCCTGCAAGTCATGAAGGAAAAGATCCCCCGTCTTCTGCAGGGTCTGGCTGACGCGCCCGATACTGAGCAGGAGTGAGCCGGGGAAAATGTGCTTTTGAATCCAATCGACTCCCCGTCGCAAGTCGGCATGACGGCTGTCCGGCACCGTGATGTATTGCAGGCCGACCATGCCAGCAGGTTTCAACAACCTGTGGAGTTGCTCGCAATAGGGTCGCAAATACTTGTCACCCAGTGCCTCCATCATTTCGATGGAGACAATCTTGTCGAACTGGCCTGGCACGTCGCGGAAATCTTGTTTTCTCACTTCAATGCGGTCGCTCAGCCCGGCCCTGGCCACGCGTTCGGTGGCATAAGCGAACTGCCTTTCGGAAATCGTTACGGTGGTGACCCGGCAGCCATAATGCTCCGCGGCATAGCAGGCAAAGCCACCCCATCCGGTGCCGATTTCCAGCACATGATCGGTGGCGCAGAGTTTTACCTTGCGACAAAGCGCCCCATACTTGGCCAGTTGCGATTCATGCAGGGTGGTCTCCGGCGAGGCAAAGAGCCCGCTGGAGTAGGTCAGTGTCTCATCCAGCCAAAGCCTGTAGAAGTCATTCCCCAGGTCGTAATGCTCGGCAATATTGCGCTCCGCGATTTTTTTGTTGTTCGGACGCAGCAGGTGCTTGATGCGGTTGGTCGAGCGCAGGAAATTCAGCGCCATCGCCGTGGCCTTGCTGCCGCTCATGCCCGGACTGTGGTCGATATTGGCAATCGCCCAGGCAATGACTAGCTCGATGCTCGGAGTGTCCCAGTCACCATCCACATAGCTTTCTCCAAATCCAATGTCCCCAAAACGCAGGACTTTTTGGAAAAATGCATCCTGATGGATTGTCATCTCGGCCTGCACGGACGAATCACGTGATCCCAGAAATTGCTGCGAACCATCCGGAAGCGTCAGGGTCATCCCCTCCTCCTTCATGCGTTGCAGCACCGGCAACACCAACCTTCGGGCCAGCGAGAAGGATGGAGCGGTCGTCTGGGCGGAACTGGATGGAAGCACTTGGGTTTTGTTCATGGGATTCATCGGTGAGGAGTTTTCGTGCAGCCCGGTGGATTGCGTCGCGCTCATTTAAGATAGGGGTTGTATACGTCCTTCTGAAGGTTTTGGTTGTCGGCTTTTTTATGAAACGGCAGCCCCTTCCACCAGAGACGGAAGGCCTGCCAGTGGATCAGAAAGATGACCTTGAGAGTGACGAAGGGGAATTTGAGAGTGAGCCAGGCCAGGCGCCCGGTTGTGAATTCCCGGCGTTTACCAATGAGCGCACTCAGCAGCACCAGGGCATCGCCCTTGCGATCGTCGATATGAATTTCCATTTGCTCATCCGGAACCCTGACCCTGAAATCGAAGGCAAGGTCCAACTCCGAAAATGGCGAAACGTAGAAATGCTTCGGGGTCACCAAATGGAAAAACCCTGGGCGCTCCGGTTCGCGAATCAAGTAGGGCTTCATTTCCCGAAACGTATTTCCCACCTGCACCACGACGCATTGGGTGGCGCCTGCCTGATCTTCGCAGAAGTAAAACGAAACGGGATTGAAAATGTAGCCCAGAACACGCGGGAGGGTTACGAAGGTAATTCTGGTATCGGAAGGAAGATCGAGACCCTGCTGTGAAATCCAGGCGAGCACATGCTCCTTTACCGAGCCATCGGCTTTATCGGGAAGCGTCAAATGATCGCGATCCCTGAATTCATAAAGGTTCCAGCGATTCCTGGAGAATCCCCACACCTGACTGGCGACCTGGTCGATTTCATCCAGGTCCAGGGCCAGGTAAAACAATTGATACTCAAACCGGTGCTCCCTGGGCTGCAACCGATGGTGCATGACTTTGCATTCGTAGAGGCAGGAGCGGAGTTTCATGACCACAAGCTTTCACCGGCAATGGCCCGGGCGCAATGGAGACCGCTGGTGAAACCATCCTCGTGAAATCCATACTTGAACCAGGCCCCAGCGTAATAGGTGGATTGATCCGGACTCAGTTGATTGAGTTCCGGCAGGCGCCCCTGGGCTGCCAGCGCGGGCAGATCAAACAGGGGGTGTTCGTATTCAATGTGACGCAGCACCTTCGAGGGATCAATTTCCTCCCGGCAATTCAGGGAAACGAAATACTGCACGTGCTCGGAAACGCCCTGCAGCCGGTTCATCCAATAATGGGTGCTCGGTCTTCCGGCACCATCATACCGGTAGTTCCACGCCGCCCAGGCCCGTCTGGTCCGGGGCATGACGCGCTGGTCGGTGTGAAGGGTGGCGAGATTCGGCTGGTATTTGAATGGTGTGAGCAGCCTCGTTTCGAGCGGGGTGGGATCGGCCAGGAGGGCAAGCGATTGATCCGCATGAGAGGCCAGTATGACCTTGGGGAACACGTCCGTGTGACCGTCTGCGGTGGTAACGGTCACACCTGCGGCGGTTCGCTCAATGCGTGTCACACGCGGGCGAATTTCCAAATTTTCAACAAGACCAGCCTTGATCTTAGCGACGTACGATTTTGCCCCATTGCAAACCGTCCACCAGGGATGCTGCGTGTGCAGGCCCAGGAAACCGTGGTTGTGCCAGAAACGCAGCAAGGTTACGGCGGGAAATTGGGACATCAGTTCCGGAGGCGTGCTCCAGACCGCACTGCTCATCGGAACCAGATACCGCTCCCACATGTCATCGCCATACCCTCTCGCCTCTACATACTCCCGCAGCGTCATGGCGGAATAGCGCGCGTCCTCCATCGCCGGAACAGCCTCGGCATTGAATCGATTGATGGCCATCAGCATTTTCCAATGGCGGAGGTTCAGCAAATTTTTCCGCTGTGCAAAAAGAAGCCCGAGACTGCCCCCGTTATATTCCAGACCACTGGGCTGGTGCTGGACACTGAAGGACATGTCCGTGGGTTTGGTCGCGACGCCTAGTTCTGAGAAGAACCGCGTCAGGTTCGGATAAGTGACGTGATTAAAAACCATGAACCCGGTATCGATCGGCACAGAACGACCATTTTCATCTATGGTGATGGTATTCGTGTGACCGCCGAGATGGGCCTGCTGCTCATAGATCGTAATGGCAAAGTGGTTCCGCAGGAGCCAGGCCGCACCCAGGCCTGCGATGCCGGAACCGACGATGGCGAGCCGTTTCATGCGCCGTGCATTTCGCGGTAAATGCTGGCGGGCACCGGTTTCAGGTCCCAGATGATCCCCAGCCAGGACAGGATTTTAAGCCCGTAGTAAGTGGGATCGATCTCCCACCAATGAAACCCCTGGCGCGCGGCTCCCATGTAGCGGTGATGGTTGTTGTGCCAGCCTTCGCCAAGCGTGAGCAGCGCCAGCCAGAAATTGTTGCGACTGTCGTCCTCGGTCTCGAAGGGCCTGTTTCCCCAGACGTGGGCGAGTGAGTTGATAAACAGGGTGGCATGCAGAAGGACGGTGGAACTGATGAAAAACCCCCAGACCAGCATCTGCCAGCCGGACGTCCCCCATTGCGGTTGGCTCGCCTCCATCCATGCGCCCAGTCCATACAGTCCAAGCCCCATGATGGCGGGCACAATAAGATCAAACCTGTTTAGAAAGACGAGTTCCGGATACTTCGCGAAATCGCGGATGTCCTTATAATTGGTGGGAAAATTGCGACTGCTGGTCATCCATCCAATGTGGGACCACCAGAATCCCTTGGTGACCGGGGAATGCGCATCCTCCTCGGTGTCGGAATGCCGGTGATGGTGACGGTGCGTGGCGGCCCACCAGAGCGGTCCGCGCTGGATGGAACTGTTGCCGAGCGCGGCGAAGATAAACTGCACCACCCGGCTGGTGCGGAAGGTGCGATGCGAGAAATAGCGATGATAAAATGCCGTGATGGCAAACATCCTCAGCAGATACAAGGCCGTTGCGATCACTACCGCCGTCCAACTCCATCCGACCCACAACAACCCCAGGCATCCGAGATGCAAAAAAACGAACGGCAGGGATCGGCGCCATTCGAATTTGTCGGCCCGGGCACGGGTTGTTTCAGCGCCGTCTGGAAAATAGTCCGAATCAAACCATTGGCGCACCGTCAGGAGCGAGGATTTTATAAGGGCAAGAGCTGAAGGCACGGTTGGACGGTTTATGGTTGCGGAACTCTGACGAAACGTGCCGGATCATAACCCTGCGCGGACAATCGGGAAAGAATGGCCTGATAAGTGCTTTCGGGAAGCTTGGTATCCCGAGCCATGATCCAGCCATATTTCCGGGACGGATGTCCGACGACGGTCCACTGGTAATCGGGATCTAGCTCCAGCACGAAGTAGGGAATCTTTACAAACGGCAGGAACCGGACGCGCCACTCAGCATTGGTTTGTTTGTTTACGACCTCGGCGGTGAAGGACAATTTTTTTTGCGGCGCAGCGAAGGATTTTTTTCGGAACCGGAAACTGTTCCCAATTTTACCGTCCGGCTGCAGCCAGTAAGTCTCGATGGAGTCCACGCAATCCTTCTCAGCCCAGTAGGGGATGATGGCGATAACCCGCCAATCGCCCATGTATCTGGGGAGGTCCACATGGGCTACGGTTTTCAGAGGAGGTTTGGAGGGCATGGTAACGGGCCGGGTGGCGCAGGCACCCAGCGCCATACAGCAGAAAGCGGGCAGCAAGCAATTCAAAATGGATATCCGGGTGTTCACAGCTAGGCAACGAACTCAGCGGTCGCTTGGATGCCTTCATTTCCATCTGAATTTTCTCCGAATTATTGAAATTCTAACGCAGACATTCCCGGCTTCATCCCCAATTCATCCAGCATGGATCGCAACCTGGCGGAATCAGCCAATAATGCTGGTGATCACATTTCCACTGACATCGGTCAGGCGGTAATCCCGGCCTCCATGCCGGAACGTCAGTCGCTCGTGATCAATGCCGGCCAGATGCAGGATGGTGGCGTGGAAATCATGCATCTCACAAATGTTTTTCACCGCATGCATGCCAAATTCGTCGGTGGACCCGTGCACCACTCCGCCCTTCACCCCGCCACCCGCCATGAAGATACTGAAGCCTTCCGGGTGGTGGTCCCTTCCGTCGGGGCCGGGGGCGTGTGGCGTGCGTCCAAATTCACCGGCCCAAACTACGAGTGTTTCCTCCAGCAGGCCACGCTGCTTGAGGTCCTTGATGAGCGCGGCCACGGCGCGATCCGTTTGCCGGGCATTTTTTTCATGCCCAGCCTTCAGCCCGCCATGCTGATCCCACGTTCCGTTGGAGAGTCCGTAAGGGCAGTTTACCTGAATGAAGCGCACACCGGATTCCACCAATCGACGAGCCCGCAGGCATTGCCTTGCATAAAGGCGGGTGTTCACATCGGGATCATCCAGACCGTAAAGTTCCCGCACGGCTTTGCTTTCATGTGTTTCGTCCAGCACATCCGGAACCAGTGACTGCATGCGGGCGGCCAGTTCGTAATTTCGCACCGCGCTCTCCACGGCATCATTGCCTCCTAGTTTCATCGCGAAATCCGCATCCTGCTGCCTGAGGAAATTCAGCTTGATGTCCTGCTGCGCGGAGGAATCAGCAGGAGCCAGGTTTTCAATCGCGGTGCCATCCGCTCTGACAATCGTGGCCTCATGACTGGCGGGGAGGAAGCCGCTGCCAAAGGCCTCCATGCCGCCCACTGGAACGTGACCAAAGCTCAATACCATGTAGCCGGGCAAATTTTCGTTCAAACTTCCGAGGCCGTAACTCATCCATGATCCCAAACTCGGGCGCCCGGCGAGATTGTGGCCGGTGGTCAGCAACAATACTCCCGTGGAATGAATGGGCAGGTGGGCTTTCATCGAGCGCACCACCGCGATGTCGTCCACACAGGTTGCGATGTGCGGAAACAACTCGCTGACCCACGTGCCACTCTGCCCGTGTTGGGCAAATTTCCACGGACTGGGCTGCCATTTGCGGGTGGCGTCACCCGACCATGGCTGACCGGAATACTTATTCAGGGATGGCTTGGGATCGAAGGTATCCACGTGTGAAACCCCGCCGTCCATGAATAGAAAGATCACGCTTTTCGCATTACCACGGACATGTGGGGCATGGATTGAGGCGCCCGACTGCTGCTGCAGCAGTGCCGAAAGCGCCAGCATGCCAAATCCAGAACCGGTTTGCCGGAGCATATCGCGACGCGTCATCGGCCGGGGTATTCGACCCGGGCATCCGCCGATCTGATCAAACTTTCGTGATATCATGGGATGAAGATAAATTCTGACAGGTTGAACATGGTATGCGCCGCGTCTTTCCACACGGTCCTCTCCGTCATCAATGAGGCATCAGCGAC